>JBDUAJ010000145.1:0-7771 GCA_040004695.1 Nitrospirales bacterium | reverse complement strand
TTGAGCATCTTCAGCCCCTGACACGAGTTTCTGAAAGGCCTCTACCGCGGTCTGATACTGCCCAGTGCGATAGTGAATCCATCCGATACGCCACAGCGCCTCCAACCGCTGACTGTTGCCTTCGGCCGCCTGCGCCGCCTGACGATATTTGAGCTCCGCCTTCTCATACTGCCCTTGGTCGTCCAACCAAATTCCCGACAGCATAAAGATCATGGCCTTCTGGTCACCGGACAGGACTGTACTGGGTAGCGAGGAGAGCACGCCTAATAGGCGATCACCGGCGTCCTGCCTGAGATACACCCTCGCAAGCCATACAGCCGACTCACCCGCTTGGGCGGACTGTCCACTCGCCAGGGCGCGATACACGTCGCGCGCTTGATCGTACCGTTTCAAACGGACCAGGGCTGTTCCCAGCTTAAATTTCGCCTCGTCGCGCTTCGGATGCTGTGGTGCGAGTGATAAAAATTTCTGCAACTCCTCCGCCGCATCAGCATGGAGCGCCAGCGTCAGTAAAGCGGTGGCTCGGCTGAATAGTTCATCAGGCGTCGGCCGCCAGGGTCCATTGTGTGTCATGAGTGACAGCCGCACCGTCGCCTCTCGCGCTTCCGGCGAATTGGGATAGCGAACCCACAAGTGTCGAAAGGCCGCCTGGCTGTCGGCTATGCGATTCTCTCGTGACTCGCAGTCCGCCAGCATGAACTGAGCGGTAGGAGCAGAAGGATCCTGGGGTGCGAGCGCGATGGCCCTGAGCAACGGGTCAATGGCGTGCGCACATTGCCCTGTTCGGTACCAAGCCTCTCCTGACCGAAACGACGCGCGTCCCAAGAGAATGCTATCGGGAGCTTCAACAATGGATTCAAACAGCACGGCGGCTTGAGAGGCGTCTCCCTGCTTTAGGAGCGCTTCACCGGTCCATAATCTGACATAATCGTCGAGCAACGGCCAATCGAGCTGCGAGGCCTGAAGTTGCCGCACAGCGTCACCCGAATCCGACTCCATCAACAGCAGCCCTATAAGCAGCTGAGCGCGTTTGGCCCACACCGATTCCGGTTCCCGAAGCGGGACGAGGCGCAATCGCTCGAGTTTTCTACGCACGCGATCCTGTTGCGACACAGTCCCGTCCTCAATCGTCAATGCGACGCGATAACAGGCCTCGGCGGATTCACACGAAACATCCGGTATGTCGGGAGCGAGGCTTACGGAATCGCTGACGGAATCGTTTGGGGAATCCTGTTGGGCAAGGCTCGAAGATGAAATGGTGGTAATCAGCAGGAGGACAAGCGCTGCGAGAGAAGGTCTCATTCAAAACAATTACCGCAATACCGCGCAATACTGATGGGCCGTCGACATTATAGCAAAGCAATCGCCCCAAGGTCCATGAAGTGACCAGCCCTTGCTTGTCAGGGAATTTTCCGCTGTGTTAGTCTGATCCTATGTTGCCGGTCCCGTTATTTCATGCCGATCCTTCGCGTGAGCACCCGCTCAATCTCTTGTCTCTTCATTTTTCCGCCGCTGAGCAACTCATCAAGGAACTCGGTTGGCCGCGCTACCGAACCTCTCAGCTCTTTCGGTGGCTCTATCGGAAACGGGTGAGGACGATCGATGAAATGACCGACTTTTCACAGGTCGAGCGAACTCAACTTCGACAGCGCGCCCGCATCATGCGATTTCAAACGGTACAGATACTACGATCGTCCGATGGAACGAGGAAGTTTGTGGCACGCCTTGAAGATGATTTATCCATTGAAAGCGTGCTGATTCCGGACGCCGGCCGTTTGACACTCTGTCTCTCAACCCAAGTCGGCTGCACACTCGATTGTCGGTTCTGTCTCACCGCGACGATGGGATTGAAACGAAATCTTCACGCACATGAAATCGTCGATCAAGTGATGACCGTGCAGGATCATCTGGAGCCCGGTGAACGGCTGACCAGCCTGGTATTGATGGGGATGGGCGAGCCATTGGCCAACTTCGATGCCGTCGCCGACGCGGTCGCAACGGTGACCAATATTGATTGGGGCCTGGGAATTCCAGCGCGCCGGATTACCCTTTCCACGGCCGGCATGGCCTCACGTCTTCAGGATGTCGCGGCACTGGGTGTCAATCTGGCCATCTCACTGAACGCCACAACGAATGCACAGCGTGACCGATTGATGCCGACTGTCAATAGACTCCATCCGCTCGATCGCCTATTAGCCGCATGCCGACAGTATCCGATTTCACCTCACCGACGACTGACGTTCGAATACGTTTTGCTGGGAGGCGTGAATGATACCGAGCAGGATGCCAAACGACTGGTGAAACTGCTGAACGGTATCCGATGCAAGGTCAATCTGATTCCGTTCAATCAATTTGCCGACAATGCATTCCGCCGGCCCGATGAAGCCGTTGTCCTGCAGTTTCAGAGCGTGCTGCGGCGAGCGGGACTTGATGTCTTTGTTCGAAAGAGTAAGGGCCGTGACGTCCTCGGGGCTTGCGGTCAACTGGGTGATCTTCCGCGCCAGAAACCGGTTCTCTTGACTCCGGCGGGCGCGCATTGTTAGTCAGCACGCGCCCTGTTGTGAAGGACATCATGCACACGTATAGACGAGCTCCTACGCGGACCTTCATGACCGGCATGGCGCTGTGGCTTGGTCTCTTTCTCTGGCCTTCCTCGCAAGCGACGGCATTGGATGTCGCATCCTCCGTCCATGAGTATGTCTTGACCAATGGCCTTAAAGTCCTGCTCGTGGAATCCCCCAAAGCGCCCGTGGTGACCGTCCAGATCTGGTACAAGGTCGGATCGCGGAATGAGGTCATGGGACGAGCCGGACTGTCACACATGCTCGAGCACATGATGTTCAAGGGAACAGAGCGGAACCCGAAAGGCACGTTCTCACGAATGATCCGCAAGAACGGCGGCAATGACAACGCATTTACGAGCCAAGACTTCACGGCGTATTTTGAAAATGTAGCCGCCGACCGCGTCGAATTGGCCCTGTCGCTTGAAGCCGACCGCATGCAAGGCTTGCGGCTCAACGAGAAAGAATTCCAACTCGAGCGCGAGGTGGTGAAAGAAGAAAGGCGCCTGCGCACCGAAGATGACCCGCAATCCTCCTTGGTCGAGATCCTCTTTGCGCAAGCCTTCCTCATGCACCCGTATCACTGGCCGGTCATCGGCTGGTTTTCGGATCTCAATGCGATGTCGCTGGAAGATTTGAAAACGTATTACGATACCTATTACAGTCCGAACAACGCGACCTTGGTCGTGGTCGGCGACCTCAAAGCCGAGACACTCATCGAGACCATTAAACGTCTGTTTGAACCAATCCCGAAAGGTCCTACTCCCCCCGCCCAGCGTGTCGTGGAACCCGACCAGAGGGGCGAGCGCCGGTTTATCCTCCAGCGAGAGGCCGAGCTGCCCTTCGCCATGGTCGGGTATCGGGTGCCGAACTATACCAGTGATGACTCCTATGCCTTGACGCTCCTCGAGTCCATTCTTTCGCACGGCAAGAGTTCTCGGCTCTATCGAAGCCTCGTGTATGAACAGAAAATTGCGCTGGCGGTGGGAACGGAGTACAACCTGCTGCAGACCGATCCCGAACTGCTGTATTGTTTTGCCGTCGTGAAACCGGGGTCAAAAATTGAAGACGTCGAACACGCTTTGTACCGAGAATTTGAACGAGTCCAAGACAGCCCTCCCACCGAACAAGAGCTTCAACGGGCGAAAAACCAGGTGGAAGCCGAATATCTTTTTGGCCAGGACTCCAATTTTCGGCAAGCGATGGTGCTCGGTCAGGCCGAGACGGTCGGCGCCGGCTGGCGGCATATCGATAAATTTCTTGAACGGATACGCGGCGTCACAGGGCAGGATGTGCAGCGAGTAGCCCATCAATATCTGACCCCAAATACGCGCACGGTCGGCACGCTCATCCCGATTGCTCCCCCCGGTGAATCGGCTGCCGTGAGCGAGCGACATTAAGATGGTGATTGGGCAGGTCATGATGCGTTCCATTCTCTCAATCTTTCTGGTGGCCATGTTGTGGTCTGGCTCTGATCACGTGACTTATGCGGCCGACATCAACCCGGTTCGGTTTGTGATGCCGAACGGGCTCACGGTGCTGGTGCAGGAGCAGCATGCCCTGCCGATCGTACAGATCCATACGTTGATCAAGGCCGGTGCGGCCCACGACCCTGCGGACAAGGCGGGACTTGCCAACCTGGTGGCCGGTTTACTGGACGAAGGAACCACCTCACGGTCGGCCAATCAAATTGCCGAACAGATCGAATTTGTTGGAGGCGCCCTTCAAGCTAAAGCCGGCGAGGACTTCACGACCGCATCCGCCAGGGTCTTGAAGAAGGATATTGAACTGGGATTTGACCTGTTGGCCGACATCCTGCTCCATCCAGCCTTTGCTGACCACGAACTGGAACGGGTCCGTAGCCAAATCATGGGCGAGATGCAAAGCGAGAAAGACGATCCCGGACAGGTGGCCGGCAAGGCCTTTAAACAAATCGTCTTCCCGAGCCATCCTTACCGGTGGCCGATCACCGGAACGGAGGACACCCTTCCTAAGCTTAAGCGCGCCGATGTAGTTCAATTCTATGCGCGCGAATATATCCCGAATCAGACCGTGGTCACTATTGTGGGAGACATCACGGTCGATCAAGCACGCGCGCAGATCGCAAAACGATTCGGAGCGTGGAAGCGTGGAGATAATAGCGCACGGGCTCTCGCCCCGTCGCATCAACTGGAGAAATCGGTCGTTAAGTTAATTGAGAAAGATCTCACGCAAGCGACGATCCTCATGGGGCACGTCGGAATCAGTCGGACGAACCCCGATTACTATGCCGTGACGGTCATGAACTACATTCTCGGCGCCGGAGGATTTTCCTCTCGCCTCATGGACTCCATCCGTGACAACCAAGGACTCGCCTACCACGTCGGCAGCCATTTCGAGGCGAACCTGATGCCCGGACCATTTATCATCAGTCTTCAGACAAGAAATGAAGCGGCAAATCAAGCGATCACGGGGGTGGTCACCGAACTCAACCGAATTCGGGAAGCGTCGGTGACAGATCAGGAATTGTCGGATGCCAAAACCTATTTGGTGGGAAGCTTCCCGCTTCGCGTAGACACGATCTCCAAACTGGCTGAAGTACTGGCGTTGGTGGAACTCTACGGGCTCGGTCTTGACTACTTTAGCCGCTATCCGAAACTCATCGAGCAGGTCACGAAAGACGACGTGCTGCGTGTCGCGAAACAGTATTTACATCCCCATCGCTATGCCCTCGTGGTCGTGGCAAACCAGAGCAAGGCGAAAGTGAAATCCTAACCATGTCGACCACGATCGCCGCTGCCGATGTCACGCTGCCGGACAAACTCCATAAAATGCAGGCGCTGCTGAAGGCCATGAACTCAGTGGTGGTGGCCTTCTCCGGCGGGATCGACAGCACCCTTGTCTTGAAGGTGGCTCACGATGCTCTGGGTGCCCAGGCCATTGGGGTGACCGCTGTTTCGCCGACGTTCCCCGATATCGAGTTAGACGTAGCGCGGCGGGTCGCTGCCGAGATCGGCGTGCGCCACATCATGCTGCCAACTGACCAACTTCAGATAGAGGATTTCGTCCGTAACGACGCAAGCCGCTGTTACCACTGCAAAACAGATCTCTATGAACTATTGGGGCGCCTCCAGCAGGATCTTCGACTTGGCGCCATTGTAGACGGCACACATGCGGACGACCTGGGCGACAACCGACCGGGTCTTGTCGCAGCTCGTGAGCGCGGGGTCCGTAGTCCGTTAGCTGAAGCGGGCCTCACCAAAGCTGACGTGCGGATGCTGGCGAAAGACTTTGGACTGTCGAACTGGGATAAGCCGGCCGCGGCCTGTCTGTCTTCACGCATTCCTCGGGGCACGGTCATCACCCGAGAGAAGTTAAGCCGCGTGGAACGGGCTGAAGCGACGTTGTTTCGAGAAGGCTTCCGCCAGTTTCGTGTGCGCGATCATGGGGACATTGCCCGTCTGGAACTAGACGATGATGGTCTGGCGGTTCTACAACATAATGCCCGCCGACGCGGCATTATTCAACAATTGAAGGAGGTGGGCTTCCGGTTTGTGACAGTTGACCTGGAAGGCTATCAGCGGGGAAGCGTGTAGCGGGGGCGTGTGAAATCGAAGTGAGTTCCATCAGCCACGCGGACACAGCGGGGACGTACCTTCAGCATGTAACCTACCCGAACGCGGTCCCCTGCTCACCAGTGTAATTCAGCCGAGCCTAGACTTCAGACATATCACAACGATCAGTGCTTTGTTGAAAGGTGCTCGCGCTTCCGGTCAGACTGGATGGCTTCTGGACCAGCGTGTGAGGCTCACCTTCCCAGGAAGAAAATTAACTCTGATAGGTCTTCACGACAGCCGCAAGCGCCTCGTCCGCTAAGCGCCGGTGGTCGGCATCCGTCAGGCTCCGCTCGACCACCTTTTCTGCGATGAGCAACGCGAGATCGGTCGCCTGGTTGCGTATCTCCTGTATTGCTTTACGGCGCTCCTGGTCAATCTCCCGAGCGGCATCCGCTTTCACGCGTTCCGCTTCCGCCCCCAAACGTTGCTCATTTTCGTCCAACAGGCGCTGCGCCCGCTCTTTGGCTTGGATCAGTACCGCCTCGGCATCGCGGGAGGCAACGGTCAGTTTGGCTTCATACTCCTGCAT
Source organism: Nitrospirales bacterium (assembly GCA_040004695.1). Classification (GTDB taxonomy): domain Bacteria; phylum Nitrospirota; class Nitrospiria; order Nitrospirales; family Nitrospiraceae; genus JAICXS01. The sequence continues at coordinate 1,085 of JBDUAJ010000145.1, read as the reverse complement.
TCTCCGTTCCGCTTCGACACGAAGACGCTCGGCTTGTTCGAGGCTCTCCCGGATCTTTCGCTCACGTGTTTCCAACGTCTCAAGAATCGGCGGGAACGCGTATTTATACAGGACCCATAACAGGATGCCGAACGAGACGATTTCCCAAAAGATCAACGACGAGAAAAAGTGGGATTCAAACTGTGGCATGGTCTTTCCTTTGGAAGCGTCAGAGATGACCCGCGGGAGCCTAATCTACTTGCGCAGTCCCATGATAATGAAAGCAATGACAAGACCGTACAGAGCAATCGCTTCGACCAGCGCGAAGCCGATCCACATATACTTGGCGACCCGGCCCTCGGCTTCGGGCTGACGTGCAACCGCCTCGATCATTTTGCCGAAAATATAGCCGATGCCGACACCGGCTCCAGCAAAGCCGGCCGCTGCCATTCCCATTCCCAACAACGCTGAAGCTGCAGAATCCATCGTATCCTAATCCTCCGGTTTTGAGTGTTGAGCGTTCCTCTTAAGTGAAGCCTGACGCTTTCGCGCTCAGAACTGACCACTCACGTTTCAACTAGTGTGCGTGCGAGTCGCCGTGTCCATGCAGCGTGATGGCGTCGCCAAGATAGACGCACGTCAGCACGGTAAAAATATAGGCTTGAATGAACGCGATACCGACTTCCAATCCGTTCATTGCAATCGTAAACGCAAAGGGCAACCAGCCGATCAACGCGCCTCCCGCGATGGCCAATCCGAACAGCACGCCTAAAATGACATGTCCGGCAGTCATATTTGCAAAAAGTCTGACGGCGAGTGAAATCGGTCGAGCCAATTGGCTGATTAATTCAATCGGCATCATCAGCGGCAAGAGCCAGCCCGGCGTGCCCGGGGGCACGAGAATCCCAAGAAATTTGATGCCATGACGCGCAAACCCGACAACCAGGCTCATCACGTAGACCGAGATGGCGAAGACCGCGGTAACGATGATTTGACTGGTCACGGTATACGATCCCGGAATGAGGCCTAACAGATTGCTGAATAAAATAAATAGAAAGAGCGTCGCGATGAACGGAAAGAATCGCAACCCTTCCTTTCCCATCGTG
>JBDUAJ010000144.1:0-7773 GCA_040004695.1 Nitrospirales bacterium | reverse complement strand
CAAACTGCTGTTACTTTTTGCCCTGGCCATCGCGTTCGTCCCTTGGACCCAGACGATTACCTCCACGGGTCAGCTGTCCGCCTATTCGCCATACGAACGTCCGCAGGACGTTGAATCTCAGATCACGGGACGGCTTAAAAAGTGGCATGTCTACGAAGGCGTACGCGTCAAACAGGGCGAACTGATTTTAGAGATGGACGACGTTGATCCCAACTTCATGGCGCCGGAACTGTTGGCCCTGTTGGAGAAACAGAAAGTCGCCTTGGAGCAGAATCGCATAGCCGCTCTGGAACGAACCGAGCAGCTGACGGAACGTATTAAGGCCATGCAGGATGTGGTCAAGGCAGCCGGCCCCTCAGCAGAAGCACGCGTGCGGGAATCCGATAATAAGGTGCGGGCCGCCGAGCAACGCATCGTGGCGGCTAAAGTCGCCGTCGACACCGCTGAACTGAATGTCAACCGGACCCAAGAGTTGGCGGCACGAGGGTTGGCGTCTCAGCGGGAGCTGGAGCTGGCGATTCAAGGCGCGATCGGGAGTAACGCCGAACGGCAGGGCGCGGAAGCAATGTTGAAAGAAGCGCAACAGGCCATGAAGGCGCTTAGCTTCGGCCGCGATCAGATCAATGCAGACGTACTTCAGCGGCTGCTCGATGCCGAAGCCAGTCGAGCAGGCGCTCTCGCTGACGCGGCCCGGGCCGCCGATCAAGTCGCCAACGTCGAGCTTCGACTGTCCAATGCCACCCAGCGCCGTGTGGCCAGTCGGATACTGGCCCCGATCGACGGCACGGTAGTTCGTATGGCGCAAGTCGGCATCGGTGAAACCGTCCGGCCCGGCGATAAGCTCCTTCGCGTGTCTCCAACCAGCGTCGATAAAGCCGTCGAGATGAAGGCCGATGGCATCGATGCGCCACTGTTGAACGTCGGTCGAAAAGTTCGGCTGCTCTTTTATGGGATTCCCGCGATTCCGCTGCCGGCTTGGCCGGAACTCATGGCCGGGACCTACAGCGGCATTATCAAAGTCATCGATCAAGTGGACGACGGCAAGGGAAATTATCGATATTGGGTCGTACCGGACCCGGAAGATCGCCCTTGGCCGGAGCAAACCCATGTGCGACAGGGAACGAAAGTGATGGGGTGGGTCATCCTCAATCGAGTTCCCCTCTGGTATGAACTGTGGCGGCGGTTCAATTTGTTCCCGCCCGACTATCAGGAAGGTCCGCCGTCCCTGCTCGACACGCTCTTACCGAAGGCCGGAAGAGGTGCGAAGTAACCGCCTATGGCAATGGCAAGCCGACTGTTGCCGTGCGTGATCCGTTCATCTCCCACTCTTTGACCTGTCTCCACCCTTCATCATTATTCTACAAAGGAGATGATCATGGTGTTATGTGTGAAGGTCTTGATGGCTCTGGTCCTCATGATGGTCATCCATGGCGAAAGCCTCACGGCGGCAGAACCGTCCGCTCCCGGCAAAGTGCTCCCGCCTATTCCGCTGAGCCTGGATGAGGTCCTCGCATGGGTGGACCGTGCTCACCCATTGTTAAAAGGAGCCGGGACGGAAAAAATCGTGGCAAAAGGAAAACTTCTGCGGGCACTCGGCGCCTTTGAGCCGACGTTGGTGAACGACATGGAACTCGAGCGGTTTATTCCCGCCAGCGGACCGCAGGACTCAAGGACCGTCGGATTTAACGATACGCTGATAGAAGCCAGGCATCCCTGGGGGTTCCGTGGGAGCGCGGGCATGCGTGAGGTCATCAACGGTCCGGCGAAAATCCCGGATCTCGCCTTCAACAACGGCAACAACCAGGTGCTGCTGGGGGGATTCATTCCACTGCTGCGCGGGCTTATGATGAACCCGGAGAATGCCGAACTGCAGCGATCCAATTTAGCCGACCCAAAAGCCGACGTTCAAATCGCGCAGACCCGGCAGGATTTATTTTTCGCCGCCGCCAGTCAATATTGGGATTGGACGGCCGCGATCAAGCTTGCCGACGTCCAGAAGCGGGCGCTCCGCGTGGCTGAAGACCGCTTCAAACAAGTCGAACAACGCGCCAAAGCTGGAGCCGCCGCGCCGCTTGATGCGGTGGAGGCCAATCAGGAAGTGCAGCGCCGGCGCGAGGGATGGATTGCCTCCACGCGGGCCGTCGAACAAGAGCAATACAAACTTTCGATGTTCCTGTGGGAGCGGGACTCGCCTGTCACCCCCCACGCGGAACGTGCCTGGGATTTCCCGAAACCTGTCGATCCACCGTCGGCTGAAGTCGTCAAGGCTGATAAGCTCGTCGCGCGCGCGCTGCGCCCAGAAGTTCGCGAGGTGGAGATCGAAGCCAAACTCAATAACATCGATCTAGCCTTGGCCAAGAATAACTTACTCCCCAGCCTCGATCTAGAAGCGACGCCCGCGCGGACTCCCGAAAAATTTGTCCTGGGTCTAGGGTATCGCTTCGGAGCCGAAATGCGAATCCCGATCTTGCAACGACGATCTCGTGGAGAAGTGATGGAAGCGCAGGGGAAAGCTGACCGCTTTGTCCTGGTGCAAAAGTACCGCGAGCAGCAAGTCCAGGTCGATGTCGATAATGCGCTGTCGGCGATGGAGCGTGCAAAAGAACGAATTGCGGCTGCCGGACAGTCGCTTCAACTCGCCAGAACACTGGAAGAAGGCGAGCGGTTCCGATTCAGCGTCGGCGCCACGAGCGTGCTCTTTGTGAACCTGCGCGAACGCAACGCCGTGGATTCGGAGGCGCAATTGATTCGGACGCAGGCGGATTATCAGAAAGCTCAGGCGTTCTACCAATGGGCCATTGGCACGTGGGGAAAGTCGGCACCGTCGGCCGTGCCGGCTGCATACCGTCCCGGCCAATAGATTATGTGATGGTCCGATGTCCTGCGGTATGATAATACGTGCGCACGATCGCTGGAGGAACCGCTGACGAACGTTTGGACGAGTACGTAATTATTTGACTTAATCATGCAGCATCTTGCCACGAGTCAGTCGGTCCGCGACATGATTGCTCGCGTCAGTCTGCTTTTCAGGCTTGAGCGACGCGTGATCGGTCTGATCGTCTCCTACGCGCTCGCCATCGGACTCTTTTCCTTGATCATTCCGCTGACCGTCCAAGAACTCGTCAATACGTTCGCCTTTTCCATCCAGCCGATCATGATCGTGACCCTGGCCGGTATCATGGTGTTGACCCTGCTCTGCGTCGGCGCCTTTCGCGCCTTGCAATATTATGCCGTGGAAATCCTCGAGCGCCGCATCTTCGCTCGAGTCGCCATTGCGTTGACCCACCTATTGCCCCGCCTCAACGTGCAGGGCTTCCGCCCTCGCTATGCCAACTACTTTTTTGAAACAGTCCTCATGCAGCGCGCCCTCTCCGTGCTGTTGGTCGACATCATCAATGTCGTGGTGGGCGGCATAGTCGGTATGACGATCCTAGTTTTCTACCACCCGTATTTTCTCGTCTTTAACGCGCTGTTGCTCACCGGATTCACGCTGATTGTGACCGTTCTGAGCCATGGGGCGTTGAAATCCACCATCGAGATGTCCCAGGCCAAGTACGACACGCTCCACTGGTTACAGGAAATTTCATTCAACTTGCCGCATTTCAAGGCGACGGTGAGCGATCCGCTCTTGTTAAAAAGGACGGATGAGTTGGTCGGCCAATATGTCGCGGCCCGCCGGACGCGCTTTAGGATCCTCATCCGGCAATATTTAGGCTCGGTGGGTTGGCAAGCGCTGGTACATAGCGCGTTGATCGGGACGGCCGGGTGGCTACTGGCCATAGGGCAAATGACCTTGGGGCAATTGGTGGCGGCGGAGGTCATCGTCGGCTCACTGTTGATCAATTTTGATTCAGTCGTAAAGCGGCTGGGATATGTCTTCTACTTTCTGACCGCCCTGACCGAGTTGGATTTCGTCTTTTCGCTGCCCAAAGATGCCTCCTCGACAACCGTGTCTGTGCCCCTGCCGGATCCGAAGATTCACGGCCTCCGGCTCACGTGTAAAGACCTCGCGTTCTCTTTTCCTGACTCGGGTCCAGAATTTTCCAACTTTAACCTGGACGTCGCACCGGGTGAAAAGATTGCCATCTTTTCGAATACCAGCGGCGGGAAAACGGCATTGGCCAAAGTGCTCGCCGGATTGTACGTCCCGACGTTCGGCGTGATCCGGTATAACGGTGTCGACGTACGCGATTTGAATATGGAATCCTTGAACACCTATCGGGGTCTCATACTGGATTCTCAGCTCTCTTTGTTTGAAGGCACGCTCGAAGAAAATATTACGTTGGATCGGCCGTCCATTTCCTATGAAGATATTGTCTGGGCATTGCGCTTTGTCGAGATGGAAGCGGAGGTCGATGCGTTTCCGCTGGGGCTCAAGACCCCGGTTCGCCCCGAAGGAAAAGCCCTGACGAACACGCAAATTCAGAAAGCCTTGGTCGCGCGCGCTATTGTCACACGACCGCAACTCCTGATCTTCGATGGGACTCTCCACAGCCTCCATCCCAGCACCCGCGAAGCAATTCTCCGTCGGCTTTGCTCAAAGGAGGAGCCGTGGTCCGTTCTGTTTGTCTCGAACGATCCCGGCCTGACGACGCACGTGGATCGGCGATTTATCCTGGATTAGGCGTTCAGTCGTTTCTCTTTGAGCTTGTAGTTTGTTAGACTGCGGCTCTTGTAGTCTGCGGACTCCTTATGGACAAGACGAAACCTCTCTTCGCTTCGCTCTGGCGTGTACGACCGTCACTCTCGCAGATTCTGATTAGCGTGCTCATCGTCGGCCTTGGCTTTATCGGAAACCGCGCGCTGAGCGAGATCGACCAGGACCTTCGTATCATGTACACGGAATACACGCTCGGCGCGACAGACTTGGCGCATATTTCCGCTGATATTATTCGGTACCGCACCACGGTGATTCGCGCACTGGAGGCTCCTTCAAAGAAGGAGTTCGAACGAATCACGGGCTCCCTTCCCGATCAACGCGCTCGCATCCAGCATGCGATCGACCGGTATGCCGCCGCCAGCCTTCGCGTATCACGCAGTGGTCGGAGCGAACCACAAGACCTTGAAGCCGTCCGGCAAAGCCTCGATGCCTACATCGCGGCCGCGAATCGCACAATCAATCTCTTGGTCCAGCTGTGGGGGGCGGGGTCCCCGGAAGAGGCCGCCAATCTCCGCAATAAGGCGGAACTACAAGCAGCTGACAATGCGGGCCCAAAGCTCATTCAAGTCAGCTTGGCGTTGGATCGACTTCTGGAAACCGTGGCAGAGGTCGCGAAAGACATGCGGGATGAGGGGACCAAGACGATCCGTACGACCAGCGCCACGCTGCTCATCGGCAGTCTCTTGATCGCCTTTTTGAATCTTGTGCTCGGACGGCCTTCAACCGACGCTTCGTCCGACTCCGGAAGGCCCGTCTTGCATCCATCCATTGATGAGTCGCCATCGGTTCCCATGTCCGGCACTCCCCACGTCCCCGTGCACCCTCCGGTCAGCCGACTCTAACGCCGGATTGGCTTGGGCCTTATGAGGATCTCGCCGCCGTGCTGCCGGCGGTGCGCACCGTGTCGAGCAACGTCGTCCGCTCTCGTTCCGTGAGATATTTCCACTGTCCGACTCGCAATCCCTCAATTGTGATGTGCATGATTCGGATACGGTTCAGCATGTTCACCCGGTATCCCAGGGCTTGACACATCCGTCGAATCTGCCGGTTTCGGCCTTCGGTCAGAATGATCCGAAAGTCTCGGGGTCCAACTCGACTGAGGCGACACGGCCTTGTGCGTTGTCCAAGAATAATCACTCCGGCAGCCATGCCGTCCAAGAACGCCTGATCGAACGGACGGTCGACTTGTACGGCGTACTCCTTCTCGTGCGCATACTCCACTCGCAGCACGCGATTCACAATGTCCCCGTCATTCGTCAATAAAATGAGACCGGATGAATCCTTATCCAGCCGACCAATTGGAAAGATTCGCTCAGGATGGCCGATAGCGGCAACGATATTGTCCTTCACGTGCAGTTCACTGGTCGTCGTCACCCCAATCGGTTTATGAAACTTGATGTACAGCCGAGCATTCCCCCACGGAACTATCAGGCCGTCCTTCGTAATGATATCTTTCGGATCAACCCGATCGCCCAGTACGGCGACGCGGCCATTGATGGTGACGCGCCCTTCCTCAACGAGCGTATCCGCCTCGCGCCGAGAACACGCCCCCTGCGCGGTGAAAAACTTATTGATCCGAATGCGGCGAGCCGGCTCGGCGGTTGGCGAAGTCTGTTTACCGGATGCCGACTGCGAAGCAACTGATTTAGGGCGCGATGAGCGTTTAATTAGCTTGTGAGAAGCCATGTAGCGAATAAGAAAGATTCGAATGCACGGAAAATAAAATTGGGCAGGATGCTCAAAAAGGCGGGCCAACGAGGCACGAGGCGAAGTCAACACCGCAGGCGTACCCTCTGGGGTACGTTGAGGATGTTGGCGAGCCGAGAACGAAGTTGGACGCCTTTTTCAGCATTCTGTTACCGCCGAGCCGCGCCGATGCGCCCAATCATGCGATAAATCAAACGAGCCACCGCAAACTGCGGCGCGGCAAACCCCGGGATGGGCGCGATCTCACTGATATCCATTCCGACGATACCCGGCCCGTTCGCGAGCGCAGTGACCAACGCCAGCACGTCGTACCATCCCAACCCACCGGGCTCCGGCGTGCCAAGAGCGGGAACGATTGAGGCATCGAGTCCATCACAATCGAAGGTCAGATAGACAGGCCCGGTACAGGCTTTGACGACGTCCGGCACCCAGCGAGACGCCTGCCCGCCATAGGGCCCAGACGGGTCGACAATGTGCGCGGCAAAAAAGGTGGACACTGATTCCGTGCGCTTGATCAGCTCGATTTCCTCTGCTGAGATGGACCGAATCCCCACTTGCACCAGGGGAAGGCCATCTTCAACGACGCGAGCCATGACGCTGGCATGGCTATAGGGGTTCCCTTGATAGGCCTGACGCAAATCGCCGTGCGCGTCGATCTGAACGACACATAAATCGGGATACGCTTTGGCATGAGCCCGAATGGCGCCAAGGGCTCCCGTGTGTTCACCCGTCAGAGTGACAATCAACCGGCTGCGCTTCACATGCGGCTGGACATACGCCTGAATCGCGTCCACCGCGTCGCGATCGACTCTCGTCTCCAATTGAAGCGCAATAGCCGTCGCGACCCCACCCCACGCGCGATAGGGTTCGATCCCAAGGATCTCATCATATAACTCGACTTGTTGAGAGGCCTCAATGATCGCAGCTGGGCCATGGTCGGAGCCGAGAATATAGCTGGACGTGTGCTCATACGGGGCCGGCAGGACGTACACGCCCGCAGCGTCCGGGTGGCACCATGGTTCGTCCAATCCTAGAAAATTTTTGTCTGTACCGAGCCAGCCGGTGGGGAGCGTCATAAGCCTACAGCGTCAATGGAGCGTGGCGAAGGATTGGTGAATAGAAAAGATCAACCTTTTCGGCGCATGCTTTTGGGGATATTTTCAACCGGAATGAAGACACCGCAGGCGACCACGGTGGTCCACTTGCCGGACTTCCCGATAGCGGACTGCGTGATGTTCATGGTCCTCACGATCTGTCCAGCCATTTTGAATACCTGCTCGCGTTCTTTCCACGCAATGTTGGGATCCGAGTGCAGCGGATATTCGCAACACTTATCCGAGAACAAAATCACATGGTTCCCAAATATTACCAGCAAATCGCAGAGTTCTTTCCCGCCGTTCGATGTT
>JBDUAJ010000143.1:0-7784 GCA_040004695.1 Nitrospirales bacterium | reverse complement strand
TGCCGGCGTGGCGATTGGATATTTGCGTCTATTTCACCCCAGTGTGATGGTGATGGAAAGTCTCAGTCTCGTGATGGTTCCGGCGATCGTGTCCTGGCTCGCGACCAGCCGGCGCCTGCGGAGGCACACCCAGGGTCGGGAAGCCGTCATCCAGGAGCAGGTCAAATTCGTCGAAGTCCGGCACGAGGAGCTGCGCGAAACCTATGTTGATCAGGAATAAATACGGGTGGAGTTGCGTCGCAAGGTCAATCAATTGACAGCGCTTCACCGAGCGGGATTGCTCTTCAACTCCACGCTGGATCGCGAGACGTTGCTTCAGAACGTCTTGGAAACACTGCTTCGCGACCTTCATTACGACCGGGCCATGATATCTTTTTACGATCCGGTTCGGCAGGTGACCTACGATGCCAGAATTCTAGGAGTGCCGGAAGCGTTGCAACGCGTGGTGCGGACGCGCGATATTCCGCTGGTTGACCCTGAAAGTCCGGAAGGCCGGGTCATCCTGCAAGGCAAACCGATCCTCATTGATGACATCCGGGAGGTCTGGGATGAGCTCCACCCGCTCAACCGGCAACTCGCGGTATTGACACGCACGAAGTCTCTGGTGTCGGTTCCGTTGAAAACCAAGGATCGAATTCTGGGGGCGATTCTTGTGGATCGGGCGCAACAGCACAGTTTGACGCAGGATGACCTGGATCTGATGGTGACGGTCGCCAATCAGGTGGCCATCGCGCTCGACAATGCCTCCGCGTATCAGCAGATCGAAGAAATGAACGTCGGATTGGAAGCCAAGGTGCGTGAGCGAACGTCAGCCCTGGAAAAGGCCGATCAGATGCGCTCCTTATTCCTCTCTCACGTCTCACATGAGTTAAAGACTCCGCTCACGTCTATCAAGGGATTCGTGGAGAACATGCTCGGGGGACTGGCCGGCCCCCTAAGCGAAAAACAGCACGTGTACCTCGATCGGACCAGTGTCAATGTCGATCGACTCATCCGCATGATTGAAGACCTGCTGGACCGAACCCGGATCGAGACCGGAAAGCTTGAGTTGTTGCCGGCTGAAGTGGCCGTCCGAACATGGGTGGTGGAGGTGCAGGAACAGCTTCGTCCCCTGGCGGCGGCGAAGCGCCAGCGGTTGGACGTGTACTACCCAGATACCGAACTAATCGTCTGGGCCGATGTGGATCGATTGATTCAGATCCTGACCAACCTGGTGCAGAATGCGATTAAGTTTACGCAGGAGGACGGAGAAGTCGTTATTCGGGTGGTACAGGATAGCGCTCACTTTGCCGGGATATCAGTGAAGGATACCGGTCCCGGGATTCCTTCCGATGCGCTGGGCAAGATTTTCGATCCGTTCTTCCGTGTTGGGCAGGAGCGTAAACATGCCCCAAAAGGTCTGGGTTTAGGCCTCTCCATTACCAAGACGCTCGTCGAGCTCCATGGTAGAAAAATTTCGGTTCGGAGCGAACTCGGCAAGGGCACTGAGTTTTATTGCACGCTCCCGCTTCGTCCGGTGTTGGACGCACCGCAGGAGGGGGCGGCGAGAACGAATGGCAGGCGAGTGTTGATCGCCGATGACGATCCAGACATCCGGCAGCTACTCTCCGATCGACTCCACGCCTATGGATACTGTGCCGAGACGGCGATTGATGGCGCGCACGCGTTGAAGATCATGCAAGCGGAGGCATTTGACGGTCTCATTTTGGACATCGGAATGCCGGACATGGACGGCCTGGACGTGTTGCAGCAGGTTCGGGACCGTGACCTGCATATGCCGGTGATCATGGTTACTGCCTCGGGATCGAAGGAGCGGGCCGTGCAGGCGGTCAGTATGGGGGCGCAGGCCTATGTCCTCAAGCCGTTCGATCCCATAGAATTGCAACAAGTCGTTGAGCATTGGATTGGTCGTACGGCATGATAGCCGTGCATTGGAGCGGCACGCATGGCACGTTACGTCGCAGCTCGAGCCGCGATGACGCGACATGGAGACGATCATGATCGGCATCCTCATCAGGATGCGACCTGTGATGTCGATGCTCGTCTGGGTGCTCCTTTTCGTGATTCCTCCGTCTCAACTCTAGGCTCAAACGCCCCGGATTCAAAGTCAAGACGGTAGATGTATCCTATCAAGCCGCGCTCTACGAAGAACGGACGATTATCGGAAACCGTAATCCCACAGTGAACGGTGTCTATCATACCGTCCTTCATCTGGGAGGCGTCAGCTTGCGGTTTATGTAGTGAAGGCACGGTACTATTCGATGAGGAATGAGGAGTTCACGACGACTGGGAGAACAAGGGGTCAGCCAGTGTCGAACTTGGCTGCCGCTCGCTTCAGCGTGGTGTCATGCGTCAATAGGCGACACCTGCCCAGGATCGCCGACACCAAAAGATGCACATCAATCCATCCCAACCCCTGCCAAATAGACCATGGGTATCGACAAATGAGAGAACATCCTCGTGCTCGGCGGTCGGAGAAACCGGGAGAGCTGCGAGAAGATCTACAATAACTCGTCGGTTCGCGAGGTTCCCGCACGCCAGTTGGCCAACAATCAGGGATGGCACCGCACGCGATCTTGCTCAAGGAGCGTCGTTAAGTCATGGGACCGCTCTCGTAAGTGACCACCCATACTGAGGTGTCCACGAGGGCGATCATCTTGAAGCGGAGCGTTTGCGCCGAATCGCTTTCAACAGGGGCTCGCTGCCGCCCAGGTCGGCCAATCGTCGGCGGAGGCCCGAGCAATCAGCACTTCGAGCCCCAGCCGCACCAGCTCTGTCTTTTCGGCCGCGCCGGTGAGGCGAGTCGCCCGCTTGACCAATTCATCGTCGATGTTTAGTGTGGTGCGCATATGCATGAGCATGCATCATCCATGAATGCAAGGCAAGCGGCAGGCGACTTAGGATTCGATAAGGATGTGTTTGATTTGCTTTTCGAGGATGGGCAATTTGTGGTGAATGATGTCTCATATAATCTCGACATCAATGCCAAAGTGCTCGTGAATGAGAATGTCCCTCACGCCGGCAATCTTTTTCCATTCCACGGCCGGGTATCTCTCTCGAACCTCATCAGGAATTTTCTTGATGGCTTCTCCGATGACTTCCAAATTGCGAACCACGGCATCAAAGGTCTTCTCATCAGCACCGAAGGTCTCCCTACTGTGCCCTAACGTGAATCTGCTGACTTTCCCAATCGCCTCGATAATATCCTCAGCATAAATCTTATAATCCCGGGGCATGGACCGTCTCGTTGAGGATCGTGCTGCGAAGCCGTGGTTTGATGGTATTTTCAAGAACGAGGTCGACTCGGCAGTCGAACAGCTTTTCTAGAAACGCCTTCAGATCCATGTAGCTATCGAAAGACTTCTGTTCGAATTCAACGACGAAATCCAGGTCACTGGTCTCAGTGCCTTCTTCACGAGCCCACGATCCAAAGAGCCCAAGCCGCCGAACCCCATAGCTCTTGATTGTTGATCGGTTGGATTCCAACAGCGTCAGTATGGCTTCACGGGTTCTTTTCATGCTCTGCATCACCGATCAATAGAGTCATTCAGCGGAACGTTGCATGATAGAGCATAGTCCGACGTGGATTTATCGTCAATTATTCTTCCTGCTATCTTGGCCTTCCGTAGTCTTCAGCAATTCCTTCACCACTTCCTGATAGTACGGCTTCTCCTTGAGTCCGGCATAGGCTCCCGGGAAATAGACCGTCGTGATATTGGCATACCCCTCTTCGAAGTTGCTCACTGTGATCGCCACGCGCTGGTCATGCGAGAGCCGGGTATGATCGATCATCGGAAAATCATAAAAGCCGACCCAAAACTCCACGTTGTTCGTCGCAAACGCCGAAGCGGGCTGCTCCGGCGTAATCACCTCGAGTCGGACACGAAGCTCCTGGGTCTCGTGATGGACCTCCATGATATACATCCGAAACTCCCGCTCGATCCCTTCCAAGGACAACAGGGCTTCTTCAAGCTCCACCGGCAGCCCTTTTTTTGACGTGGGGACACTGGCGAGCTTGAACTTGCTGTCGAACTTCTTCCCAGCACCTTCGAGGATCACCATCTGCTTTCGCGTGATCTCACGTGCGACCCGGTTCAACCGCTCCCGGAACTCCTTTTTCCGGCCGTCGGTGGATTGTCCGATTTGCTGATCAATGCTCGCGAACAGCGGCTTCAGATTCAGCGACTCATGAAAATTGTACGCCAGCAGTTCGAGGTTCAACACTCGAACGTCGAGCGACGGCGCTTGAGGCTTGAGAAACGTATCGATGATAGAGGTGAACATGTCCTTTCGGAGCGCGCTCTCCGCGTCCTCCCGCTTGCTCATCAGCTCGGTATAGAGCCGGACATTCGTATCGATCTTTTGCTTTTCGTTCAAATAGCTCGAGCCGACGATGCCCAGCGTAGCGACGATCGCCGCCGTGACGAATCCTCCGAGAGACTGTAGAATGATCGCCGCCTTATCCCAGCCGTCCCGTTGTCTATCCGCCATCTACTTTCTCCTCAGCACGTACTGGTCGCCATCTTTTTCCAAGGTCAGGTCGTAGCGGGTGGAACCATCAAATGAGACGATCTCTCGGGATGGTGCTTGACTCTGATATTTCACCAGCAATTGACAGGTCCCGTTTTCAGGAAGAAACAGCCGGTAGGAGCCGTATTTATCCGTCACGGTGGAATAAAGGTTGGTCCCACAACGCACCTCGATATCAACACCCTGTCCGACCGATTTCCCGCCGTGCAGCACGGCGCCTCGGATTTCTCCTGCGAGCGCCAGCTCAGGAACGAGCCCGAGCAGCAGCAAAATGAACCATACCTTCATAACGTCCCTCCATACGGTCATGACAGCCGCGGATTGTAGGGGCAACGAACTGAGAACACAAGGTGCTCGGTGCGAACGGCCCTTGCCTTGACAAAGTCTTTGAGCGAGTGCTACGTCCATGCGATGGTACCCTTGCGAGAACAGACGTCCGATCCCGCATGGCCTGAGGAATCAGCCGGCCGGGTCGTGTCTCAATGGTCGGGGAAGGCCCGCGAGCAGGCCGTTCAGCGTATGTTCACGGCGATCGCGCGCCGGTACGACCTCAATAACACCCTGCTCAGCTTCGGGTTGCATCATCGGTGGAAGCGGATGACGGCGTCGCTCATTCCAGAAATGAACGAAGGTCGCGCCATCGACATCGGCGCCGGCACGGCGGACCTGGCCCTCTTAGTGTCACCCCGGATGGGACCCAGAGGGCACGTGGTGGCGGTGGACTTGAATGAAGCAATGTTGCATGAAGGAAGGCAGAAGATCGAGCAGAGCGGCCTGACCCATGCCATTTCCTGTCTTCGAGCCAATGGCGAGTGGCTGGGATTTCATGATGAGACGTTCGACACCGCGACCGCCGGGTTTTGCATGCGCAATGTCGGGAATTTGACACAAGCCTGTACAGAAATTCGCCGGGTCCTTAAACCCGGAGGCCGATTTATTTGTCTGGAATTTTCTCGGCCCGTCAGAGCCTCGTTACGGGCACTCTATGATTGGTATTCCTTCCGGCTGTTGCCATGGATCGGGACGCGTGTCGCACACGATCGAACCGGCGTCTACGAATACCTGCCCGCTTCGATTCGCGAGTTTCCCGACCAGGAACGATTGAGTCAACTTTTACGGGACGCAGGATTTCGTCACGTAGACTATCGCAATGTGACGGGCGGGATCGTGGCGATCCACGTGGCAATTAAGTAAGCAAAGAAGCTGTCAGCAGTCAGCACGAACCAAGAGTTTCTGTTCTTAAAGCTGACTGCTGACTGCTGATAGCTGATGGCTCGATAATGAATTCCATATTATATGTGTTCCTGCCATGCAAGAAGGTGTACCCGATCGGGGCGACCTATCTGGCGGATTTCATTCATCGGCGCCGTCCGAATGTACGGCAACGGATTCTGGACCTTTCCCTCTATCCGCAGTCCCAGCGTGGCCGTGTGTTATACGACGTCGCGTCGGCCTTCTCCCCGGATCTGGTTTGCTTCTCCTGGCGAGACATTCAGATCTTTTCACCGCATGAAGGGGATGCGTCGCTCGAGCACGCCTTCAATTTTTATTACTCCAGCAATCCGCTCAAGCGCCTGACCGCATCCTTTCAAGGGCTGAAGCATCTCTATCGATATTATCAGGACATTCGCGCGAATCTTTCCTATCCGTGGTTGATCCGAAAGAAATTTCCGACATCGCAGATCATGATCGGAGGGGGCGCGTTTACGGCCTTTGCCGAACAATTGATTGCAAAGCTGCCGGATGGCACCATCGGGATTCTCGGAGAAGGCGAAGATGCCATTTTAAAGGTCATCGACGGCCAACCCGTGGACGATGAGCGATATATCGTGCGTGAGAATGGGAAGGTCTCGAAAGGTGACAAGCATTCCCCACCGCTGCTGGATGCGCCGACCGTCGATTTGCCCTACCTGACGTCGATCTTTCCTCAATACCGTGAATACGTCGGTGAGTGTATCGGCGTGCAAAGCAAACGCGGATGCCCGTACGACTGTGCCTTCTGTCTCTATCCATATATAGAAGGGAAGCGCGTCCGGTATCGGCCGCCGGCGATGGTCGTAGAAGACATCGCCCAGCATTACCATCAATGGGGCGCGCGACGATTCTGGTTTACCGATGCCCAGTTCATCACCGGCAAGGAAGCCTATCCGCAATGCACGGAAATCTTAGAGCGGATTATTCGAGACGGGTTGGACATCGAATGGTCGGGATACATTCGAACGTCGCTGATTACGGCCGATCTGGCAAAGCTTATGGTGCGTTCAGGCGTGGGGGATTTGGAAGTGGCCATTACGTCCGGGTCGCAGGCGGTCCTGAACGATCTCCACATGGGATTCAAACTGGAGCGGCTCTATGATGGCTGCCGGTATCTGGCCGAGGCCGGTTTCCGCGGGAAGGTCATTCTGAACTATTCGCTCAATTCGCCGAATGAAACAGAAGAGACCTTGCTTCAAAGCGTGGAATCTTATAAGAAAGTGGCTTCGATCCTCGGCGAGGATCGTGTCTTCCCCTTGATGTTCTTTTTGGGAATCCAGCCCAACACGGACCTGGAGCATCGGCTCTTAGAGGAAGGGTATCTCACCGCCGGGTATAACCCGCTGATGTTGACGCCTACAAGTATCAGGAAATTGCTGTATAACCCTGCGCCGCTCAATAAAATTATTGCGAAAGCGTGCCTGTCCGCCTGGCACAAAAAACATGGCAGCCGGGACCCGCGGCCCTGGACAGGTTCTTTGTCTCAAACGGGGGAGAAAGCCGGGTATGCCGACCAGAATCTGACCAAGGGACTGGACGCGAATTCCGGTCGCGAGGCGCTCCTGACCTTGGAACAGATTATCAAGTCGAGAAAAACGCCTGACTCTTCCAATAAAGCTCCGGCGAAAGTGCCGGCAGCCACGTAGCGTGTGCCTTTTAGCCGGCTCCTTACAGTAGCCCGAGTAGTCCTACCGTGCGGGTTCGGTGATCCCTTGCAGGCATTTGAATTACTTGCATTCCGCCAGGACGCTGAGCTATCATGCCCGATCTTTTAAGGGCCTGTGGCTCAAGGGAATCGTTTCATCTGTTCTATGTTCTCACGAGTCTAGCCTGGATTATTCATGAATGTCGTCGCGAGGCGGCTGAGACCGAAGCCCTCATTTCACCCGCCCACCCCAGGCACGCCAAGACGTGCCCTTGCCATGGGGCTTCTCGCAAGTGAGGGCGACGCAGGCGTACTTGCGGTCCGTCGAGGAGGCCGAACGAGAAAAGCCCCGCCG
>JBDUAJ010000142.1:0-7786 GCA_040004695.1 Nitrospirales bacterium | reverse complement strand
CCAGCAAAAGCGCCATGGTCACTGTGGCTGCGTTGGTGATCTTTGTGTTGGAGCCCTCCTCCGTGCGTTTGCAAGAACACGCGTTTGCCATCAAGGACGAAGCCGGTCGCAAGACCGCCTATGAAGCATTTTTTAAATCACATGCCGTTGTCCGGGCGCTCTATGTCGTGAATCTGGGACTGGCCATCGCCTTGATCCCCATCAAGCTGAAGCACTGGTTGACGTCCAGAAAGGTGGTATCTTGAAAAAAGCTCTTCTCGCATTGGCAGACGGCATAGTCTTCGAAGGCCGCGCGCTCGGCTTCGAAGGTGAGACGGTGGGGGAGGTCGTCTTCCATACCGCCATGACGGGCTACCAGGAAATTCTGACGGATCCTTCTTATAAAGGACAGATCGTCACGATGACGTGTCCCCACATCGGCAATTACGGAGTGGCCAAAGAAGATGGCGAGTCTCGACGAATCTGGGCTGAAGGGTTCATCGTCAGAGAGTCGAGCCGACGTCCGAGCAACTGGCGGTCCGAGCAGGGGCTGGATGAGTACCTGCGGGCGGCTCGCGTCGTGGGGATCGAAGGGATCGATACGCGGGAGTTAACCAGGCATCTGCGCGACACCGGATCTCAACAAGGCCTCATCTCTCATTTGGATGTGAGTCCCCGCGCGGCAGTGGAAAAGGCGCAGGCGGCCCCATCGATCATTGGGCGAGATCTGGCTAGAGAAGTCACGTGTGCACAACCGTATGAGTGGACCACAGGTTCTGGGCAATGGGAGCCGGAGTCTCA
Source organism: Nitrospirales bacterium (assembly GCA_040004695.1). Lineage (GTDB taxonomy): Bacteria > Nitrospirota > Nitrospiria > Nitrospirales > Nitrospiraceae > JAICXS01. The sequence goes on along the minus strand of JBDUAJ010000142.1, from coordinate 7,006 downwards.
GGAGCAAAACCGGCGCTCTGACCGCCACTATCATGTCGTGGTGTATGATTTTGGCGTGAAACAAAACATTCTCCGTCGACTGGTCGATGTAGGATGTACGGTGACGGTCGTCCCTGCCTCGACACCGGCGGAGTCCGTCAAAGCGCTCAAGCCGCAGGGGATTGTCCTCTCGAATGGGCCGGGCGATCCTGAAGGCGTGCCCTATGCCATCAAGGCGGTTCAGTCGTTGATCGGTCACGTGCCGGTGCTCGGTATATGTTTGGGACACCAACTGCTCGGGCTGGCAACAGGACTGCAAACGCGGAAGCTGAAATTCGGTCACCATGCCGCCAATCATCCGGTCATGGATCTTCGGACCAGAAAAGTGGAGATCACCTCACAAAATCACAATTTCGCCGTGCAGATTCCCGACCTCGATCGCCATGCAACGGAAGCCCCCACCATCACCACCCCCTATGGCAGGGTCACGATCAGCCATATGAGCCTGAATGATGACTCGATTGAAGGCATGATGTGGTTGGATCAGCCGGTCATGTCCGTTCAGTATCACCCTGAAGCCTCGCCGGGTCCGCACGATTCGGCCTATCTATTTGAGCAATTTGTGACCATGATGGAGAAGACACATGCCTAAAAGACCGTGGTTGAAGGGAATGCTAACCGTAGTCAGTGCATCGCTCTTGTCGGGATGCATTACAGTGAATCTGTTGCCTGCACCGGCGCCGATTGAAGAAAAGCGGTTGAGCGGAGCCGCGGCAGAAAAAGTGCTGCTCGTCGACCTCTCGGGCGTGATTAGTTCTCACGAGAGCGACGGCCTTGTGGCACGTCCCAGCATGGTCGCGCAGATCAAGGAAGAACTGGGTCGAGCCGCTGAAGATCCACAAATCAAAGCACTGGTGCTGCGGATCAACAGCCCCGGTGGCACCGTCACGGCGTCCGACATCATTTATCACGAGCTCCAGGCGTTTAAACACAAACGCAAGGTTCCCGTCATTGCGTCGATCATGGATGTCGGCGCCTCCGGCGGGTATTATGTCGCGATGGCCGCCGACAAAGTGATGGTGCATCCATCATCCGTGACCGGCAGTCTCGGGGTCATTATGATGACGGTGAATGCGCGCGGATTGTTGGAAAAAGTCGGCCTGGAGGCGAACACCATCACCTCCGGGCCGCGAAAAGACATGGGGTCGCCGTTTCGGGCGATGACGGAGGGGGAGCGCGACATTTTTCACACCGTCATCATGTCATTCTATGAACGGTTTCTCACTGTGATTCATGAAGGCCGAAAAAACCTCACCCCGGAGGACATTCGGAAGTTTGCGGACGGGAGAATTTATTCAGGTGAACAGGCGACGGCCCTCGGTCTGACTGACGGCATCGGGTACCTTGACGATGCGATCGAATTGGCCAAACGCGAAGCCGGCATGACAGAGGCCAGCGTCGTGACCTACCGCCGCCCCGGCGAATATAAAAATAACATCTATTCTCAACTTCTCGGGGGATCCGGAGGCGTGTTGTCCTTGGCCAATCTTGATCTCACGGCCATGTTTCGTGGAGGGACCCCGCAATTCATGTATCTCTGGATGCCATAAGAAAGACGGAACAGGTCATCAAAAAGTTCCGAACATCAGGTGGGGGGTAAGGCGTGTCGAGTGGCGACGGTGACATGTGGGACCGGCTATCGACCGTTTCCGTGGGGCGTCGTAGGGTTCTACAGATAGGATTACGGCTAGCCGCGGCGGCCGGCCTGTGGACAAGTCTAGGCGGTGCACTTGCCTCCTGTTATCGCGCTCCTGGCACGGCGCGTGACCAATTGATTTTCTTTTCGGAAGACAAAGAGATCTCCATGGGAGTGAAAGCTTTTCATGAGGTCCTGCGTCAAGCGCGATTGAATGAAAATCCAGAGATCAATGAAATGGTCCACCGGGTCGGGGATCGCATCGCGGCCGTTGCAAACCGACCGGAGTATCACTGGGAATTCGCCGTGATTCAGGACGATAAGATGGTCAACGCCTTTGCCCTGCCCGGTGGAAAAGTCGCCGTGTTCACTGGAATTCTCAAGTACACCAAATCGGAAGCAGGATTGGCCACGGTGATGGGACACGAAGTGGCGCATGCGTTGCAACGGCACGGCGCCGAGCGAATCAGCCGAGGTATCCTCGAACAAATCGCCCAGCTTGGCGCACTTGCCGGCGCGGCCACCGGACGTGTCGACCCTGGTGTGGCCATGGGCGCGATGAGCGCGTATGGCATCGGGGTCTCGTTGCCATTTAACCGGCGGCAGGAATCGGAGGCAGATTATATTGGACTCCGGCTCATGGCCCAAGCCGGCTATGATCCGCGGGAAGCCGTGCCTTTCTGGGAACGCATGAGCGGATGTCCGAAAAACTTGATCGGCAAATTATGCTTTCGATCGCAGGCGGCGATTCCTGAATTTCTTTCGACCCATCCCTCAGACGTCACGCGTATTAATCAAATCGAAAACTGGATGCCGGAGGCGCTGCACTATTATCAAGACGGCTCGTCGCCTGACAACACACCGATCCCCGCGGCCCCGCCCATCTTCATTCCCATGCCGAAGACAGGGTAGGGCATGGCAATCAGTGCGCAATGTAAAATGCAAACTTTAACATTGTAAGGAACGATGCCTAAACGTACAGATATCAAAACCATCCTCTTGATCGGCTCCGGCCCCATTGTGATCGGCCAAGCCTGTGAGTTCGACTATTCGGGCACGCAAGCGTGTAAGGCGCTTCGGGAAGAAGGTTATCGGGTGGTCTTAATCAACAGCAATCCAGCCACGATCATGACCGATCCTGAACTGGCTGACCGCACCTACATCGAACCGATTACCCTGGAAGTTGTCGAGCGAGTCATCGAACGCGAGCGTCCGGATGCGCTCCTGCCGACCATGGGTGGACAGACCGCACTCAATGTCGCCGTCGGGCTGGCCAAGCAAGGCGTGTTGGCCAAATACAAGGTGCAATTGATTGGCGCATCGGCAGAGGCGATCCACAAAGCAGAAGATCGCGAGGCATTTAAGGAGGCGATGCGACGGATCGGGCTAAAGACGCCGGACAGTGGATCGGCCCGAAGCCGCGAAGATGCCGCGCGTGTCCTGGAGCAAGTCGGATTTCCGGCCATCGTCCGCCCCTCGTTCACTATGGGAGGCACCGGCGGCAACATCGCGTACAACCGCGAAGAGTTCGAACGGTATGTCGACTGGGGCTTGGCCATGAGCCCGGTCGGCGAGATTCTAGTCGAACGGTCCGTAATCGGGTGGAAGGAATTCGAGCTCGAGGTCATGCGAGATCTCAAAGATAATGTCGTCATTGTCTGTCCCATCGAAAATTTCGATCCGATGGGCATTCATACCGGCGACAGTATCACTGTCGCGCCGGCCATGACACTGACGGATAAAGAATATCAGGTCATGCGCGATGCGGCGGTGCGGATCATTCGCGAGATCGGCGTCGATACCGGCGGCTCCAATATTCAATTCGGCATCGATCCCAAAAATGGGGATATGGTGATCATCGAAATGAACCCTCGTGTCTCACGGAGTTCCGCGTTGGCGTCGAAAGCCACCGGTTTTCCCATCGCAAAAATCGCTGCGAAGTTGGCGGTCGGATATACACTCGATGAAATTACCAACGACATCACGCGTGTCACCAAGGCGTCGTTCGAGCCCACTATCGACTACGTGGTCGTCAAGATGCCACGGTTCGCCTTTCAAAAATTTCCCGGCGCCGACTCCACACTCACGACTCAAATGAAGTCGGTCGGCGAGGCGATGGCGATCGGACGGACGTTTAAGGAAGCGCTCCATAAAGTCATTCGGTCCTTGGAAGTGGACCGCTATGGCTTGGCTTCCGTACATGGTCTCGACCATGCCGTTCCGGCAGCGGACAAACAGGAGGAGATTAGGGCCAAGATCATAGCGGCCTTGCGCACCCCGCGCCCGGATCGACTCTGGCACGTGGCCGATGCTATGCGGCTCGGGATGACCATTGATGAGTTGTATGCCCTGACACAGATCGATCACTGGTTCTTGGACCAGATCTATGAACTCATCGAGTTTGAACGCCGGCTGGCCGGGGAACGTAAACAATCACAGGCAAAGAATGAACAAGGGCTGAATCCTGTCCTTCTGGGCGAGGCGAAGCAGTTGGGGTTCTCGGATCACCGGATTGCCCAATTAATGGGATGCGACACAGAACAGGTGGCGCGTTGGCGAACCGCGCCGGGAGACGCAGAGGGACGATTGCAGGTGACATACAAGCGCGTGGATACCTGCGCCGCGGAATTTGAGGCGAAGACGCCCTATCTGTATTCGACGTACGAACGGACGTGCGAAGCGAACCCGACGGACCGCCGCAAAATCATGATCCTGGGCGGCGGACCCAATCGGATCGGACAGGGGATTGAGTTCGACTATTGCTGCGTCCATGCCGCCTTTGCGCTACGAGAAGAAGACATCGAGACCATCATGGTCAATTGCAACCCGGAAACGGTGAGCACGGATTATGACACGTCGGACCGGCTCTACTTCGAGCCGCTGACTGAAGAAGATGTGCTCAATATAATTGCGTGCGAAAAGCCCATGGGTGTCGTCGTCCAATTTGGGGGACAGACGCCGCTTAAATTGGCGCTGCCACTCGAACGCGCCGGCGTCAAGATTTTGGGAACGAGTCCTGACGCAATCGATCGGGCAGAAGACCGTGAGCGTTTCTGTGCGCTCTTGGATCATCTTGGTCTACGGCAGGCGGCGAGCGGGATGGCCAGATCGGTTGAGGAGGCGGTCCGGGTCGCCGCAGGCATTCACTATCCCGTGATGGTCCGTCCCTCGTATGTGCTTGGCGGTCGCTCCATGCAAATCGTTTACGATGAAACGGGCCTGCTCACCTATATGGGCTCAGCCGTGAAAGCCTCGCCGAACCATCCCGTCCTGATCGATAAGTATTTAGAAGATGCCATTGAAGTCGATGTAGACGCGATCTCTGATGGACAACGTGTTGTCGTGGCCGGAATTATGGAGCATATCGAAGAAGCGGGGGTCCACTCGGGCGACTCAGCCTGTTCGCTGCCTCCGTATACCTTGGATGCCGCTGTGATCGAACAGATTCGGCGTGACATGACCGCGCTGGCGCTTGAACTGAATGTCATTGGACTGATGAATGCACAGTTTGCCGTCAAGGATGGCATCATCTACGTCCTGGAAGTGAATCCACGAGCCTCCAGAACGGTGCCGTTCGTCAGTAAGGCCATTGGCGTGCCGCTGGCCAAGCTTGCGATGAAGGTCATGACTGGACGGACGCTGAAAGAGCTCGGCTTCACCGGCGTGAAGATCAACAGCTATGTCGCCGTGAAGGAAGCGGTCTTTCCGTTTACGAAATTCGCCGGAGTCGATGTCCTGTTGGGACCCGAGATGAAGTCGACCGGAGAAGTCATGGGCATTGACGGTGATTTTGGATGGGCCTTTGCAAAATCACAAGCCGCGGCTGGAGTGTCTCTTCCCGTAGGGGGGAAAGCGTTCCTGAGCGTCAAGAAACAGGACACGGCTGCGGCGCTCGAAATCGCCGACCGATTACACCGCCTCGGCTTCCTCATCGAGGCCACTCGCGGCACCGGAACCTACCTGCAAGAACACGGGGTGCCGACGACGTTGGTCAACAAAGTCAAAGAAGGTCGGCCGCATATCGTCGACCATATCAAAAACGGCGACATTAATCTGGTGGTGAATACGGTCGGCAGCCAGGCGTCACATGTCGATTCTGCCGCCATCCGTCGCGAGGCGCTTCAACACAACGTCTGTTACTTCACCACCATCCGTGGCGCCCGCGCGGCCATCATGGGCATCGAAGCGATTCAAAAAAAGGGACTGACGATCCGTTCCCTGCAGGAACACCATCAAAAATAGGCGTGAGGTTCGAGGCTAGAAACAACCATGACCTTTGGGCTATCGCCTCGTGCCCCTCGCCCCGTGCAGCTTGGAGAACTATGCCGACACCGATTACAAAAAAAGGGTATGAAGCGTTGAAAGCGGAACAGGAGCGCCTTCGTAAGGAACGGCCCAAGATCATTGAAGCGATCGCCGAAGCGCGTGCTCATGGGGATCTTAGCGAGAACGCCGAGTATGATGCGGCCAAAGACCGCCAAGGGTTCGTCGAATCGAGGATTAAAGAATTAGAAGCCAAGCTGGCCGATGCACGGATCATTGAAAACACCAATCGCACCAGCGAGACGGTGGTGTTCGGCGCGACGGTGGCGCTTCTGGAAACGCAATCCAATCAGAAGAAGCAATATACGCTCGTGGGACAGGATGAGGCGGATTTGAAGGACGGGAAAATTTCCGTCCAGTCACCGGTCGGGCGGGCGCTCATCGGCAAACGGGTCGGTGATCAGGTTGAAGTGACGACTCCGGCCAAAGTAGTCGGGTATGAAGTGTTGGAAATACGGTTTGACGAAATTTGAGCGAGTCATCAGCTTTCAGCCGTCAGCTTTTTAGATTTCTTTCTCGCTGAGAGCTGAAGGCTGATCGCTGAAAGCTGCTATTCCCATGCCCCCACCCATCTCTCTGATCACATTGCTCACTGATTTCGGCGACCGCGACTATTTCGTCGCGAGCATGAAGGGTGTGATCCTGAACATCAATCCTCAGGCCCGCATCGTCGATCTGTCCCATCACGTGGCTCCTTATCAAATTGAAGACGCCGCCTATGTGCTGAAATCCAGCTATCGATATTTTCCGGATGGCGCCGTGCATGTCGCCGTGGTGGACCCTGGGGTGGGAAGTGCTCGGCGGCCCCTCTTAGTGAGCACGTCGCGGTATTTCTTTCTGGCTCCGGACAACGGATTGCTCACCGATATTGTTCAGGATGAATTGTCGGTGGAAGTGCGCCAGATCGAAAATATGCAGTATCGGTTGGATTCAGAGGGCACCACGTTCGATGGACGCGATCTCTTTGCGCCGGCTCTCATACTCGCGGTACTCAGCCGATAGTGTCTG
>JBDUAJ010000141.1:0-7833 GCA_040004695.1 Nitrospirales bacterium | reverse complement strand
GTCCGGCTTGTTTCGTTCTGCGTAGATTCGTGCGAGGCCGAAGTACGCTTGCGCGTCTTCGGGATTTCCCTTCAGCGCTCGATTGAAGCGATCCATGGCTTCTTGTTTGTTGCCGCCATCGAACAAAATCCATCCGAGCGCCGTGTCCGCCGGTGAGAAATCAGGATCGGCATCCAAGGCCGCGCGATACGCTTTGATCGCGAGATCCATCCGGTTTTTTTGGTGATAAATATCTCCGACCGCAAAATGCACCTCGGCGTCTTTCTCGTTCAGTTTGAGCGCTTCCTTGTACTCCGCGAGCGCCGCTTCCAGCTTGCCTTGCTCTGCAAGGGCCCCGGCGAGATTGGCATGGGCCAGCGGATCACGAGGATTCAGTTTAATGACTTCGCGATATTGCGGGATGGCCATCTCATACTGACCTTGCTGCTGATACGCCACGCCCAAGTTGGTCCGAGCCGCCGTGAACATGGGATCCAATTTCACGGCTTCGCGGTATTCCTTGATGGCCATGTCCATACGGTCGGCCCGCTCATGAATTTGCGCGAGGAAGTAATGCGGCTGGGGCGCGAGCGGATCGAGCCGAATCGCGTCTTTATACCGGCTGACGGACTGTTCGGACTGACCGGATTGCGCCAGAAAAAGTCCCGCCACGAAATGAATGTGAGCTTTGTCGGGCTGTTCTTTGAGTAGACAGTCAACCCAGTTTTTGATGACTTCGATATCGGCCGGTTCTTGCAGTGCCCGTGCATGTGTTTGCCAGGCTGCGCCGAATTCGCCCCTGATCAGTTGAACCACATTGAGCGCAAAGTACGGCCTGGGGTCACGGTTGAGTCCAACCGCGCACGCCCACGCCTCCGCCGTGGCCGCCACGGTCGTCCACTCCCCGCAAGCGAGCGCCTCTTCAATCTTCTTTGTGTAGTCGATCATGATGGAATGGATAAGGAGTTCAGAACTGCGTTTCGCATTATAACATCGCTTGTCATCTCTAAGGCTGTTCAAAACGGTCTTTCAACAAGGCCCGAGGCGAAGTCAGCACCGGAGGCGTACCCTCTGGGGTACGTTGAGGATGCTGACAAACCGAGAACGCAGTTGGCGGTTATTTTCAGCCGCCCCCTATCGAGTGAGCGTGTCTTCTTCGCTGGGCGGCGTCGCCTGAATCTTCTCCCCCAGAAATGGATATCGCTCCGCGATCTTTTGCTTCATCTGCCAGGCAATGGCTCGATACGACCAATGTCCTTTCACGCCCGATCGCAGACGTGCAATGTACTCGGCCTCGGCGTAGTCCATTTTAAAGAGGCACCGGACCTTGAATCCGAATGGGATGGCATAGAGCGCGGATTCCTGATCGGCTTTCCGAAGCGTTTCGATATCCATCTTGACCGCATCCATTGCGACTCGATAATCATGGTCCAGGCCGGCTTCGGTCAATGGCGGTGGAATATCATAGCCGTGCGCGGTCGTGAAATTTTGTTGGACTTGCTGACAGCGTCGGTGGCGATGCAGGTCGCGCCATCCCCCGATGTCCATCAGAATGTCAAAGACGAACCCGTAGCCGCTTCTGAATTCCTTGATCAGCTCGTCGTAGGGGCCTCGCCTGCGTTGTGCCACGTCGATGAGGTCGTGCTTTTGCTTGTCTGTCCAGTCCTGCACGACTCGGAGGATGGCTCGATACGGTGCGTGGCTCACGCGATAAAGTAATGTCGCTGCCAATTCATCGACGGGATGATGCGGCTCGATCAAATCGACTGGCGGCACAGGAATGGCCGTCGCACCCGGTAGATCCAACCCCGCCGCCTTGAGCGGATCTTTAGCGAACCGTGCCAACTCCGTATAGACCTCGGCCTGATAGGCGTTCGGCGTGGCATGGCGAGCCAGTGTCGGGGCTAATGGCTCGGCCAGTCCTGCCTGGTGTCCGGAGAGTTCGCTCCACAGATTCATGGGCTGCCGACTGCAGGCCTCCTTGAGCTCTTCTCCGATGAGGCGCAGTTCCGGAAGCTGGGAGGACAGGAGCCGGGTAATCTGTTTTTCCAACGTTCGGATACTGACCACTTGACCAACATTGGTTCTGACCGAGAGCGGGAGCAGATAGCGTGTCACGTCGAAGCTGCGGGCGGCAATCGTCCGGTCATAATCAGCGGGCTTCATGCTGTCCGGTCGAGGCGTGCGTTCAGAGAGGAAGGCCTTCAATGGATCATGCAATAATTGGTAGGCATTGAACAAACTCCCCAGTATGCCGCGATACGAGCCTTCCGTTTCTGTCCCGCGGATCGCGTCGGGGACGTAGCAGCCGCTGGGACCGAAGTTTTGATAACGGCTCGATTTGGCCTGCCCGTCCCACAGCGGTTCATCCTCCAGGCGGACGGCGGCCAGCTCTGAGATGTGTTCAAAACAGATCATGATATGCCCCAGATCCGCAATGGAGCCATGTCCATAGGCAAAATAGAATTGTTCCCAAAACTTTTCGGATGAATGCGAGTGCACCCACCGAATGCTGTCCTCGATCGAGTCGGGGGAGCGGCTATAGCGGGCCAGCGCATATGCCGACTTCTCCGGTGGCATGGGGGCTACGGCAATGACCCGACGATGGGGACCATCCTGCATCATGGCATCCTTCTGTGTTTATGCTGCGTCCATCATCTTGCAGAGGCGCACTATACCGCCACGTCTGAGTGCGCGCAAGGCCACCTGTTCGTCAGTTTATCTCTCGGCAGGCACTATTCATCCTTACGGACTGCGTTGACTTCATTAGAGACCCAAAGTTATAGTGACGATCCGTTGCGCCCTTTGTTTCTTATCCCCTACTCTTAAGAAGCCCAGCCCAGGATGCTAAAAACGACCATCCAGCGAGGCCGCCGGCGAAGTCAAAGCCGCAGGAGTACCAATTCCACCCGCCAACCCCGAGCCTGCCAAGACAGGCTCTTTACCCGAGGTGGGGTACGTTGAGGATATTGACGAGACGAGAACGCGGCTCGGGAAGGGCACGTCTCGGCGTGGCTGGGGTGGGAGGGTGACGTTGATGTCGTTTTCAGCATCCTTGTACCACGCTCTATGATCCACAGTATCAAAGGCGTCAAAGACATTTTGCCGGATGAGATTGCTCGATGGCAGACCATCGAAGCGGCGGCTCGCCGCTTATCCGGCTTGTATGGCTTTCGCGAAATTCGTGTGCCCATTTTTGAGCTCACTGAACTATTTGCGCGAAGCATCGGAGCCAGCACGGATATCGTCGAAAAAGAGATGTACACCTTTGCGGATCGTGATGGGAAATTGCTCACCCTTCGACCGGAAGGAACCGCAGGGGTCGTGCGCGCATACATCGAACACAATCTGAGCGCCTCCGCCACCCCACAAAAATATTTCTACTTGGGCCCCATGTTTCGCCATGAGCGCCCACAGGCCGGACGCCTCCGTCAATTCCATCAGTTCGGCGTTGAATCGTTCGGCAGCGCCAGCCCCCTGGCTGACGTGGAAGGTATTTCTCTGCTCTGGCGATTTCTCACCGAGTTGCAGTTGCCCGGCTTGACGCTGGAGATGAACAGCCTGGGCGATCCGGCCGATCGGACCGCATATAAAGCGGTGCTCGTCGACTTTCTCCAGCAACGAAAAGACCGACTCTGCGAGAATTGTCAACGACGGATGGAGACCAACCCGTTGCGCGTGCTGGATTGTAAGGTTCCCGAGTGTCGGGCGGCGACCGAAGATGCTCCCAGCATTATGGACTCGCTCTCAACGACCTCACGCGCACATTTTGATCAGGTCCAAACCGGTCTCAAGGATCTCGGAATTCCGTATGTCACCAACCCTCGCCTCGTGCGCGGCCTCGATTACTATACCCTCACGACATTCGAAGTCACGTCCCAGCACTTAGGCGCTCAGAATGCAGTAGGCGCCGGGGGCCGATATGACGGGCTGGTGGAGACCTTAGGTGGTCCGAAAACACCGGCGATTGGATTTGCCGTCGGACTTGAGCGGGTCTCGCTCATGCTTCCCGACTCGGTGGTTCAGCCCATCCCTAAATTGGTCGCGGTCGCGGCATTTGGAGCGCAGGGGTCTTCTCTTGGCGCCCGTATGCTGAATGATCTCCGTTCGGTCGGAGTGCCTGCGGACATGGATTCTCGGGCCACCTCCTTGAAGACGCACCTGCGTCAGGCGGATCGTATGGGAGCATCTTATGTCGTCATGATAGGCGACGACGAAGTGGCCAAAGGGCGAGCGCTCATCCGAAATATGAAGACAAAAGAGCAAGAAGAGATACCCCTTTCCACTGTGCCTCTCCACCTGGCCGAACGCCTCCGATAAGACAGGATTTTCGACCGATTTTCAAGTTGACATCATGGGTTATAAAGAGTACTTTTTCCCCTGGACAATCAATAAGTAATGCAGTTTGAGCCTTCTTGATTGACCCTGTTGATATCTATGCAGAAAAAGAAGCTCGGGATCCTGTTATCTACCCCTCCTTCTCACCCGAATCTGTCGACGGTCATACGCCTCTGCGAGGAGGGCCTTCGCTCGGATGTCGACGTGTATCTGTACCTGATCGATGAGGGGGTCAAGAGTCTCACGGACCAGCAGTTCCTCGGTCTTTCGAAAGGCGGGGCAAAGCTCTTCGCGTGTGCATACGGGTGTCAGCAACAAGGGGTCTCGACGGCAAATCTCGATCCCAGTATTCAGTTGTGCGGTCTTGTCGTCCTGTCGAACATCATCAATGGGTGCGATCGGTTTGTCGCATTCAACTAGTGGAGATCTGTTGCCTTCCAGTATTGTCGTCGTCATTCAGGAAGACCCTCGAAAATCGGGACGCGCCGTTGAAGCGCTCCGGATCGCGCTGGGGCTCGGGTCGGGAGAGAACCTCATGACGGTGGTACTACTCAACCAGGCTCCTCTTCTACTCTCTGAGGACACGGATGACATCGTGGACGTGGATATTCTCGAAAAACATCTGCCGGTGTTCAAAGAACTCAACATTCGATTTCTGCTTGAGCAAGACAGCCGGTCACGGTTTTCTCTCGATACGGATTTTGAGATGCGCGAGGCCGCTGAATCTGACATTGCGACCACCATTGCGACTGCCGATCGTGTCCTGGTTTTTTGAGCGAAGACGTGATTGATTGCGAAAAATTCTCTATCTCGTGAAAGATCCCAATCCTGTTCGCACGGATCTCTTGGCATCCGATCAGACATCGGGCAGAGAGGTGTCGGTCGTGCTTCTTCAGGATGGCGTAAGCCTCACCGATCTCCCGACGAACCGGGTCTATGTATTGTCCGACGATGTGAGTGCTCGACACATCACGCCACCCTATCCAATGATTTCATACGCGGATGTACTTCGTATGATGTTCGAGGCCGATGCGGTCATTGCACTATGAACACCTTCTTCTTCCGATGAATGACTCGCGTTCAAACTACTTCGGAATAGTAGGAGAAAGAGTAGGGCATGGGGAAACTGGTGATAATGTCGAAACGCGCAGTATCTAAGCGTTTGCCACCTTTCCAGAAGGGCCGGTCTCTGTGGTGATCGTGTGGATGAGTCGTGTATGGACGTGGAACACCTGTGAATGGAGTAGTCAGTAGAGTTCTCCTTGCAGAAAATTGCGAAGCCAAAAACAGGTCCAGGCAAACATCATGAATCGTAATTTGTTGAAAACCAGATGGTTTATCAACAGATGTTTATAAGCCTGTGTATAACTGGAGGACTGGGAAATGAAGGTCGAGGCTGTGTGGGAAGAAGCGCTGGCGCACATCGAAGCGAGAGTTCCCAGGCACGTCTTCGATACGTGGTTTATTCCTTTGGGTTTCAATGGGATATATGATTCATCAGTTCGGCTTGAAGTTCCGAATAAGTTTTTTGGAGAATGGCTGACCGAGCACTATGGTGATTTGATGTCCGAAGCCTTTGCGATGGCCACCGGGCGGGATATGACCGAGATCGCGGTCACATTCGTCGCAGGAGAGAAGCCGGTGGATAAATCTGCGGCCTCGGTTATGCAGCCCGGAATGCGAAGTCCTGTGACTGGACGACCGCGCAAAGTGCTCCATCTTAACCCCAAATATTCATTCAGCAGTTTCGTCGTCGGGGCCAGCAATCAATTTGCCCATGCCGCCTGTCGTGCGGTCGCGGATGCACCGGCGAAAGCCTATAACCCTTTGTTTATTTATGGGGGTGTCGGTCTCGGCAAGACACACCTCTTGAACGGGATTGGTAATCATCTGGCAGAACGCTCCGATATGCGCATTGCCTATGTGACGACTGAGCAATTTACCAATGAGGTCATCAATTCAATCCGTTATGACAAGATGATCGATTTGCGAAAGCGGTATCGGAACATCGATATGTTGCTCGTCGACGACGTGCAATTTTTAGCCGGAAAAGAGCGCACACAGGAAGAGTTTTTTCATACGTTCAACGCGCTCTATGAAGCACAAAAACAAATCGTACTGTCGAGCGATCGCTTTCCCAAAGAGATGCCGGATATGGAAGAGCGATTACGCTCGCGTTTCGAGTGGGGGCTCATTGCCGATCTTCAATCGCCTGATGTCGAGACGCGAATCGCGATCCTTCGCAAAAAGTCGGATGATGAGGGCATTGCGCTGCCCGAGGAAGTCATCCAGTTTCTGGCCGCGACCATGAAAAGCAACATTCGTGAGCTGGAAGGGTCCTTGGTTCGGCTTGGAGCCTACTCCTCGCTCACGGGCCAATCCATCACCCTTGAGATGGCCAAGAACGTCCTCCGTGACATCATTGGGGAGAAGAAGAAGATCGTCACCATGGATGATATTGAAGAAGCGGTGGCCGAGCGCTTTCATGTCAAAATTTCTGAGATGAAGTCTCGCCGGCGGAGCAAAACCCTCGTCCACCCTCGGCAGATCGCGATGTATCTCTGTCGCGAAATGACCAGCTCATCTTTTCCCGAAATCGGCCGGCATTTCGGCGGAAAAGATCATACGACGATTATTCATGCCTGTAAGCAGATTGCGAAAGCGAAGGAAGCCGATCTCTCGCTGCGGTCGACACTGGAAAGCCTCAAGGACCACATTACGAAAGGGTAAGGCTCCTTGGGCGTGGGCTGAGCCCGTGCGTAGAATCGGGACGCGGCGCGTCTGGTTTGGGTGAGTAGCAATAAGGGAGAGAACCTCATGAAGTTACGAATCTCGCGGGACGAGCTCTTGACCGGCTTGCAACGAGTGCAGGGCGTAGTTGAGAAACGGAATACCATGCCGATCCTGTCCAACATTCTCCTCGAGGCCAGAGCGGACGGCGTTGATATTCTTGCGACCGATCTGGAGATCGGGATGCGGGGCCTCTACAAGGCGACCGTGGAGGAGCCTGGTGCCGTGACGCTCTCCGCCCGGAAGCTGTATGAGATTCTGAAGGAACTGCGGGATTGTGAAATTGAGCTCACCGTCAGTGAAAATAAGTGGACGACGATCCAGGCCGGCAAAAGCCAATTCAAGATCGTGGGGCTACCCAGCAGCGACTATCCGCAGATGCCTGCGATCGACCGTGAAAGCCTGACACCATTAGCCGGTGTAGGGTTGAACGATCTGATCCGCAAAACGCTCTTTGCCGTCGGCGATAACGATGCGCGCTACATTCTCAACGGCCTGCTGGTCTCGCTGACCGCGTCCGATAAGCAGGCCACCTTACGGCTAGTCGGTACCGACGGACATCGACTCGCTGTTGCCGAACAGGACATCAGCGCCTCGCTGGCCAAGGATGCGCCAAAAGAGATGAAAGCCATCATTCCGAAAAAGGCCGCGCAAGAAATGCGTCGTCTGCTCGAAGAGGGCGGGGATGGCGAACCGCTGATAGGGTTCACGAAAAATCTCATGATT
>JBDUAJ010000140.1:0-7851 GCA_040004695.1 Nitrospirales bacterium | reverse complement strand
CGTGGCGAGCGACGTGGCGGCTGTCAGCCGCGAGGTCGTCTGTTCAAGTTGCTGATGGAGGTCATCGACTTCCGTCCGCAACAATTGCAACTGTTGGCGCGCATCATCATTCTGCCGAAGCGTGATTACGGCCAGCATGGCTTCTTCTGGATCGATCTGCGCCGTAAGATCCGCATGCAAGATGATTTGATCGCCGTCTAATCGAGTGCTCACGTGCTGTTCAGACACCAACACGACACCGGCTGTGTACGTGCGAATTTCGTCGCGCGTGACGTCCAAGGCCGTTGCCGTCGTCACGCTTTCTACATAGGTCACGACCTGCTCCAAAGCATGGCGCTTGGCGGCTTCAACGGCCAAGCGGGTGCCGTCCTCTTTCGTATCATGGTCGCCTAAAAGGTATTCCCCCTCTGCGATTACCGTCAGGAGTTCAGCAAAGCACCGGTTGGAGAGACTGGAAGTGGTCAGGACCGTGGCCAGGATAAGGCAGTACTTCAGTAGAGACCCAGCATGGGGGAACGTCAACATACCCTCACCCCCTCGCAAGAGACTCATCGTAGCATAGCACCCGCTAATCTGACATGACTAGACTCGTTGCGGGTGCTCACTCACTGATCGTGTCGGCTATCGATACCCGTTCATCTTCTCGCGGCCTTCAGATAGCAGATCTTCCATTTGTTTCATTTGTTTTTGTCTCGTGTTCTGCAGCACCTGATCCATGTCATAAGGATGGGGGTCGGACTTGATCTGTGGGGCAGGTGAGACCGCAGGCTTGACCGCCGGTGTTGGCGTGACCGCTGGCGCTTGAGGAGAATTTGTCACAGAGGATTGGCGTTCCGCAGGTTTCGAAATGTGAGACTCATGGGCATAGGCGATGGTGACCCCGTGTTGTTTCAACCATTGCTGGGCGACATTGGACTCGACCGCAAAGTTAATGCTCATGATGGGTGTGCCGTCTCTTGCGACACGTGCCATGGCCGTATTGATGCCGATCATCTGTCCTTGACGATCGAGTAACGGACCGCCTGAATTCCCGCGGTTGAGTCCGGTATCGGTTTGGAAGACGTGCTTGCCGGTCGTACCATTGAAGTCTTCGAATTGAGCACTGATCAAACCAGATGTCAGCGTCCACATGCCTCCCTGCTCGGGATGGCCGATGGCCAGCACGCGATCGCCGATGCGCACGGTGGCGGGGTCTCCAAAGGTGATGGTGGGGAGCGTGGGCGCCTGTTCGACCTGCAGCAAGGCTAAGTCCAACGACTCGTTACTGACGAGCACGCGAGCGGCGAAGCGCCGGGCCAAATCTGTTTTGGGATTGCCGGTCACCCGCTCGGGCTTTAAGAAAATCGAAATCTGTGAGTATGGACGATGGTTCGTTGGATCGACGACCACATGGGCATTCGTCAGGATCAAACCGTCCGGCCGGATAATCGAGCCGGTTCCTCCCATGCCGGTGCCGTGATCGGGGGTGGCGACGACGAAGACCACCGTGGGGGCGAGACGCTCATAGATCTGTTGAGGCGTCGGATCGGCCGGTTGAGCCAGGCTACAGATGGGGACAGGAAAGAAGAGAGCGAGAACGATGACGATCACAAGCAGTCGCATAGTGCCTCCGCGGTTGTCCGTAAGTGTACCGGCGAAGGATCGTATTCGTCTACTGTTGCGTAGCTTGGCCATCGTTGGGAAGGCAACCAGCCTCAGGAGGCAAGGGGTTGGCCGAATAGGGTCGTGGCGGTGGCGCGAACGATGGTAATGGGAACAAGCGCTCCCGGCTGGAGAGCCGCCGTGCCCTTTTCCCAGACGACGGTGATGCCGCCATCTGTTTTTCCCAGCCACTGCGCCGACGATTTCTTGGCATCGCCTTCGACGAGGACGGGAAAAATCTGCCCGACTGCGTCGAGATTGTGTTGCAGGGAGATCGCCTTCAGGCGATCAACCAGCCGGTTCAGCCGATCCGTCTTGATCTCTTCCGGTACATCATCCGGGTACTTGCGCCCGGCAATCGTATTCTTGCGTTGCGAATACTTGAAGACGTACCCCATGTGATAGCCGACCTCGTCCACTACGCGCAACGTGTCCATGAATTCGTCTTCCGTTTCCGTGCAGAACCCGCAAATGATATCGGTGGTCAGCACGATATCGGATCGGCGACGGCGGATATCATCCACCAGCCGAAGATACTCGTTCCGTGTGTACGTTCGGTCCATCATGGCCAAGATTCGGTCGTTGCCGGACTGAAGCGGCAGATGGATGTGCTTGCAGATCTTCGGATGGTCGGCGATCGCATCCAACAGGGCAGGCGGAAAGTCTTTGGGGTGCGGTGACGTAAACCGAACCCGCTCGATGCCCGGGACATCACCCACCGCTGTGATCAGGCGCGCAAAATCCCAGTTCTCCGTACGATAGGAATTGACGTTCTGACCAAGCAAGGTGATTTGTTTGTACCCGTGGGCCGCAAGATGTTCGGCCTCGCGGATGATGCCCTGCGGATCGCGCGATCGTTCGCGTCCTCGCGTGTACGGGACGACGCAGAAGGTACAAAAGTTGTCGCAGCCGCGCATGATGGCGATCCATCCATTCAGGCCATCCAGCCGCTGAGGCAGAATATCGTCATAGGTTTCATACTCGGATAGATCGACCGAGAGCCCTTTGCGGGTGAGGCCTTGCTCCTGCGACTCGATGGCCTGTGTGATCAGAGCGGGAAGGCGGCGATACCCGTCGGGACCGACCAAGACATCCACGATGGATTTCCCCTCGATCAGGTCCTCCTTTAGATTCTGCGCCATGCATCCGAGTACACCGACGACAAGATTGCGCCGGCGTTTCAGCGGGTGGAGGCGCGCCAAATGTCCGTAGACTTTCGTGTGAGCATTCTCGCGAATGGCGCAGGTATTGAGGAGGACCACGTCCGCCGTTTCCTTATCGTGCGTCAACGTAAAGCCGGAGGTCGTCAGCAGCGATCGCACGAGCTCAGTGTCATATTCATTCATCTGACAGCCGAATGTTTCGATGTGCACGCGGTAGGAACGGCCGTTGCCGGGAGCCAGAGCGGTCGGGATCGGGGACACGCTGGATGGCGGCAGCGCCTGATGGCCGGACGATGACAGATGGATGGGAACGAGTTCAGACGACTTCATGCCACGCATGCTCCCACAGCCAGTTCATCCATTGCGCCGGTAATCGTGACGGCGCGGACGTCGTTTCTCAAGTCACCGCGGCTGGCCACACCGACGCGCAAATAGTTGCGGGTGAGTCCCGTCCACAGCCCCTTGTCCTGTCCTTCAAACAGCACGTCGAGCGTCCGACCGGTATAGCCTTGCGCAAACGCCAAGCGTTTCGATCGAGACAGGGTCGACAGGGCTCGGCATCGGGCCCTGATGGTTGAGGGATGGAGCACCGGCTTGATGCGGGTGGCAGCGGTGCCCGGCCGCTTGGAAAATCCGAACACGTGAAAGTAGGCGAAGGGAAGATCTCGCGCCATCGCAAGGGTGTTGGCAAACTGCGGCTCGCCTTCGCCTGGAAATCCGACTAATAGATCGGTCCCGAGGCCAAGGTCTGGAATGCGTGCCACCGCGCGCTCGACGAGGTCTGTATAGACTCTGATAGTGTATTGGCGATTCATGGCTTGCAGAATCCCGTCGTCGCCACTTTGCAGCGGAATGTGCAGATAGCGGCACAGTTTGCGTGAAATGGCCATGTAGTCGAGCAGGTCGTCGGTCACCGTCGTCGGTTCGATGGAAGAAATCCGGATGCGGTCGATTCCGGCAATGCTCTCCAGCCGCGTGAGCAAATCCACCAACGATCGCCCATGATCGTCGTAGCGTCCGATATTCACGCCGGTGAGTACCAGTTCGCGGTGGCCTCGTGCCGCCAGCGCGTCCGCCTCTCTGATCACATCGTCGGACTGACGGCTTCGTTCGTGTCCTCGCGCGAACGGAATGATGCAGAAGGAGCACATAAAATTGCAGCCGTCCTGGATCTTGAGGTTGGCACGGACCGACGAATAGGCACCCACGCCGGGCATGACAAAGTCCTCACGGTCGATCGTGCGCGTGTGCAGGAGCTCAGGGGCCGGCTGTTTGCGCAACGTGTCGCGCGCCGGCAGATAATCCGGCAGGTTCATCTTGTATTGTCCGCCGACGATGAGGTCGATCCCCGGGATGTCACGCAACTCGTGCGCGCCCGTCTGCGCATAGCAGCCCGTCACGGCCACGAAGGCGTGAGGGGAAAGCCGGAGCGTTCGACGGATCTCATAGCGACACGCGCGCTCCGCTTCATCGGTCACGGAGCAGGTATTCAGGACAAACAAATCGGTCGGTTCGCCGTATTCGACCACGTCGTAGCCCTGCTCCTTCAGTCGATCGGCAAGGACCGCCGTTTCCGCCTGATTCAAGCGACACCCGATGGTATGTAACGATGCGCGCATGGGCCGGTATTATAGGAGACGCGTTGCGATCATCGCAAGCGAGAGCGGACGTCCGATCGACGCGTCGTTCTGCGCTGCCGATTGACAGGATTTTCGAAGCCCGATATGATCCGGCTTATAGAGTCTGTACGCTGTTGGAGTGCCTCATGCGACGAAGAGCCTGCTTTCTGCTCCTAGCCGTCTCCCTCATCGCGGTCTTTTTTTCCGATCTCGGTCTCACGCGAGAATCGCTTCCGGTTGAGCCCGATGAGAACTCTCGACTGGATGAGCAATACGATCATGAATCGCGCATGTTTTATATGCTGTATTCGTTGAAGGGCGACGGCGAGGTGGATTATGTCACCGCGCGGTCGGTGCAAGACTATTCCCGCAGCGTGTACGGCAATCCCGTGTACTATACCGAACGCTTCCCCATCCTCTACTATTGGAACCACACGATGTGGAACGATCCGGAGATGGACGGCGTGAATGGGAACGAGCGGGTGTATCAGGAGAACATCGATTTCGATGTCACGCGCTTCAAACCGTGCACGTTCAACGGCCAACGTTGTTGAGTACACTCAACGAGGCACGTTTTTCCTGCCCTCACATTTCTTTTTCTCTTGTCCTCACATGGTCCTGCGGCGCTGAGGCGAACAGCGGTGTCTCTTCATCATGAGGGAGTCGTAAGCTCTGATGGCACTGTCCGACTCATTGGCTCGCTTCAGAAATCGCCGTATCGCCGTAATGTTGCCGTTAGGATTTGCGTCGGGGCTGCCGCTCGCGTTAACCGCCGGGACGCTGCAAGCGTGGCTGACCGTCGTGAATGTGGACCTTCGCACCATCGGCCTCTTCACGCTCGTCGGTCTACCCTATACGTTGAAATTTCTCTGGGCGCCTGTAATGGATCGCTTTGTGCCTCCATGGCTCGGGCGTCGCCGCGGGTGGATGATCGCGACGCAGCTCGCGCTGGTGGCGGGCATTGCGGTGATGGCCCTCGTCGACCCGACCCGGACGCCGCTACTCTTAGCGGGTATCGTATTGCTGGTCGCCATGACATCCGCTTCGCAAGATATCGTCTTCGACGCCTATCGCACCGATGTGCTGAAGCCGCCCGAGCGCGGATTTGGGGCCGCCGTCTCCGTCACCGGCTATCGCATCGCTATGTTGGTATCCGGCGCGGGAGCCCTCATTCTGTCGACCTATCTGGGCTGGTCGCAAACCTATGTGCTGATCGCCGCGCTCATGCTCATCGGCGTGGGCGCCACACTCCTGAGCCCTGAACCGGCGTCCCCCGCCAACATCCCGCGCACGTTTGCTGAAGCCGTCTGGCAGCCGCTCCATGAATTCTTCTCGCGTTCACCCGCGTTGATTCTGCTGCTGCTCATCGTGCTCTACAAATTAGGCGATGCCTTTGCCGGGTCGTTGACCACGGCCTTTCTGATTCGTGGGATGGGATTCGAGGCGGCTGAGGTCGGGATAGTCAATAAAGGGCTGGGAATGGTCGCGACGATTGTCGGGGCATTGGCCGGCGGGGCATGGATGGCGCGCATGGGCCTCTTCCGATCCTTGCTGATCTTCGGCTGCCTGCAAGCCTTGTCGAACCTGTCCTTTATGCTGCTGGCCTGGACCGGGAAAAGCTATCCGATCATGGTCACTGCGGTGGCATTCGAGAATTTGTCAGGAGGGATGGGCACGGCGGCGTTCGTAGCGCTCATGATGTCTTTGTGCGATCACCGCTATACGGCGACGCAATATGCCTTATTATCCGCCATGGCGGCGTTGGGTCGCGTCTTCGTCGGTCCACCGTCAGGCTATGTCGTCGAAGTGGTCGGCTGGGTCTCGTTTTTCTTCATCACGTTTCTTGCGGCGCTACCCGGCCTCTGGTTGTTGTGGCGGCTACGGGAGTATTTTACCAGCGGGCAATCACAGGCACTGAAGGTGACGCCCAACTGCAAAGTGAACCAGCTTAGCGAATGTCGAAAATCCTTACCGGGCATAGTGCCTCCGCCGTCGTCTTCAGATCAGCAGTGAGGACGCAGGGTGTTCAAAAAGACCATCCAGCGCGGCCGCAGCGAGCGAAATGCCGAGGCGTACCCTTGTGGTACGGTGAGGCGTTGAGCGATGCGAGAACAAAGCTGGGGGTCTTTTTCAACATCCTGCTTATCCTTTGATGCGCCGTTGCATGGCCAATACAAAGAGCAGCAAGGCGGGCAGGGGCGCGAAGAGAAACGGCACGACCCATAGGGCCAGATTTTTCCCACGAACGCGCGCCTGGTCGAACATCCACACGCCCACCCAGACCATCAGTCCGATATAGTTCAAGATGATCCACCGCGTGGTGTGCATCATCAAGGTACTGGGGTCGCTGGGAGGAGTCTGGAAGAAAAACACCACGAGCAGAATGGTAAACGCGCTCAATAATCCAATGACCAGACGCTTGCTCCACACGTACATAGCACCTCCTTCACCAATCGATGGACTGCATGCGGCGGAACATAGGCGAGCGGTCACCTCATTGTCAACGATTGCAGGGCAAGCCATCAGCCGTCAGCCATCAGCGCTCAGCTTCGGAGCAGATGTGAGACTGAGAAGAAGCACGGAGCTTTGGCCCTGCTCAGATCCGAGGAGTCCGGCAGAGCTGAAAGCTGATTGCTGAAAGCTGAAAGCCAATTGTAGGGCAAGCGATCAGCCTTCAGCCCTCAGTTTCGGGCTCAAAGCTGAATGCTGATAACGTGAGAGATGAAACGTGACGCCGGGACAAACAGATGAAAATTAGTAACCGTGTGTTAATCGTCCTGGTCGGCTTGTTGGGTGTGGGCGTCGCCTTGGCAGCGACCAATCCCACCTTGACCCAGTACGGTCGCTTTCTCGACACGCAATTGACGAAGGCGCTCCAGCGCATGAACCCTGAAGAAGCCACATCACAGCAAAAGATCATGCGTGACATTCTGAAGACGCAAGGCAAAAAAGTGATCGATTCGTTGATTCGTTCGAACACCGCGCGCAGGGATTACGGGCTGTTCAGTGTGTTCACCACCCGGGTCTTGCAAGTCGAAGTGGTGGTGATCGGGGTCGGGACGCAGTTTATTCCGCTGGACAGCCAGGAAGACCTCATAAAAAAGTTGGGCCGATTGATGCTCTAGATCAAAAAAGCGAGTCAAAAACCTCTCTCCCGTCCTACAATTTCTGTTGATAACTTTCATCGAAATTGCCGCCTCTACGCTCCCTGAGCGTTGATTTGTTTATCCACAGGCTTTCCCCCGGATTCACCGGTACACCACAATATTTGGTGTTGACAAAATATCCGAATAGCTATATCTAGTCGTTCACCTGAATTGAGACCAAACCGCCCACCCATTCAATGACCGATTTTAAGAGCCACCAACAGGAGGGATTGACGTGAGGATTGAACGCCGGTTCACGCACAAAGGCCACAGTCCCTACGA
>JBDUAJ010000139.1:0-7877 GCA_040004695.1 Nitrospirales bacterium | reverse complement strand
GTCAATGGCGATGTTATCCAACATATTGCCCAGCTCCGTGCCATCCAACAGCGTCTCGATTCGGCCTCCCTTTGTCAGGTCACCGATATCCGCGAAGCTGAGCCGGAACAGCCGGCTGCGTCCGAGCTGGGTGCCCACGCCGTCTTTGACAGCATCGTAGCGATCGGTCGTCACGAAGTAGAAGTCGCGAGGATTGCGAGGGTCCCAGGCGCCATCTTCGGCCCGCAGGAATCGGGTCACGGCGTGCGTGTCGCTGACGCTATTGAGGGTCACTCCATTGATCGAGGACACATCACCGAAATTATGAAGCGTAAAATCCTTGACCGACGCACCTAACCCCGTATTCCGGTCCTCTGAGGTCAGACCCGCTACCTTAATGCCGTAGAGCTGTCCGTTGGTCAGCCCCGCTCGCTCCACTTCACTGCCGGTATTGGTCTTCGACCCGACATACATGTAGAGCTGTCCACTCGCGGTGTTGCCCGTGCGCAAAGATGAATCGTCTAACCCCATGACGGTGGCATTGCTCGGCGAGGGGTTCGCGACAGCATTCTCCCAACTAAACTTGCCAAGGCGCGGCAATTCGTAACTACTCCCAGCATTGGGTCCACTGGCAACATGAGCGAAAGCCCGTCCTTCCAGTCCCGACTCTTCCCCATTCATAAAAAGACGACCATCGTAGCCGAGGCCGCTCGCCGGATTATAAAACGCCGTGCGGCTCGGAAGATCAGCCGAGCACAACCG
This sequence comes from Nitrospirales bacterium, assembly GCA_040004695.1. Taxonomy (GTDB): domain Bacteria; phylum Nitrospirota; class Nitrospiria; order Nitrospirales; family Nitrospiraceae; genus JAICXS01. The sequence goes on along the minus strand of JBDUAJ010000139.1, from coordinate 7,136 downwards.
GGCAAAGGCAGTCGAGACGGGATCATTGAGCGTGTATGTATTCGAGGCCGCGTTATAGGTGTGCACGTTGCGGATCAGATCTTGACCTTGTCGCACTTCCAGGGTGTTCTGATCGATCGTCCACTGTGAGACAAAGGACCCCTTCTGCCCGTGTGCCCGCGATACGCCGTCTGTCTGACCCAACTCATGATTCATGAGCACAGTAAAGGTTCCATTACCGTTGGAGTAGGCCCCGAGGCCGTCGGGGATACCCACCATGCGATAGGCCGTGCCATCGGGTTTGTTATTGACGGAATCGCCAACCGTTAGAATGGACGTGGTCACGACGCCCGGGGCTTCCGGGACGACATAGGGGGACTGAGAACTACTAGGACCGGTGAGCGCGGACGCTCCGAGGGGAAACGCGCCGACGATTGCCACGGCGAGCCGGATCGAGACGTGAACAAGGCGCCTGACGGATTCTGCATGGCTCATCATGAACCTCCATTGATTGAGATGGATGATCAATGCCTGGCAGATCTTGATTGAAAGCCGTTACAGAACGGTTTCGTGGGCGCAATATTTGAGTTAACATTCCAGGAACGGCGTGAAGCTCTCTTGACAGGGATCTGACGGTGATCAGGGTAGAGAAGTCGGAGCCGCAGCTGAGGATAGGAGGCGGGGGCTGAGGCGTCGACGGCCTCTCAAATGTCTCTCGGATGTCTTAGCCGGGATAGTCCTAATCCTATCCCTAGGACGCTTTCGCGTCAGATGCTTATTTGAAACTCCATCGGCAATGACTGGAATGACTAGCAGGGCCTACTACAGCTATTCCGCCGGATCAGAAATGATGATATGGAGCACTTACCGTTTCGCCATCAACGCACGCAATGCTCGGCGAGCGCCGCCTCAGAGTCTCTTGAGCTCGACGTTCAGATATCGTTTGATCCACCACCGCCGCACAATGATAAATCGTCCTGCCACCCACGATAGGAATTCTGGCTCGGTGATCCGGATATGATCATCCTGGAGCGTCCACTTCTTCCCCTGTAGGGACCACACTACCTTTCTGGCGAAGTCCTTACCCCCGAAGGCAGACCGTTGCCGCGTCACAGAGAACTTCATGAGGTCGAGCCACCCCGGTTCCATATCTTCCAACACGACGAGAAACAGGCCGGCGGGTTTCAGGACACGATGGGCCTCCGCGAGGACTGCCTGGGGATGCCTGGAATGATTCAAGCTCCAGAACGACACGGCGGCATCGAAACACTCCTCGGTAAACGGCAACATTTCTCCCAACCCGTTAACAGAGGGAAGACTTCGAGAGAGGCATGGAAAGTCATCCGTGAGTGCAGCCCACTCGGGCTCCAGCCATGCCAGGCTCGGCTCCAGATTGACGTACCTGGCATCCGGCGACAAGTAATGACGGATAATCCCGTTCCCTCCGCCGATGTCGAGCACAAGGCCACGCAACGTGGCGAGGACTGGCGTATACTGAATATAGTCGTGGTCAAAGCACTGCGAGGCGGCTGTCGGCCGGGAGCGCAGATCGCGATACCAGAGATCCATTTTCTGCTGACGCACTGCCCATTCTCCCCGATCATCTCCATGCCCCTCCACGGACGGTAGGAGATTGACGCAGTCGGGATGAGATTGCGGAAACCGCGCCTGGCATGAGGCGCACCTAATAACGTGAGTGTGAATTTCAACAGTCCCTTTACACAAGGGACAGACAATGATCTGCCGTAATTGGGCCATGACATCGATTGGGTTTGCAATCTCGGGAGCCGATACATGATTGATGCGATGTTCCATCGTCTCTCTATCCCCGGTCAAACTCCTGCGTCACTCGGCTGAAAAACTCCTCTCCATCCCAGTCGTGCGCATGCACGCGAGGTAATTCGTAATAGTTGACGCCGGAGCTGACAAGACCGGGTACGTTGGTGCAGGCTGCGGTAAAGCCTAGATGTTCCACGATGGCCATCGTCTCACCCGTGTAATCGGATGGCTTTCCATAGGGATATGCGAAGGCCGTCACCGGCCGTTTCAGAATCTGCTCCAGAAATTGTTTGCTCCTGAAGATTTCTTCCTGCTGCTCGGTGCCCGGCAGGGTTGCTAAGACGGTATGGGACATGGTGTGCGCGCCCACGTCGAGCCCATCACTTTGCGCTAACGTTCTCAGTTCATCGACGGTGAGAGACCGGTGCGTTGAACGGGCGCGGCGATCGATCCCGGCCCATGAGGCGAGGTCGTGCAGCACCGCTTGTCGCTCGGCATCCGAGGAACGCTGTAATAACTGCCAGAGCGAGTAATAAAGATGATGGCGAGGAGTAGGAGGCTCTTCCCATGCCCGCCATCGTCGGTAACGTAAACAGTCCTGCTCTTCGTACCGTGTCGCCCCATCCACGCGCCACTCATGGGCCTCTCCGTCAAGGCGAAGCCGGAGGGACTCCGGCAATTGGGATGGCTGCAACAAGAGCTTGTCCAGTTCATCCCACCAAAATTCGCGGTCTCCTCCCAGGCACCCCGTCGTGACGAAGACCGTCGCGGGAATATTGTATTGCTCCAACAGCGGTTTGGCATGATACAGATTGTCTGCATACCCGTCATCGAACGTAAGTGCCACCGAACGGGGCGGAACCGATTGACTCTGCAAGGCGCGCGTTAAGTCGGCCAAGGAAATTGGACGAAAGCGACTCCGAAGCACCCGGAGATGTTCCTCGAAGCATCGCAGGCTCACGGAAAGCGACCAGGGATCAGAAATGAGGTCGGCGACGCGATGATAGACGAGGACTACCGCGGCGCCGACTACACGCCGCTTTAGCCAGCGAAGGGCTTGTTGAGCCCGGTGTACACCCCTGATCCTCATCGTGGCTTCTGTGCCCTCGCGGTGATCAGAAACTCATAGTCGCGGTCATTGTAGTCGAGTTCTTCCCGATGAAGTTCCTCGACTCCTAACCCGTAGAGAAAGGCCGACGCCACAAGGACATTGCCGATAGCTTCAATATCGCAACTTTCAGGTAAAAAGACCTCATGAAAGAGCCGCCGGCTCGACCGCGTCGTAAAATTCCAATACCAGGACTCGGCCCATTCACCATGGTCGATTTGCGTGATGCCCGGAAACGTGGCCAACAGAACGCCCCCCGGCTTGAGGATTCTGTAGACCGTCTGCAGTGCGCGGCGCACATCAAAAATTAAATGCAGCGTCTGCGTCAGGATAATGCAGTCGAACGTGTCCGATGGAATATGATCAGCCTGAGTCAAATCGCCAACGATCGTGGCCTGCCGCCTTGGGGCTACATGGAGCACATCGCTGATGGTCACGCGAGCGCCTCCAAATCGGTTCGTATAGGCGGCGTCTCCGATTTCCAGTACACGGCCTTGAATTGCACCGGCATGCCGGGCGAGAAAGTTTTCGATATAGTATCGATCGATCGGCAATCCCCGGTCATAGCCGAAGTGACGGCTGAACGGAATAAGCCGGCGAAGATCCCCAAACCGGACGTGCCCTATCGGGCGACCCGCTCTTCCCGCTCGCAGGTCTTGAATCCGGCGGGAGACAGCGTGTGGCAATATTCGTAGGATCGCCTTTTTGAAGAGGCGCCGAAGGCCGCTGTCATAGCTCTGGATGGCAATCATGATCGTACTTAAATTTATAGCCGAGGCAGCCCTAACGATCGGGCACGCTGAGACCAGCAGCGAGACAGCTTCTGACGGAGCAGTACGGCAAGACCACCCGGATAAAAGGCTAGAATTATCCGGAGGTATTTGAAGACCAGACTCCATTGACGCTGGCGCGCGACCATGACCGTTTGCCACAGCAAGGGATCACCATACGTGGTTTGGAACCGCTTCACTCCATCCCGATACGCCTGCACATAGTCGTGGCGTCCTCTCACATGGGGCCACTCTGCGCGCAGGACAGAGAGGGCGCTCGCCAACATTACATCCCAGCGCCGGCTCAATTGCGAGGCGTGACGTCTATATTCGGCGACCAGTTGGTGATGGCAGTAGATGGGATGCGTTCTCGCAATGCGAAAATAGAACTCATAGTCTTCACAGGCTTGCAGATGCGGAGAAAATCCTCCGAGAGCAAGTGCGATGTCGCGCCGGAACATCGCGCAATGCACTGCGCCGATAAAATTGCATTTAAGGAGGCTCGCATAATGATCGGGTTCGCAACAATGGGTATGCCACTGCTCCTCGGAACCAAACAAACGGAAGTCCCCACACACAAGCGCCGTATCCGGTCGGGCTCGAATGGCCCGTCGGCTAATCTCAAAATGGTTCGGCAGCAGTCGGTCATCTGCGTCGAGAAACACCACATATTCCCCATGGCATGCCTTAAGCCCCGTATTGCGCGCCGCCGAGAGACCCTGCCGCTGTTGCGGCACATAGCGCACACCCGGATACTCTTTCACGACCTCCGCGGTGTGGTCCGTGGATCCGTCGTCCACTACAACAATCTCCGAACAAAGGTACGTCTGGCAGAGTGCACTTTCAATGGCCTCTGCTAGAAAGTGCGCATGGTTGTAACAGGGGATCACCACGCTGACGAGCTCAGGCATAACCGTCCTTAAACAAACGATGGAACGCTCCTTGATGACGGTAGACGCCTGCGATTAGGCGCTACACCGCGTCATGCGACGTACTTTCTCTTTGAGAGGCACCAGCAGTCCCTGAGGAAAGCAGCGGAGAAGCACTTCCAAATCCTTGAAGGCCCGGCCCCACTTTCTGCTCCGGGCGTTCCCGATCATCTGCCAGACGAGCGGTACCCCGTAGGCGCGTTGCCACTGCCTGAGACCCGTGCAATAGGCTTCATGGTATGCCGGATGCCGCTGAAGATGTTCGACCTGAGACTTCATGACGTGGACCGCCGAGAACAACATCAGACCCCATTGCTGTGACATCTGGGACTCATGGCGGCGATATTCGGCGATCACTTCATGATGGCAATGAATGCGGTGTTCCCGAGCAATACGAAGGTACAAATCGTAATCTTCACAGCCCTGCACCCCTCTGCGGAACCCACCGAGTCTACTCACCACCTCTCGCTTAAACATGGCGACGTGCGGGGGACCAATAAAATTCCAACGGAGCAGCGTTCCAAAATGATCAGGGAGAAGGTCGCAATTATGTTGGGCGTCACGTGCGATGCTCCCAAAGAGCCGATAGCTTCCACAGACAAGGGCAGCATCTGGTTTCAGCTGAAACGCTCGTAAACTTGCCCCGAAGTGGTTCGGCAGCAGGTGATCGTCCGCGTCTAGAAAAACAAGGTACTCACCTTTGCTCGCTTCAATTCCCCGGTTGCGAGCGGCTGCGAGCCCTTGATTGGCTTGAACGATATACTCGACCTGAGGATACCGTCGCACGACCTCCGAAGTCTGATCCGGTGATCCATCATCGACTACAATGACCTCGGTGTCGGGATAAGTTTGCTCCAGCACCGAGTCAATCGCTTGATCCAAAAAGTGAGCTTGCCTATAGCAAGGGATGATGACGCTCACCACGCTCATTGCTGCACGCGACGTCTATCCAACATAGAAGATCTTTTCATTTACAGTGATCGTGAAAACGCCCCGCGGCATATCACGCAAGGGCTGCCACAACGATGATACTCTTGACGTAGTTATTGTCGGACTATTGTTACGGTAGTGTAACTACGGCATAACTTTTTCTTTTGTCAGTACCAAGCCCAGAGAACCTAGTTATACGTTAAATGGTCGCCATCCTCTAAGAGGCAGAAGGCTCCTCCCTGCTGCATCACCCTTTGATCCGACGAGACCAAGGAGGATTCTAACAGTTATGACTTCGAGCCACACGCGCATTCTGCGGCCGGAATCTCAGGGATGCGTTCAACAGCCCTGAGCGTCTAGAGCTCCGCCAGTGTGAAAGTTCTCGGTAAACCACCTCTCAAAAGGTGTGCCATTGATCACTTTGGTGGTTTGGCGGCTCGCGAACTCCGAGCGTGTAGTCACGTCGGTCGTGCCTGAGATCTCATTTTCGTGTCTCGCCACAAGAACGCCGTCCTTGGCCGCGACTAAGTCGGGCTCACTGTAATTTGCGCCCTGTTCAACCGGGCACGAACCGCTCGCTCCGCGGGTGATCGAGGACGATCGGCCAGGCCTATCGCAACCGCAGTCCATCAACCGAATACGATCCTGAAGGTCGGAGCCGGACTATCAGCAAAGGTCAGAGCCATAGCTGAAACTGTTGTAGCGACATGGGTGGTGTTGTCAGTACCACGAGTGGCCGACGCAACCATCTCAGAAACGTTCGTAGGGTACAACGCACGGAGGAGTATTACCTGTATTCTTTTCTGCGCCACATCGGTGGCGAGCGCGAGGTCTTGTAGGTTTAACACGCACTAGAGACTAGCTGGTGGTGCGGCATCCCTGTAACCGAGGAAGGTCTCTTTAACGTAGGTGTTTATATCACCATCATTCGCCCGTAACGTGGACCAACCTTCACCAGCCGAGGCGCTCATGGAAGCACGGATGAACGGCAAGCAGGTCGCTGTGGTCGTGGAGCTGAAAGCGCGCTTTGATGAAGAGAATAATATTGCCTGGGCCCGGAAGCTGGAAGACGAGGGCCTGCATGTCGTCTATCGCGTGCTGGGGCTGAAGACCCATGCGAAACTCAGTCTCGTCGTGCGCCGGGAGTCGGACGGCATCCGCCGCTATGTACATCTCGGCACCGGCAACTACAATGTGACGACGAGCAAGATCTATACGGATGTGAGCTATTTCACGTGCGATCCGACGATCGGCGCCGACGCCACGGATCTGTTTAATGCGTTGACCGGTTACTCCAACAAGAAAGTTATGAGAAACTCCTCGTCGCCCCCCTTATAATGCGTCGGCAGATTCTCGAACGGATCGAGCGGGAAATCCGTCTGCATCGCGAACAGGGCAAGGTTATCTGGACTTCAAGATGAACTCGCTGGTGGACAAGCCGTGCATCCAGGCACTCTACCGCGCCTCGCAAGCCGGTGTGACGATCGATCTGCAAATCCGCGGCATCTGTGGATTACGCCCTGGGATTCCCGGTGTCAGCTCGGCCATTACGGTGACCTCCGTGGTCGGCCGGTTTCTCGAGCATGCCCGCATTTATCATTTCCGGAACGGCGGGCAGGATGAGGTGTTGGTCGGGAGCGC
>JBDUAJ010000138.1:0-7883 GCA_040004695.1 Nitrospirales bacterium | reverse complement strand
GCAGCCACAGTGATCATGGTTACCAGCACAGCCCATTCTGCGCGTGACAATGCCACGTCCATGACCGCAGAGCGTCGGCTCATCCTGGTTCTCAGGACGGCGCTGATCGTCAGCATGCCGGCGCTCACCAGCACCAACCGGCTATATCCATCGAACACCCGGGTCAAAAAACGACCGCCCGGCTCCATGTCAAACGAGTTAAAGACGGCCGGGATCACCGCTGCGACAATCATGACTAATCCACCAATCCAGATAGCAAGGGCCAGCAGCTCGAATGTGTAGCACACGATGACCCACCGAGCGGCTTTTTCGTTATTCGTTATGTGTGAATCGCTATTCGTAAAGACTCTTGTGTAGCACAACGCGAATAACCAATAACGACTCACGATCAACGTGCTTCGCCGGACTCATATACGACCCGTCCGCTGAGCAGAGTCGTCTTGACCCGTCCTTTCACTTTCCATCCCGCGAATGGCGTATTCCGGCTTTTGGAGCGGAAGCGTAATGGATCGATCTCCCACGTTTCTTGAGGATCGACGATCACCACATCCGCATCCACCCCGGGGGCCAACGTTCCTGTGCTCAAACTGAATGCCTTGGCTGGAGCCGTCGTCAGCTTTTCAATCGCGGACTCCAACGTGAGGATCCCTTCTTCCACCAGCGCCAGGGTCAGCGGCAAGGCCGTTTCCAGCCCGACGATACCATTGGGCGCGGCGGCGAACTCCTGCTGCTTCTCCTGCCCCGCATGGGGAGCATGGTCCGTCGCAATCACATCAATGGTGCCGTCCCGTAAGCCTTCCTTAATGGCATGCACATCGTCCCACGTCCTGAGCGGAGGATTCATCTTTGCCAAGGTGTTGAAGCCGCGCACGGCTTCTTCCGTCAAAGTAAAGTGATGGGGACAGGCTTCCGCCGTGACGCGAATGCCGCGCGCCTTCGCCTCGCGAACCATCCGCACGGACCCGACGGTGCTGAGATGGGCTAAATGCAACCGTGCGCCGGTCAGTTCGGCCAGCGCCAAGTTGCGCGAGACCATCACGTCCTCAGCCGCCGCGGGAACCCCTTGCAGCCCCAGCTGCGTCGAGACGAGGCCTTCGTTCATGCAGCCGCCTTCGGACAGATGCAAATCTTCGCAATGGTCGATGACCGGCACATCGAACGCGAGGGCATATTCCATCGCACGTCGCATGACCATACTGTTCATGACCGGCTGACCATCATCGGAAATCGCGACGCAGCCCGCTCGACGCAGATCGCCGATCTCCGCCAACTCCTTCCCCTCCGAACCTTTGGTGATAGCGCCGACTGGAAACACGTGCGCATTGCCGGCCTGGCGCGCCTGCTCAAGAATGAATTCGGTAATGGCCTGCGAGTCGTTGACTGGATGCGTATTCGGCATGCAACAGACCGAGGTAAAACCTCCGGCCGCAGCGGCTGCCGTTCCCGTCTTAATGGTCTCTTTGTATTCGAATCCCGGTTCACGGAGATGGACGTGAAGATCGACAAATCCAGGCAGGACCAATTTATGACGGGCATCGATGATCTGGATGGAGCCAGGTGTGTCTTGGCCCTGTGCCATGAGGTTCTTTCCAACGGCCCGCACTTTTCCGTTGTCAATCAGAACATCGGCGACTTCATTGCATCGTCCAGGATCAATGACATGACCGCCTTGAATCAACGTCGGCATGATGGCTCCAATTCAAAATTGAAAATGCAACATGCAAAAGTGTTTTCTGGCGCAACGTGACCGACCCCCTCATTTTTAATTGTCCATTTTGAATGTTGCATTACCGCTACCCGTTGCCTCCGCTGAGTAGATATAAGACCGCCATGCGCACCGCCACGCCGTTCGTCACTTGGTCGAGAATGACGGAAGAAAATCCGTCTGCAATTTCAGGCGCGATTTCCACGCCGCGATTGATGGGGCCGGGATGCATGACGAGCGCGCCCGGTTTGGCAATTTTCAGCCGCTCCAGCGTCAGCCCATACAGGCGCGAATATTCGCGAATGGTGGGAAACAGCGCACGCCCCTGCCGCTCTAGCTGCAAGCGGAGCATCATGATGACATCGACGTCGCGCAAGCCTTGATCGAGATCGTAAAACACCTTCACACCGAGCCGTTCGACACAGGCCGGCATCATCGTGGGCGGTCCAACCACCCGAACATCCGCTCCGAGTTTCGTCAACGCATAAATGTTTGAACGCGCAACCCGGCTATGCGCCACATCACCAACGATCGCTACCTTCAGCCCTTTGAGCTCCAATTTCTTCTCGCGCAAAGTGAAGAGATCCAACAGGGCTTGCGTGGGATGTTCATGCCAGCCGTCACCCGCATTGATGACGGAGGACTTCACGCCTCTCGCCAGGGTCTCCGCGGCACCGGCGGACGAATGGCGCAGGACGATGATATCCGCCTGCATGGCCTCGATATTTCGCGCCGTATCGAGGAGCGTTTCCCCTTTTACCACACTGCTGTTGGACGGCGAGAAATTAATGACGTCGGCGCTTAACCGTTTGGCGGCCAACTCGAATGAGGTCCGTGTGCGCGTGCTGGGCTCAAAGAACAGATTCACCACCGTCTTTCCTCTGAGCGCCGGCACCTTCTTGATTTCCCGCCCCGTCACTTCCTTGAACGAGTCGGCCGTCTCAAGGATTTGCATAATTTCGTCGGCGCTCAATGAGGCGATGCCGGTTAAATCCTTGTGCTTGAGACTCATGGGGCGCCTCCCGGTGGTTCCTTGGAGTCTTTGAGGATGACGACCCGGTCATCCTCGCCTTCTTCTTCCAAAAAGACCTGCACGATCTCATCACGCGATGTCGGCACATTCTTCCCGATGTAATTGGCCCGAATCGGCAGTTGACGGTGCCCTCGATCTACCAGGACGGCCAACTGAATTTCGGCCGGGCGTCCCAGATCCATCAGACTGTCCATGGCTGCGCGGATCGTTCGACCGGTAAAAAACACATCGTCGACCAACACGATTTTAAAATCGGAGATATCAAATGGGATGGTCGTCTTGCGCAGGATGGGCTGGTCCTTGCGAATCGACAAATCATCCCGATACAGGGTGATGTCGAGGTCTCCGGAAGGCACTTGCACATGTTCGATTTCCAACATGCGTTTCACTAATCGATGGGCCAGGTAGACGCCGCCGGTCCGAATACCGACGAGAGCCAAGTTCTGTGTGCCCTTGTTCCGTTCCAGAATCTCATGGGCGATGCGGGTCACGGCCCGAGCCACCTCGCTGGCATCCATCACGAGCTTTTCGTGTTTTGCTTCAGTCACTAGGCCTTACATTAAGAAGTAATTGAGTAATTCGGTAAAATTCGCGGAAGGGAAGTAACCAAATTTACTCATTTACTTAATTGCTGAATTACTTCTCGATCAAAAGAAGGCATAAAAAAACCTTCTTGCCTGGATGGCAAGAAGGTTTCGTATGAGGACGACGGACGAGTGTCCGCTGTGCATGACTCAACTCCTTGCCCACCTCACTGGATGAGCGTTAAAGGTAGTCGTATCTTATCGATACACCGGGGGAGTGTCAAGCGATCAGCCTGCAGTCTGCATGACGTGAAAGAGCGTGAGATTGGCCTTCAATCTGGACTGAGGCAGGATAGCTTGATGCATGCGAAACGTGGCGAGCGTGTCAACCGATTCCATCTGCACAATGCGCAGCATGGGGCTTGTTAGGGTGTCCCCCATCGCTTGTGGGCCGACCACAAAGGCGAGGCCACCGGGTTGCAGCGTGCGGCGCAGTGCCGAGGCGACGGCCGCCAGCTCGTGCGGATTGTCGAAGCAGGAAAACGGGACCCAGCGATAGATCCAATCATAGCGTTTCCTATACAGAGTGATCCGGTGGATCTCAGCCGCCAGGAGGCGGACCTGAGCCAAGGCATCAAAGCGGCCGATCTGGACAGCGGTATTCCATAACAGGTGTGCTTGTTTCTGCGCCAGCGCGGGACGAGTATAGAGCACGCTGTAATGTTTTCCAGCCGTGAGCGAGACACACGTAGGAAGCGCACCGTCGAAATTATCGACCAAGACATGCGAAGCCCGACCGTGCATGGCGCGCAGTTGCGGCGAGTCCTCGATGAGATCCTGCACATAATCCGCGATGAACGGTTGAGTGGAGGCTTCGTCGATTTCGGTCGCATCATCTGGGTATAGGAGGACGGCACCAAATGCCTCGGCTGGACTTATACATGGCGGTGCGCCCGAAAAAAGATGTCGCCAGCTTAAAGGATAGGCCGGTGGCGAGATGGGAATGTCCCGTAGTGTTCCCCATGACGGGTTAACCGCCACCTCAGTTTGTTGTGGGCCATCCATTAAGATCAGCGATCCTTGAGCCACGCCTACACGTCGTTCCCCACGATGCTGCTGTGCATTGACATAGGACATCCCAACGGGATCATCAGCCAGCGTCACCTTCTGCACCGTCTCACCTTTGACCGTCACGCAGAGACCACGAGGGTTGTCATAATATCGACGTGGAGGGTGCGATGAAGGCACCCAAGTGACCTGGTTCGATTGTGAAGAATCCATGAAGACATCAAACGGCTTGCGCCCATCCGATGTCTTCGGAACGAAACACGCACTGAACAGCCGGAACGCCCCGTCGGATGGATACGTCGGAATGCCACGATAGCGAAGCGGCAACGGCTGAGCTTGCCCTTCATTCTGATCGTCGTACAGTCCGCGAATCAATTCGAAGGCCGCCGAGCCGGTTCCCGGCAACAGCGACTGAAACAGTTCCACCACCGGCAGAAAATCGATGCGGCTCCAGTGCATCGCGCCCATGCAGGCCATGAAGCGAGCCCGCTCGAACGTGCCATCAGCCAGAATGTAGAACGCATCCTTTTTGTGTCGGATCGTCGCCTGTCCTTTGGTATCGATCAGCAAATCCTCATCGCTGTAGAAAAAGCGAACCTCTTCGAGCGGTACTTGCAACGCTTGCGCAGCCATGTGGCGGAGATCATCGGGGCGCAGTCGTTGCCAGCCTGGTTTCCGAGATAGATCCAGCACCGTCGAATTGACAAGACCGCCCGGTTTCAGCCCGACCCACTGTCCCCAATCGAGACGAAACCGGGCCCTGGTGAGGCGTATGGCTCCATTCGGATCAAACGACCATTCGCACTCGTGCAGGGGGTTGCCGTCAGGATCGGTCGCAAGGACTCTACGGCCATGAGGACCATAAAAGACGAGATGACCGGACGCCTGCGGAACGACCCGGCCACCCGCAGTCAGGTGGTCGTGGCTATATACAAGATTAGAAGGAAAGGCGAGATTGCCGGGGCGAGTTAAAACAGAAAGATTCACGGTCACGGCACAGATTTTACATTGTTCATTTTGCCTTTTGCATTATTCCCTGATCTGGCCGCTACCCAGCACAACAAATTTCGAGCACGTCAGTTCTTCAAGTCCCATCGGGCCTCGGGCATGAATCCGTGTCGTGCTGATCCCGATCTCGGCACCAAGACCAAACTGATTGCCATCGTTCAGTCGTGTGGACGCATTGACCATGACCGCGCTGGCATCCACCTCGCGCAAAAACCGCAGGGCGCGACCATAATCTTTTGTAATGATGGCTTCGGTATGGCGCGAGCCGTATCGCGCAATGTGCTCTATGGCTTCTTCGATGTTCTTGACAACCTTCACGGCCAAGATCAGCGACAGAAATTCTTGCCCGTAGTCGCTGTCGTCAGCCGGTTTTACTTCGGGACAGAGTGACAACGTTTTCGCACATCCTCGCACCTCGACCCCGGCTTTCATCAAGTCACTGACGAGATCGGGCAAGACGGCGCGGGCGCTGCCTTGATGAACCAGTAACGTTTCCATGGCATTACAGGTGGAGGGTCGCTGCACCTTAGCATTGGTGGCGATCGATTTGGCCATGGCGACATCCGCGTCGGCGTCAATGTAGATGTGGCACACTCCCTTGTCATGCTTAATGACCGGAATACGCGACTGTTCTGTCACGGTCTTCATGAGCGACTCGCCACCGCGCGGGATGATGAGATCGATATATTGGTCTTGCTTCAGCAACTCGGTGACGACGTCGTGCTCGGTGCGATCAATGAACGTAATGGAACCGGATGGCACACCGGCTTGTTCCGCCGCCTCAGACAATACGGCTGCAATCGCCGTATTGGAGTGAATGGCCTCGGACCCTCCGCGGAGCACGCAGGCATTGCCTGACTTGAGACACAGCGCCGCAGAATCCACTGTCACGTTTGGGCGCGATTCATAGATAATTCCGATGACACCGATGGGCACGCGTACCCGTCCCACCTGCATGCCGTTGGGACGGCGCTGCATGTTCAGCGTTTGACCCACGGGATCGACCAGCTTCACAATTTCACGGATGCCGGCAGCCATGGCCTCAATCCGCTCCGGCGTCAATCGGAGCCGATCGGCCATCGCCTCTTTGTCCTTGGATGAGCCGAACGCGTCGAGATCTTTTTCGTTCGCGGCAAGAATGTCTTCTGATTGTGCGATCAGCCCATCAGCCATAGCCATTAAGGCTTGGTTCTTCGTCGTCGTCGAAAGAGACGCCAGCCGTCCCGCAGCCGATCGAGCCTTCTGAACTAACTCCTCGACATACTCCCTGTTTGGCTTCGGCAATGCGTTTGACGAAGACACATCATCAACTGTCGGAATCTGCGCTTCCATGAATCCTCCCGGACCTTGAGACAAGCGATTGAGCATAACGCTCTGGCGTGAGGAGCGTCAAGCTTGCCAAGACGTCCCTCCACCCGCTTCGACTCATTATCTGATTATGGGCTCCTCAAGATAGAGGAAGATATCTTCTTGAAAGGGAATCTGATTGTTAGACCGGCCAACCCAGGAACGGATCGTCGGCATCAAGAGCATCAAGTTGGATTCGATGAGGGAGGTACGTATGATCGAACCTTCATAGCCTTTATGATCGGGATCCAGTTCGAGGAGCGTTTCACTTTTGCAATTGAATGGAGGTTGATCGATAAGCACGCCGGATTTTTGAACGGCCCGAATATCCCAGTTCGCATGCGTGTCCAAGTTGGGGACAATCTTATCTCCGGTGGGCAAATGCTCTGAAACGATCACGCCTTCGCTCACAACTATGCTGCAATCAGATCCTGCTCGATGCGCCACTCGAAGAAACAACTTGCTGGACAAGTGGATCGTCAGTGGATTGCCTTCAGAATGACGTTCCGAGTGTTTAAACCGCAGCCGTTGGCGATACCACGCACGTCGTCGGTCTGAGGGTGCCATCTCCGTTGACTGTAAAGGGCTCGTATCCTAACGAACAAATCTCGTTGATCTTATCCAGTAGAGCCGGCCACATATCACCGGCAACCTCTGGCACGGCCTCAAGCATCAGAGAATCTCTGCAGCGGTGTTTCATCAACCGATTGGTTCCGGCGAACACCTGCGGCTTGTAGCATTCGGCGTCGATTTTTAAAAATCTGATTGGGATGTCATATGGAAATTCTTCAACGAGTGTGACAACCGGTACGACGACGCACTGAAGTCCTGACGGGTATTTAACGGTCCGTGCAAAGGTGCTACTATCACGGTGTTCCGTCTTCACCGCTGCTCCGCCCAGTTGCGCAGGACAAAAGCCGAGTTCAACATCGCCGACCACCGATCCAACCGCCGTCCGGCGCACGATCAATCGTTCGTGCATCCAATTCATCACAGCAGATTTGGCCAGCAAGTCAGCTACCGCAGGGTTGGGCTCGTACGCAACACGCGGCCAAAGGGTCCGACCAACGAAGCGCCCAGCGTCTTGACACTTCGGGAAGAGGGTTGTTATGGTACCGCCCGTGCCGAGGTAGCTCAGTTGGCAGAGCACAGCCCTGAAAAGGCTGGTGTCGACAGTTCGATTCTGTCCCTCGGCACC
>JBDUAJ010000137.1:0-7908 GCA_040004695.1 Nitrospirales bacterium | reverse complement strand
TTGACAGATATACGGCAAACTCCTACAACAGAGCGCCACTCATTCTTTTTAACATCAACCCAGGAGGCTCCATGGCGAATGCAATGACGAAATCAGCGGTGCTCACCCATCTTACAGAAAAAGGGGGTGTTCCAAAAAAGACCGCTGGAGAGTTTTTGGAGGCATTCAACGCGCTGGCGTACAAGGAGGCCAAAAACACCTTTACGATTCCCGGCATTGGTAAATTGGTGCTGGCCAACCGTAAAGCCCGTTTGGGGCGTAATCCTCAGACTGGGGAAACGATCAAGATTGCTGCCAAGCGCGTCGTGAAATTGCGCGTGGCCAAGGCAGCCAAGGACGCCATCCTCGGCAAAAAATAATCAGATCATCCCAGTGTTCTTCATCTATTGGACAAATCAAGGAAAAGCCAAAAGCTAAGTATTGGGACTTGTGTCTTGGCACTCGTGGTTCGCTTGGAGTGCCTTTTTTTTCGGCCATGGGGTGGTGTAAGTTCTTCGCGAGCGCTCTGACGTCCGAGGACCAGCAGACATCAGATTTGTTGTAATAGCGAGGTGCTTAAGGGTGTGCGTAGCCGGGTCCCAGGCCCGACACGTGCTTGTCACGCTTTCGCAATTCTTCATATCACGACAATGAAGACTAGGACCGCGATGGAGCGACGTAAATACACGCGCATTGCCCACAAGTTCCTTAACCACATTCCGATCACGTTTTCTGGTGAAGCAAGCGGGACCGGCACTCTGTATGACCTCTCCACAATAGGATGCAAGATCGACACGCGCACCACTCCTTCGCTAGGCGCCTCCATCACCTTGCGACTCGCAGTCTCCTATAAAGCGGAGCCAATAAAGATCGACGTCGCTGTCGTAGGCTGGACCATCAAGGATAAATATTTTGGCGTCAAGTTCCTGGACGTCAAACCAGCTGAACGATTGGCTTTAGATCAGTTCATTGCAAGCCTGGGCCACCTGGTTCTGCCCACTCTAATTTGATTAAACGCAAAAATACTTGGACCAATCTATGCCATGAAGCGCTGTGCATAGTATCCGGACTGCCATTGGAACTGACGCTTCAGCAAAATGCTTGCTGGAGAAATGGATATATGCAGTCAAGGAGAAGTTGCAGCACAATTGGCGACAGGGCAGGCTGGATCTCCCATCGAGGCTGCTTTATGTGGGCCACATAGAAGACCTAGACCAGGAATCTACCGGCTGTGCTGCACATGGGATTTTAGAATGGGTTTAGCCAGCGAAAGAACGGTACTTACCATTCGTAGAAGACGGTCGAGTTGGATTAAGATTAAGAAAACGAACTACAGTCACAAGGCAGGCCGACTGAAGTGGAAAGCCTGACGACGATCTCTGGCCCGCTGACGACGGGTGGCGTGGCAAGACCGGCTCGAATGCGGCGGTCGGGGGTCTCCACATCGCCAGTGTTGCGATCCCCATCAGGATCACACCGGCACCCAAGTTGTAAACTAACGGATTGCCATGTAGGAAACCAAAACACGGGACACCAACGACATGCAGCCAGAGCAGAAGTAGAATGCCCCGGTGGCGCTGTTTCCATGCCGTATCAGGCAAGGCGCCTCCTTGAGGAAAGGCTTTCCGGATTCGACTCTTAATGCCCTTCACCCGCCTGCTCAAAAACACTTGATCAAGCATGACAGCATCACTCCTGTGGTTAATTTTGCGCGTCATCAGCTAACCCTGCGCACTTGTCTCACTCGGATTATCACCCAATGTCATATTAGCGATAGCTTGGATAATCCTTTCCGCGGCGCACCCTTCATGCAGCCCCCGTCAAACACTGTCGTCGAGCCTCTGACCGATCACTATTCAAATGTAGCACAGGCCGATTGATTAGGTAGTAAAGTACCAACAGAGCGCATACGAACGAAGTTCACAGCAATTGTCAGTTGCGACCTCATCTTATTGAGATGACTGCTAGTTCTTGGATGAGTAATGGATTTGGATCGTTACAATGCTCCAACGTCTGGCGACAACTTGACATGATGTGTAAAGTGGTTGACAGTTTCTAAGGTTCAGTCAGCCGCTTGGCATCATGGGATTGCCGTAATGATGTAACCGCATGCACCGGTACTTTGTCCTGGACATCGGCAGGTTGCCTTTGCAAGTAATGACAATGATGGGAGTACGCAGGAGAGGGACGCGATGGCATCAAACCGCGCTGGTATAGTCCTTGGTTCAGGAACAGGTGAGGGTCAAATGGAATCAGACAAGGCCCTCATGGCCACCGCACAATTCAAAGAACCTCTTCATGGCATTGTCTTGCTCGTCGATGATGATCCCCTAATGCGGTTTTTGACAAGACAAGCGTTGGAGCAATGGGGCCTCGTCGTCGAGGAAGCCGAAGATGGCAGACAGGCGCTGACCGCCTATGAGCACACCAAGCCCGACATTGTCCTGATGGACGTGATGATGCCGTCCATGGATGGGTTCGAAGCTTGTCGTCTATTGCGTGCTTTGCCCAAAGGGGATCGCACGCCGGTGATCATGGTGTCCGGTTTGGAAGATGGCGATTCCATCACGCGTGCATATGAAGCTGGGGCCACCGATTTTGTCATCAAACCAATTAATGCCCTGGTCTTGAGCCATCGCGTGCGGTACATGTTGCGCGCAAGCCGCGCACTGACGGATTTGCGCCAGGCGAAGGAATTGGCAGAAGCGGCCAACCTAGCCAAGAGTCAATTCCTAGCGAATATGAGTCATGAGATCCGGACGCCGATGAACGCGATTCTGGGAATGGCTGAGCTCTTGTCAGAAACAGTACTGAGTGCGGATCAGCGCGAGTATGTCGGCATTTTTAGACGAGCCGGGACGAATCTGCTCGCGCTCATCAACGACATTCTTGATGTGGCAAAAGTGGAGACAGGCTTTCTCGAGCTTGAGCACATTGAATTCAGCCTGAGCGAGACGATAGATAAGGCAGTCGAGCTAATGGGGCTCCGGGCGCACGAAAAGGGGCTGGAGTTGTCCTGTTCCATCGCGCCTGATGTCCCCATCGCTCTCATTGGTGATCCCTTCCGTCTTCAGCAGGTGATGGTGAATTTGCTGGGGAATGGCATCAAATTTACGGACCAGGGAGAAGTCACGCTTAGGGTCATGAATGATAGTTCCGCAGACCAGCCGGGGCGGCTTCGCTTTATGGTGTCGGATACAGGGATCGGCATTGCACCTGACAAGCTTGAGCTCGTGTTCGAGTCGTTTAGTCAGGCCGATTCATCCACCACGCGCAAATATGGTGGCACTGGGTTAGGCTTAAGTATTTCAAAGCACATCGTCCAGCTTATGGGCGGACGGATTTGGGCCGAAAGTATGCCTGGGAGCGGCAGCACGTTATCCTTTACCGCCGTATTCGGTATTCCCGCGGGCTCCTCGACACAATCATTTGGACCGAAGGTGAACCTTGTGGGACTGAAAGCGCTCGTTGTCGACGACAATGCGACCAATCGCCTAATCTTGCGGGAAGCCTTGACGTCATGGGGCGCTCTTGTGACGGAAGCGACCACCGGCGCAGAAGCCATCTTGAAATTCGAGCAAGCCGAGCACGAAGGGCATCCCTATCAATTGACACTCATGGATGGTCGCATGCCGGGCATGAACGGATTCGAGGCGGCGGAACAACTCCGAAGCATCTCCGAACGTGCTTCACATACGGTCATGATGCTGACCTCGGACACCCAGACAGGCGACATCGCCAAGGCCTACAAGCTGGCTCTCGGAGGCTATCTCGTCAAGCCCATTCGACGAGCCGAGTTACACAAGGCACTGCAATTAACGCTCGGCAGAAAGGCGTTAGGGGAACAGTCTAGCCTTACCTCTTCCTCTCCCCGTCTTGGGGCATCACCTCTCAAAGTCCTTGTGGTGGAGGATTCCTGTGACAATACGGCCCTGATTCTGGCGTACCTGAAACACACCGGGCATGTTGTTGAGATCGCCGATAATGGCGCGATTGGGGTTGAAAAGTTTAGGCAAGGTGCCTATGACATCGTTCTCATGGATATGCAGATGCCGATCATGGATGGCTATGCAGCCACGAAAGCCATACGGCTATGGGAGAGCGATCAGTCCCGGACGCCCACGCCCATCATTGCGTTGACCGCACACGCGCAGCCGGAGCATACATTGAAAAGTTTTGATGCAGGGTGCACGGATCACCTCACGAAGCCAATCAAGAAGCAGACACTCCTCAGACTCTTGGGTACGGTCCACCCCCGAAACGTCGATCATAAAAGTTAAGGAGCGGCCCATATTGACGCGCTGTTGGATGTTACAGGGAAGCTACGTTCCATGGTATGTCATCATTTCGGACCGGCTTCCCTGGCTGGATATGGGTGAGCTGGATGCCTCGCTCTTCGCATTAGGCCATGAGGCATCGGCTCATAAATTCTGGGCCGTTGTCCACGATTAATCCGCTGAGGCCACCCCCGCAGTTCTCCCACCTGGCTGAGCACACGAGCCACCCGCGCGCTCGACAAAGACGTATCGACTGGCCACACACTCACGCGTGAAGTGATCGCACACCTTCCACGCGCGAATGGCTTGCCCACTGGCAATCCATCGCCCAGTCTTCATTCAGCATTCGCAGGGGGCGAGGCAGCCACGGCATGGCTCGTCACAACCGGGTCCGGTGTCGACCGCGCATAGCCAGGCCAGCTTGCCCGCACAGCCGATAGAATCGCTTGTGATTACAATGCCAGCTCTCGCGCGCAGGCGTCGATAGCCCATACCGCGGCCAGTGTCGCGTCAGCTACAACCAGCGATCGCGCAACGGCTGATCCCGGTCGGTGTCGTTTCCCTGGTAGCGATAACTGGTCCGATCCCTATCCATGAGCCTGCGGCACGGTGTTCACTCATCCCAAACTGTGTGATGAGCGCGGGCGCCTCGCGAAGTCGCGCTACAAGCTCGAGCCGTTTTTTTGTGATTCCCCCTTCAGCCTTCTTTATCCACACTCAAATCCTCGACCAAAGGCCTTAGGCGCCGATTTTCCTTCTCCAGCTGCGCAGTCGACGGTCAGCCCGCCATTCTTGGCCTGCCAGGCATAGAGCATCGCCCCGCTGACCGCGTATTCGCGGCTCAGCTCAGCGACCGTGCATCCCGCCTCCGAACTGTTTGAGAACAACGATTATTTGCGCCTCCGTCAACCGGCTCTTTTTCATAGATTTTCCTTTCCTTGATCGATCCTACAGCCGCCTGGACTCTACCGAGGCGGGACGAACGGCCCTAACCTGCCTCAGCAGATGATGTTCTCGACCACTTGGCATCAGGCTGAGCCGCTTCACGGCGGCATGGTGCACAATCAGGCTAGCGCCCGATGCGCTGACGTTCGAACAGGACGGCGGCCTGTGACCGACGGGACACCTGCATCTTTTGGAAAATATTGCTCAGGTAATTTTTAACGGTCTTTTCACTGAGCCCCATGTCGATCCCGATTTCCTTATTTGTCTTGCCGTCCACGACCAACGCCATGACGCGCTCTTCCTGTGGCGACAGGGGTCCGCTTGGATTACTCGTCGTCGGGGCGGAAAACGACCGCATCTGTTGAAGAAGGGCATGTGTCACCACAGGATCCACGATCGATTGCCCGTTCGCAACTGTTTCGACGGCCCGAATCACGCCGTCTTCATCGGCCTGCTTGAGCAGGAATCCGGCGGCACCGGCTAACACGGTCGCGAACATCGCCTCGTCGTCGGCAAACGAGGTCAAAAAGAGGACCTGGGTGTCCGGACACAAGTTACGAATCTCCCGACAGGCGTCGATTCCACTGCCGTCCGGCAACCGGACATCCATCAGGACGACGTCGGGCTTCAGCAACTGCGCATCCTCCACGGCTGCCGCCATCGTGCCTACATCGCCCACGATCTGCACGCCACGATGCCGACTGAACATCGTGATCAATCCCAGACGCACGACCTTATGGTCATCGACAATCAGCAATCGAATACGGTCACCTTTCGGTTTCGTCATCCCCTGGCTCCTTTGGCAAATCGACCATAATACGGGTTCCCTCGCCCGGGAACGACACGATCTGTAATCGCGTTCCCAACTTCTCGGCGCGACCCGATAGGTTTCGCAAACCGTGTCCCTGATGCGCGACCGAAGGATCGAACCCGCCCCCATTGTCCGATACTTCGAGTCGAACGGCTCCCCGCAGCATGCGTAACGCCAGTGAACATTGGTGCGCTTGCGAATGCCGGACCGCATTGCTCAGCGCTTCCGCCGCGATGTAATAGATGTGCGTCGCTTCTCCGGACCGCAATCGATCCGCGGCGCCGCGCTCAATGGCGGCCACGATCTCGATGGTCGGACAGGTCCGCAACACGCGGGCCAACCGTTCCAACGCCACCTTCAATTGCTGTCCATTTTTGATTTCCCGCGGCTTTCGGACGATATGATTTCTGACATCGTCGATGAGACTGTTGAGATCGTCGACCACCGTTTGGATTTGACCGACGGCCGCCGGAGAGCCTTCCTGCACGAGCCGTCTTCCTTCTTCAAGCCCCAAGCCTGCAGCGTAGATCGACTGAATAATGCCGTCATGTAAGTCTTGCGCCAATTGTTCACGCTCGTCGATCAGCTGGCGCAAGGCCTGGTCGCTGAAACGCAGCGCTTCGAGCGTCCGCTTCCGCTCCAACTCCATGCCGGCTCGAGCGCCGAAAATGAGCAGCATCTGTTCCATGCCGGGCAGCAAGGACAGTGGCTGGTCGTGCATGACCGCCAGGAGCCCCAGGATATGTCCCCCTCGATCCAGTAGCGGCACCCCGTAATAACTTTCCACGCACCTGTCGGCGAGGAAAGTATCGGTGGGGAACCTCCGCTCAACGCCATGCGGATAGAAACATGTGACGCGCTGTTGTATCACCTGTTCGCATGGGGTTCCCTCGAGCCCATAAATGATGTTGTCGTCATAGTCGCTTCCGGCCCACATCGCCAACATCCGCACGCGTTGCGGCCTTCCGTCCATGAGCTCTCCGACAAAGGCATACCGGACGGGCCAGGTCGTCGCGAGATGCGGGACGAGCGAGCGAAAAAAATCTTCTTCCGTCACGGATGCCGTCGCGGCGGCGATCGTCTGCAATGCATCGGACGTGCGTTTGCGCTCGGAAATATCCTCGACCACGGAAATAAAATGCTTTGGGCTTCCTGCCGAGGTGCGAACTAACGACACCGAAAGCCGACACCACACGTCCATCCCATCGGCTCGTAGATATCTCTTTTCAATTGAACAACTGTCTCGCTGCCCATCTAATGTTTGCTGAAGACAGGCGAGGTTCTGGGGTAGATCATCCGGATGTGTCAACTCTTGGAACGTCATGTTCAGCAGCACATCCTCTTGACGCCCCATAATGTCGCAGAGCTTCGCGTTCACGCGCAAAAACCGACCGTCCGGTCGGACCTCCGCGATACCGATGGACGCTTGATTAAAAATAGCTCTGAAACGACCTTCGCTCTCCCGCAGAGCTTCTTCAGCCCGCTTGCGCTCAGTAATATCGAAATGCGAGATGACCGCACCGGCGTGCCTTCCACGGTACGGCACAATGGTGATTAAAAACCATCGCACATCTGAATCAAGTTCACACGCATATTCATATTCGGCAGATCCGGATATCGGCGTGCCATCCAGTATGGCTCGAATCGTGTCGGCCATGGATGTAGCCAGGCGCGCATCGCGACGCGATACGCGACGGCAAATATCCAGATAATTCATGCCGACGCCTGTCTCCTCGGCTTGCGCACCGCCGGTGCGCGAGGACTTCGTCCAGGCTTCATTCACGGCAACGATCGCCCCATCCCGATCAATCACGGCGATATGTGCGGTCAACGAATCCAAAATGGCCTGCGTAAACATCCAACTATCCTGAAGCGCCTGTTCAGCCCGCTTACGCT
>JBDUAJ010000136.1:0-8055 GCA_040004695.1 Nitrospirales bacterium | reverse complement strand
CGTGCTCGCGTTCTCAGCGGTGGCGGGCGTGTCATCCGTCGCCCTCCTTGGACGCACCCTATCTATTGGGAACGCCGCTCAGCCAAGACCTCGTGGCTACAGAAGCCGCAGGCGCGGGGCATTCTGCTTATCCCTCCCTTGAGGACCTGATCCGCTCAACGCAGCGCGGGATTCTCGTCACCAATTTCTGGTACATCCGGGACGTCAATCCAACCGATATGACCCTCACCGGCATGACACGCGACGGCGTGTTTCTCATCGAAGATGGCCGAATCGCCACGCCGCTCGTGAACTTCCGCTGGCACGAAAGCCCCTTCCGCGCCTTCAGCAACGTGGAAGCCTTCACCGCTCCCACCGACGCCGTCTCCAACGAAAACTGGAAGATGCAGCTGCCCGCCATGAAGATCGCCGATTTCAACTTCTCCAGCGTCACGCGCTTCTAAGCAATTCAGTCGTGAGGCCCGTCTCTTCGGGACTGATACGTGATTGCCCGTTATCCGCCTTGCTCCCGTCTCACGGTACGGATAGGATGCGAAGAGACGAGGGACAATGACTCGTCATGTGAACCTTTACCTAGTCATTCCAAGGTCTGGTGGTGTGATGGCCAAAGCTACAAGCATTGAACAATTCCTGAAACACGATCTGTGGGTCTTCGATCTGGAATCCCTGAGCCGCGTGCAGCGGATCGGCGTACAAATTCTCCGGCTCGTCGTGGCGGCGGCGACGGAGTTTCGACATTGTCTGTTGGATGCCAGGGCGGCGGGCTTGGTGTACACGACGCTCCTATCGCTCGTTCCGTTTCTTGCCGTGACGTTCTCCGTCCTCAAAGCGTTCGGCGTACATCAGATGATCGAGCCGGTGCTGGGGCAAGCGTTGCAACCCCTTGGCGAAAAAGGAGCCGAAATCACCGGTCAGGTCATCGGCTTCGTGAATAACGTGAAGGTGGGTGTTCTTGGAGTGGTCGGTATCGCCGGCCTGATCTATACGACCTATTCCTTGATCGATAAGGTGGAAGAAACCTTTAATGCCATTTGGCGAGTGCGCCAGGGACGGTCTTGGGGGCGCAAATTTACGGATTATCTAAGCGTCATCCTCGTGGGCCCCATCCTTGTCATGACGGCATTTGCGCTGCTCGCCTCCGTCCAAAGCAACGCCCTGGTTCAGCGCGTTCTTGAGATGCAGCCCTTCGGCTATGTGGCCGTCTGGGCCGCGCAGTTCATGCCGTTCGTCATTCTCTCCGGGCTGTTCAGCTTTCTCTATAAATTCGTACCGAATACGGCCGTACGATTTACATCCGCATTCGTCGGGGGCGTCATCGCGGCCATCCTCTGGGGACTCGCGGGGGAGGCGTTCGCCGTGTTTGTCGTGGAATCATCGAAATACAGTGCCATCTATTCAGGCTTTGCGATTCTGATTCTGTTTCTGCTATGGCTCTATATTGGATGGGTCATTATTCTCGTCGGTGCTCAAGTCGCTTTCTTCCATCAGCATCCGGCCGCCTATCGCACGCAATTCCTCTGGGCGCATGATACCTATGCGTTTCGCGAACGCTTGGCGTTGGTTCTGCTCGTACACATCACACGCCGCTACCTTGACGGCGCACCGCCATCGCAGCCTCCACAGCTTGCTTCGGAGATCGATATGCCCGTGTCTGTCGTCGAAGAGCAGGTCGATGAGCTGATTGGGCATGGCCTTCTCTGTCGCATGATGGACCCCGAAGGCATCGGGTTGATGAAACCCCCGGAATTGATTCCTATTACCGATGTCCTACAAGCGATTCGGCACGGCGAGCCGACTGGGACGGGCTTGCGACATGAATCCGGGGGAGAAGTAGATCGTCTGCTGGACTGTTGCGATCAAGCCGTCAAAGAAGCGCTGACCGGCATCACTCTGCGGTCGCTCGTTCTCGATGGCCCTCAAGCATCGCGACACTCGCAAGAATCGGCAGCGCAGGCCTCCTGATGGCGGAAGGCCGCTGCATGACAATGTTGACCGTCCGACGCGAGACAGACATCAGGACAAAAGAGGAAAATTACTTTGTCGAGTTCGACCCCAACACACCACCTGAGGTCATTCTTGATACCCATATCTGGCTCAACATGTCCGCACCCGAGAAACAGGCCTTACAGCATCTCAAAGCTATGTTGGGATTTCGCTTTCGATATTCAATAACAAACTACGTTGAGCTGTTATCCCAACTCGCACAGGGGCCCACGAAGAAGAGAAAAAATCCATTCGGCATGATGAGAGGTGCGTTTCGAAAGATCAGGGTGCTTTGCGACTCAGACGTTTTGCCATCGCCAGAAATGGCATTCCTAGAGAGAGCAAAACTGTCCCATTATTTGCATCCGGCCTGGGTTCCCGATGTGCGCCAAACGGCCATTGCGGTTGATCTCATTGCGAAGGCAGAAACCGAGGACGACATAACTGGTATGGGCATTCAAACTTCCGCCTCTTCCGGAGTACCTAGGTGGGTCTTGAATCCCAGCCACTATCTTCAGCTCACGCAGATAGACGACCAATCTATGACCAACATGATGAATGACCTGGACAGCTACCAGCCAGGCAGTCTGACCAGAGAGAACATCGATCAATTAACGCCCTGGCTCCAGAAATTGGCCGTCTTTTTTTTGCTTTATCGTCCGAGCAATGGCCGAACAAAACTGAGTGATCTTTCGCCGGATGAACGAAACCGATTTTGGGAAGGCTTTACTATCGGACCAGGCAGAATGTTTCATGCACATATGACGCTCATTGCCATCAAGACCATCAATTGGAGAAAGAAAATAGACCCAAACGATTTGTATGACGCGATGCAATTGCTTTTACTGGAAGAGGGTCGACTTTTCGTTACAAATGAGAAGAACTTTCTGAGACATACCAAGGATTCTCATGTCGAGCGCCTTCTTCCTTGGGAAACGTTTAAGAGACTTCCCTCCTAGGTCGGCGAGAGCCTCGCACGCGGGATTTCCAATCCCTCGCGCGTCGTTATTGCAAGCTGTGTTGCTAGATCACCGTTGCCGACTCACGCACCAAACTCACCATTCGGGTCGGCATCGCCGGGGGATGAATCGCGATCGCATAAAATCCTAGACGCAATTAAAAGGCACCTCTCCTGAAGGTAACAGGTACGAGCAGGTGCCGTGGCGCGATTTTTACCTTCATCATCGGCACCTAGCGGAAGGCAGTCGGCATATCCGAAATAATGCCATCAACTTCGATGTCACTCATCCGTGCGATGTCGTCTGCATCGTTCACGGTGAAGACAAACACCTGGACGCTAGCCGCATGCATTGACTCAACAACCGGCTTGGCCACACGGTCGAACCTGATACCGACATGATGAGCACTGAGCTTGACGGGAATGCGAGGAGAAATCGTTCCACGGCTGATGAGGGGCATGATCGTGGCCGATGGCAGCCATTCTCGCACACGGGATAGCTCTTTATGGTGGAATGATGCATAGATCACCGGGCTGCTGAAGCCGCTGCGCTGGATGATCCCGGTTACCGGTTTAGCCAAGCCTCGGATTTTCAATTCCAACATCAGCCCCACTCGACCGTCGGTGAGCTTCAGCACTTCCTCTAATGTCGGCACATGCTGACCGTCTTTCGTTTTGATCCGTTTTACCTGGGCGAGCGTGAGATCTTTGATTCGGCCGTGACCTCTGGTCGTTCGGTCTAACGTGGCATCGTGGAGCACGACGACGTGGCCGTCGCGCGTGAGGCGAAGGTCGATCTCGACGAAGTCCACATTGAGCTCGATGGCCTTTTCAATCGAGCCGAGCGTATTCTCGAGGACATGGCCTGCGGCGCCGCGGTGTCCTATGCGAAGCGGTTTGCCCATTCGGCTTCAATCTAACTGAGCCGACGATGAGTGTCGAACTGTTATAATGGCGCTATGGAAAACCTGAAAATTAAGACCGAGCGCCTCAAACAGGTCGTCGATCTGACCGATCGGCTCAATGGTCTATTGGCCGAGCATGTGATGGCGGAAGGGCTCTGCTGCGTCTTCGTCACGCATACGACGGCGTGCCTCACAACCGGTGAAGTGGGGGAGGGAACGGAAAAGGATTTGCTGGACATCGTCGAACAGATGATCCCCAAAATCGCTTTTCGACATGGACATGATCCCTCGCATGCGTGGTCGCATATGGCGTCATCGATTCTTGGTCCCTCGCTCACGATTCCCGTACTTGACGGCGCGTTAATGCTCGGAACCTGGCAATCCGTACTCCTCATCGAACTCGATGGCCCTCGGGAACGCGACGTTTACGTCACATTAATACGGTCAGAGTGATGACCCTTCTTCGGTGGTCGTTTTCTCCAGGGCGGTGAGCACATGTCGAGACTGAGGGGCACATATCGTCGGTTCATCCTCCTCGCGGTATGCGCCGCTGGATTGCTTGTTGCTGTCGGGTCTCCCTTCTGGTTTGACGCACACGTGTCGGCAGAACAGACCCCCAACGTTCACTTGACCCAGACCCAGCCACGCGCGGTCATGGCCGTTCCCGGTGCCGTGCTACAGCGTGCTCCCTCACTGCTTATTCTTCCCGTCACACAGATCAATAACGAAACACTCACGCCGGTGTCGGTGTACGCGTATCTGACATGGAGCGATCCGAAACACGGCAATCGGCCTGCACGGCTCTTGCTCGGCCAGATCTCCATCTTTCCAGCCGATCAGCCGGGCACCTTCACCATACAACTGTCACAAGAGTTTCAGGAACTTCTCAAACAATCTCCAGATTTTCAACAGCTCTCTCCCTTGCTCGTTCTGGAACTGCGTCCTATACACAGCCAGGCGCTCCCTGCGATGGACCTCACCATCGGGCCGGTTGAATGGCGCACTGCTGACGAAAGTACGGCCACCTGATTCCCGCGAGCGAATAACTCCGCCGTCACCACATACCGCAGCGGCCCACCGGGAATCATCGCGTCGAAGGGATAGCAGGTGATCAACAACACTTGGTCGCGATCCGGATCACTGATGAGGTTCATGGTCCGGCTATCGATGATCTGTGTCGCAGTGACCCGATAGGTGCGATGGGGCTGTCCAGGGCGTTCAATGCTCAGCTCATCACCGTGACTGACGTGTTGCAAAAACTGAAAGTGTGTGTCCCGATGGCCGCTGATCATCAGCGTGCCCCAAAAGCCTTGGTCTGCTCCGTCGTTCACAATGGCCGGGCCGAACGCCAAGGTTCGTCCGCTGGCTCCGGCTAACACAATCAAGTCCACGCCATGTCGTGGCACACGCAGCCTGGCCACGGGCCATGTGTCGGCCCATGGCCAGGGTTTGACGTGCTCCTGTCCCTCCATCGTGTCCGCCCATGCGTGCATGAGCAGATGTTGCGCGAGCCGGGCCTTCACATAGATCCACGCGCCATGTCCACTCTGCCAGAGGCCAAAGACCATCAGAACAACCACCAATGCCGTGACCGTCCTACGTGTCATGTCCCCGATGTCTCAATCCGAACATGCTCAGTCCGAGTATAAGGCAGAGCAACCCAACGGCGATCTGAAGTTGTCCGCTCGTGGCCGTCTGCGGCAGTCCAAAGATGTGTTGGTAGTCCTGCCCATGCGGAAGATTCGTTTGGATTGCATGCGTCTTGAGATCCTTGTCTAGTGGACGCACTGGTGTGACATCGACGGCGACGAGGCTGGTGTACCGGCTGACCAGATGGTGCTGAAGCGCTACGTCGATGATCGATTGTCGGATGGCATCTTTCTCTGCCGCCTGCATCTGTTCGTTCATCAAGGCATCGATTTTCGCTCGCGCCCAGAAGACCGACACGCCGTCACGCTGTTGCTCTGTCGACAACGTGAGGTTGGCTGTCCACGGCGTTCCACCGAAGCGGCCACGGAGAACCGCATGATCGGGCAGCGTCTCGGCTTGCACCGACACCACGACCGGCTCGCCAAGGTAGAGATCCGGAATGCGGGCGGGAAAGATCTCGGCATGCGCGTCCGGAGGCAGGTCGATCGTGATGTCGGTCAGCGCAGGGTGTTCGACTTTTCGAAACAGCGCCTCCATCTTTGCCTGCACCTCCGTCGTATTGCCGATGTACGTGAACGTGCCGCGACTGAACTCGGCTGCCTTGCGCATGAAGTCACTATTCGGGGCCGATCCAATGCCGATGGTGAACAGTCGGCTGTCACCCAATCGGGTGGAGATCGTTTTGAACAACTGGTCCTCATTGCCGACCTGTCCGTCGGTGAGGAAAATTACTTGACGGAGTTGGGTGTGCTGCTCCTTCCCATCCAAGGCGCGTTGCAAGGCCGGGAGCATTTCAGTCCCGCCCTGGGCGACCAGACGGCTGACGTATTGCGTGGCCGTCCCAATGTTGCTCCGGGTGGCCGGCACTGCATCCGAAAAGAGTACATCCATTGTGCTGTTGAACTGAATGATGTTGAAACGATCCTGCGTAGTCAGACGGGCTAGGGCTAACTGGAGCGCAGCTTTCGCTTGCTCAATGGAGTGGCCGTGCATGGAGCCGGACGTATCGATGATGAAGATGACCTCGCGAGGAATGCGGTGGTCACCCGCCGCTAAGGTCGGTGGCATCACCATGAACAGGGCGTGGGCTTTTCCCGTTGTCTCTTCCGAAAAGAGCGCGGCCGTCGGGGCCTGCCCTTCGGCCGGTTGCCACATCAATTCAAAGTCGCGATCGGCGGGTACCGGACCATCCGCCAGCGTGATCGTGTAGTGCCCGTCGTGTTCCTCTTTCTGAATGGTATGGTAGCTGGATTCGAGTCGAGCTAACGTGAAACCGGGCGTCAGATCGATTGTGATGCGGACGGGATTGATCGAGCCATGCTCTGGGTTCAGGACTGGTGGCGTGATGCGCGAGGCGTCGGAAACCTGATTTGTGTTCTTCGCCCAACCATGACCATGAAAAGTTTGTACGCTGGCCCCCTCCGAAACACCGGGAATGTAGCGTGGCCCGACGACCATGGGGAACCGCACGCGGAACTGTCCCTGGTCGTAGTGAAGCGCCTGTTGGTATTGAATCTCGACGGAGATCTCGTCGCCGGGGCCGATGTTCGCGACGGAGGTCGTGAAGATATTCGCCCGTTCCTGTTCCACGAGGCCGACTCGCTTCCCTTCCGTTTTCGCCTTTTCGTACGTCTGTTTGGCTTCGCCACGCTCTTTGATCACGCCTTCGATGATCCGTTCGCCGATGTGCATGTTGAGATGATCGACGGCCGCATGCTCGGGCAACGGAAAGACATAGATGCCTTCCGCCCACTCGGCGCCGTGATTCTTAAATTGCTGACGGACAGTGGCCCGGACGATCAGTCCGGAGATGGTCATCTGCACCTCCGTCTTGAGCAGTGGAGCCGGGAGATAATGGCCGTTGGACTCCGATTTAAAGAACAATGTGCCGCGGGTCGCGTCGTGAGGGCGGACGTCCTGGTTCGTCTCGGTTCCTGCCGCCTGCACCATGGCGGTGACCAGCATGCCGACCGAGAGGACGGCCACCAGGAGTAGAAACACAAACCAGACAAACATCAGGCGAGACGCGATAGGCGGCGCGCTCTTGAAACGAAAGCGATCGGGATAGGGAAGCATGGGTCTCCTTTCAAATGTGAATTGGCGCGCGGTCGCAGGCGGAACTGGATGAGATCCAGCTCCGCCTCGACCGACGTCGTACTTAGTGCGATTCAGCAGAAGGAATGGTGAAATCCTGTGTGCCTTCAGTCTGGGAGGTGGCGATCGGAAGATCGGCATCGTGGTTCTGATCGGATCCCGCTTCAACGCTCGTCATGATCGGATCGGTCTCCGAATCTTGCTTGGTCGAGACCGTGGAGATGGGCGTGACAGGGGAGACCGAGACCGACGGCGCGTCCAGTTTGACCAGCTCCAAGTGAACCCGTCGGTTCAGGTGTGTGCAGGTCGGCGTGTGATCGTCACACATGACGGCATCCTGCCCGAGACTGACGACCTTCATCGACTCCGCAGGGATGCCCAGTTCAGTCAGGAACTGCTTCACCGATTCCCCTCGGCGCAATGCCAGCGCCTTGTTGTATTCAACGGAGCCATGCCGATCGGTAT
>JBDUAJ010000135.1:0-8080 GCA_040004695.1 Nitrospirales bacterium | reverse complement strand
GCGCCGGCAGAAAGGACGCGGTTCCCCTGAGCCATGCGCTCGAATTCCGCTTTGACGCTGAGCCGCGTACGGGCCGGTGCCAGGGCTTGTAAATACACCACATATTGATTCCGGAAGCCGGGCACCTCCAGTGACGTGGGCTCAGAAACTTTTCGGTCGGTCACATAGACCGCTTTCTGCTCAGTCTTAATCCCGGCGCGAATGCCGTAACCATTTTTTGACAGCGCGTCTTCCAGCGCTTTGACGACGGCGGCCAATGGTGCCGGCACATCCTCTGACGCGGCACCCTTCTCGTCCACTCGCACGGCATTGTTGAGCTGTGCCGCCTTTTCAGCGACGCGTTGCGCATCGACGGCGAGTTTGCGAGTTTTGCTTTCCTGCTCATCCAGCTGGGTCGTCAGAGTGGCTCGTTCGCCCATCACACGTTCTACTTGTTGCTTCGCCTCGCGCAATTCCTTACTGAGCAGATCGATCTGCTGCTGCATCACCTTATTCCCTTCTTGGAGCGACACGATGACCGATTCTTGTTTGTCGGCTTGTTTATGCAGGGTCTCGTTCTCACCTTTCAACGGTGACTCGTCAGGCTGGCAGCCAATGACCGAGAGGACCAAGGCCGGGACAATAAAGAAGAAAGCAATGGAGCGCAATAAACGAGGTTCAAATTGGCGTAGCGATGCGTGCATAGAGCGCTGGTGAACCAGCGCGGGCATTTTAGGGATCTTTTACGGTGAATGCAAATTCACCGGGGCTGTGCATGGATTGATTCATCTTTCTTCTCGGGCTATGCTGCCTCATGCGACTGCGGATGCTCCGCCAATATGGGTTGTTATGTCAACTATCCGTGATCGCGGTTGTGACGGGTCTGCTGTTCAATGTTCAGACTACCGTTCTGGCCGACACCTCGGCTGAAGACCTTCAACTCGTCCCATCTGAAGACTATGCGATCTATGATCGGATCATCCAAGCCAAGTTTCTTACCTCGGATACGACACTCGTGTTGATTCGGCGGCTGACGGCCACCCGCATTGGTCCTGAGGAGGTTCCGTTCCGACGCCAGTTTTTTGAAGAGAACCAGTTTTTCGACGGCACCTTGCCGCCATCGTTGCTTGCGGAGTTCCTCACCGGTACTCGCCGTCCATCGCGATTGCAATCGAAGCTGAATTTTGGGGTGCGCTATCGGTTGGTGTCTAATTTCAATGCTGAGATCGAAGAGGCCGGGCTGGTGTTGCATTCAGCCGCATGGACCGCTGCCGGCGCAGATCCACGGATCGGGCTCGAGTTTTCCCGGGTGGCCTATGCGCCAAAAGAGAATCTGGCGTTGGTGTATGTCGGAAATTACCGCTCCGATGGCACCGGCGCCGGCTTCTTCATTGTCTTGCAGCCACAGCATCCGGATGGGAAATCCAGGACACGGAAGTCGTATGGATGATGCGCTGAGGACAAACCCACCGCGCGAGGCTTGCGCACACCGCCACCGAGGTTATAGCATGAAGTGACGGCTCCCTTTTGAGGCACGATGATCAAATCGCTCATGGTGAAGTGACAATATGGCTTCTGTATGGCTTCTGTGATTCGCAAAACATTTCCCGTCCCTCCGCTCGGGTGTAATTGTTCGATTCTCGGTGATCCCATTACGAAGCAAGCCATTGTCGTTGACCCCGGCGGAGCGCACGACATGATCCTCAAACACGTTCAAGAGATGGGCCTCAGCGTCGTGAGTGTTGTACACACCCATGCGCATTTCGATCATTTTCTGGCGTCAGGCGAGATCAAGAAAGCCACGGGTGCGACACTCTGCCTGCATCCAGAGGATCGCAGACTGTGGGAAATGCTGGAGGTCCAATGCCGGATGTTCGGCATCCCCTACGTGCCGGCACCACTGCCGGATTACTGGCTACAGGATGAAGAAAAGATCATCGTCGGGGGCGTGGAAGGTGTGGCCCTGCATACACCCGGACACACACCGGGCTCGATGTGTTTTTTCTTTCCATCGGATGACCTCTTGCTGGCCGGAGACACGTTGTTCCGGGGCGGCATCGGTCGAACGGATCTCTGGGGCGGCGACGGGGAGGCGATCCAACGGTCCATCCGTGAGCGGCTCTACGCCTTGGAGGACGACACGCGCGTGGTGACGGGACATGGGCCGGAGACGGATATCGGTTTTGAACGGGAATATAATCCTTTCGTCCGAGCCTAGACTCGGAGGCGTCTAACGCCGAGGAGGGAATCATGAAGGCATCTGGGACGCGCGCGATCTTGTGTCTGCTCAGTGTCGGTTTCGTCGTGACCGGGTCGTTTGTTCAAGGCGAGAGCGAGAGAGCCAATGCGCTGGTTGAAATTAAACAGGTGGAGGTCCGTCTCTCGGACCATGGTCCGATCGTGTTGCTCAAAGCAGAGGACAGAGTCATCCCGATCTTTGTGGATGCGACGGTGGCGGGATCGATTCAGGCCGCATTGACGGGACAAAAGTTAAGTCGGCCTCTCTCGCACGATCTCATGCGGACGATCCTCGATTCGTTCGGAGGGAAAGTGACTCAGACAGTGATTACGTTGAAGGATGGTGTCTTCCGTGGTGCGCTCACCATAGTGCTCAACGACACGACTAAGGTGTTCGACGGACGCTCTTCAGACGCGATCGCGCTGGCTGTCCATTTCAAGGCCCCTATCGTCGTGGGACGGGATCTGCTCGATTCGACGGGCAAAACGATGCCCGACTCGAAAACTATGACGTTGTGAGGTTAACCGATTTTCCGTATTCAATCGATGGAACATCAGACCGGATGGCCTCGACTGAGCGGCTGCAAGCCGATCTCGCCGATCTCGCCGACCGCCGGCCGGCCTTCCGTGTTGACCCCATGAAAGCACGTCGATAATCCACATGCCTTGCATCCATTCCCTCTGCGGTCAACCGTGGTTGTCATGCTGACCTCTTTTCCGCTCTTCGATGAGCGGTTCTTGTCGTCGCTGCTCAAAGAATTTCGTGTTACGATGCGGCAATTATTGGTGGGTCTGTGCGACGAGCTGGACGGTCCGTATCGGCATGCCTCGCGGAGTCTTCGAATCCCCACTGGCTTCGTGCGCGCCGTGGGAGCATCCCTCAACAGCGAAGATTTTTCGAATTGGAAAGTCGTCGGATGGATCGAGGAACTCAATGACTTGGTGTATTTGCTCGACGTGCGTGAACAACTTCGCCGGGAGTCGGATCCACGAGGCTTTGCTGAGGCATTCTATTCGTCGTGCGAGAGCCAATTCTATGAACACGGGTATCTTGAAGAGCTGTTTCCAGAAGGCCGTCCCAAATCGGCCGCTCTGACGCGCCGGCTTTGCGGGCTCTGCGACAAACTGGCCCGGCAGGTCACTCGAGAGTCATTATTTCTCGTGCCGGGCTTGCCATGTCGATGGGTCGAGGAGACCGCACAACGGCCATGGTCGGTGCCGTTCGATTTCAGTGCCCATTTTGAACGCGCCGAATTGCCCGATTGTGTCCCGTACGGGCTGCAAGGCGGAGGTCTGGTCCCTTCCGCTGCGGTCCAACGATGGCTGCGAAAGGCAGGCCGCCACGCTGATCTCCTGATAAGGCCTGATCGCATCGACGTGCGGGTCGGGGCGCAGCGCGTTCCGCTTTTGCTCCTTGATGCGTCGCCGCAGTGGCAGTGGCGTGCGGAGTCTTCGGCTCATGTGGCATCTCCGGGAGATGGGCAGGGGGGGCTCACGGTAGGTCCGACCCTCGTCTATGGGAAGGATCGTGCGCCGGCTCGGGTCGTCGCGTCCACCATGGATCTGACGGAGCGGTTCGCGCGTGCGCTGAGTGTCATTCGAGCAACATGGCCGGGAGGCGCGCAGAACTTAGCCTTGCTCACGGCGCGCGTCATCCCGTTACAAGCGCGTGGCGTCGTCAGTTTCAGTTATCGCCACCGCCCGGGCCTCTCCTTTATTAATTGCTTCGATCGCGATCAGTTCGACCTGATCGACGACCTCATTCACGAAAACAGTCACCATCAGTTGAATCTCTATTTGCGGAAATCCACGCTCATTCAAGGCGACCGCCATGAGGAAATCTTCTACTCCCCCTGGCGTCGAACGGTGCGTCCGCTGCGTGGCATTCTTCACGCCACGTTCACCTTTACGATGGGCGCGATGTTGTTCGAACGCCTACGCCATTCGGAGACGCTCGCGGCGGCGGACCGGCTTCGTGCTCGGGCGCGTTGTGTGGAAGAGGTCGCCTCGGTGCGGTATTCCTTGTCCGATCTCGAGTATGCCGCTCGTCGGTTGGGATGGCTCACGGCCTCAGGTGTGGCGCTGGTCACATCACTCACACGCGAGATCGCTCGAGCGCAACGCCGCATCCTAGCCGAGGAAGCCGTGGTGTTACGATCTCGCTACGGGCCGTCGCTCAGGCGTCATCAAGCCGTGCTACGTCAGGCGAGAGAGACCTATGGCCCTCGCGTATGAGTGACGTCCGCTACAGCGCGAGGCGTTCCTCGGGCACCTGCTCCTTGCGATGCTCCACCAGTCCAATGCTGTTGGTAAAGAGAACTGAATTCGGAATGAGAAATTTCTGCCCTTCTTTTTGGAGCGTGGTGTAACGCAGATCGATTTCCATGACCGCGCCTTCCAATCCGGCGACCATGATGTAGTCATTCACGTGAAAGGGGCGATACAAGAGAATGAGCACGCCCGCCATGAGATTCGACAGAATGTCCTTCAGCGCGAACCCGAGTGCGAAGCCGGTTAGCCCGAGACCGGCGACTAATGCCGAAACGTTAATACCCATGGTACCGAGCGCCGTGATGGCTCCGAATACCATCAATGCAATGGAGCCTGTCCGTCCAGCCAGCTTGATAATGAACGCCGTATTGTAATCGGCTTGTCGACTGAGGCGTACGAAGAACGTACGCAGTAGTACACTGGCGAGCCAAAAGGCGGCAAAAATCAGAAGCCCCATCCCAACCTTAGGCGCGAGGATGGCGGCCTCGTGGGCCATGTCCTTAAAGAATGCTTCCATGACGGAAAAAAACGGGCCAGAGTCCGTTTTCTCATTTCAATTCTGGGATAGGCGCTGATGCATCAGACGCCTCGAGTGTATTCTGATCCGTTCCCGTGCGATTCTTGTGCAGAGCGGCCCGATCGGGAGCCACGTCCGCCAAGGACGGATTGCGCGAGCGCGGGCAAGGCCTGGAAAAAGTCCTGCACGAAGCTGCGTCCCACTTCAATCATGGCGTGCTTGGCATGCTCGATTTCTCCCGAAATTTCTTGGCTCACCTCCTGCCAAAGGTTTGACTGTTGCCATCGTCCAACGGTCGGCATGACGGCGGCACCTTCCTGTTTGGCATCCGGCGGATAGTAGGGGTACACACCGGAAGGCCGCGTTCCGGACGCCATCCGGGACTCCAGGGTGCCCAAGACGTAACCAACCAGAATCGCGCTGCCTACCATTGCCCAGGGGTGTTGATGGACCTGATAAGTCGGGTCGAACGTTTGTTTTGTGCGATCGACAAAATCATCCGCGACGTCTTTGACGCGGTCTACCATTTCTTCGACCGTGGTCCTCGTTCCCTCGACCGTTTCTTGAAAGCGATGTTCCAACATCTCAATCTTTTGCGAAATTGCATTCCGGGTTTCCAGTATGTGTCTTACATCCTGGCCGATGTCACTTCTTCTTTGATCCATGACACATTCTCCTTCATTGTTTGAACCGTTCGAATCGGGAGGACGTGGATCTCGGCAGCTTGGTGTTTGGCTCTGATCAGAAGACCGACTCCCGTTCCGCCAAGAGCAAGCCCGACGAGCCCGTAGCTGGCCCACAATGGCAGCCCTGCCTCGGCGAGCGCATGCACCACCATGAGTATCAATAAAAGGCCGCCGATGGCCGCCAGACCGATGGCCAGGGCGAGCGAGGATGCAGCGGATTGCGCTTTCCCCAGTTCTTCCCGGACTTCCTGCGTCGCTAAACGGAACTCTTGAATGGCCAGCACTTTCATATCGGCCAGGAGGCCCTCGAGTAATGCGGTGAAGGTCGGTCGAGCAGAACGCCGTGTGGTTTCAGAGATCATGGTTACCTCGCTCGAAGACGGGAGAGGGCATACCCCAATCCCGCGCCTATTAAAAGCGCCTGAATCGGATAGCGGCGAATGACCGATTCAAGCTCGTCAATCGCGCCCGTCAGACCCTGTTCCTGCAAATAATGCCCCGATGATTCCAGTCCATCGGTGACCGCTCTGGCGGCTCCCGCGAGCCGGCCTCCCAGAGGCAGCGTGCCGCGAAGAGTGTCGGCGGCAGACGTCAGCTTTTCTCCAACCATTGCCGCCGCAAGATCCGCTGGATTGCCGCTCTTGGTGCTGGTTTCCTGAGTCCCTCTCAGTGCCTCTTCGACATCCTGTGTCAATGATGAGCCTTGACGCTCCATAGTTCCTCCTTGAGCGGTTTAGGGTAAAGTCTCCGATGTATGATGGCGATCGGACGAGCAGTCACGGTTCGGTTCCAACTGTGATCCCGCTTCGGACGAAACCGGTTTAGTCAGCGAAGTGGCCGCTGCCTTGCCGTGATTCGAGACGTCCAGAGAAGCCATCAGTGAAAAAATCCCGGCTAAAAGGACGCCTGCAACCATTTTGGCGCCTAACGGTCGCGCGGCTATTCGTTTCCACAGTGTGAGCATATCGTTATGTACTGGTCGCATGATCTTTCAGCGTGGCAGGCGCCAAATCCGACACGGCTGGTCCGTTCACGACCTTCCCCTGTTTATCAAAGCGTGACCCGTGGCACGGGCAATCCCACGTCTGCTCCGTTGAATTCCACGACACGATACAGCCGAGGTGTGTGCAGACCGCGGAGTGCGCATGATAGGCGCCATGTTCGTCCCGATAGACGGCGATTTTCGACAGGCCTTCGCGAACGACCGCCCCGGAATTCAATGGAATCTTCTCCACGGAATCCACATCCCCGCCTGTCACCCAGTCCGCATACTGCGCCACTACGTTGGCGTTCTCTTGTGCTAACTCCGGCGTGGCACGCACGCGAACGCGCGAGGGATCATAGAGCTCAGCCCAAGGGTTGGTGCGTCCCCGTATAAGATCGGTTACCAGGATACCGGCGATCGTGCCATGCGTCATGCCCATTCCGGAGTCTCCCGTCGCAATGTAGACGTTCGGGGTATCCATGGGATTGCGACCGATAAACGCGAGGCCATCCATTGACTCCAATATCTGTCCCGACCACTCGAACTCGATCGCGCCGATTCCAGAAAAGTATGTTGCCGCCCACCGAGCTAATCGCGCGTGTCGATCCTCGATGTCGTCGGCCTGGCCGGTTTTATGATCTTCGCCACCGATGATGAGCATATCATTTCGGTCATCCCACGAGTGAAGACGAATGTAGTGATACGGATCTTGCGTGTCCCAATAGAGCGCCTTTGGTACCGATCCTCGTGGAATCTGCGCACCGATCACATAAGTGCGGTAGGCCGCCTGCTTAAGGTGGATGGCGACTAAATCATTCACCGGCGTGTTCGTGGCCATGACCACCGCATCCGCTTCGACAATGCGGCCCGATTGTGTTTCAATCTTGGCGCGAGCACCGCCCGTCACTGATGTGACGTGAGTGGACGTATAGATGCGTCCGCCCATTCTTGTGATCGCCTGAGCCAGACCAGTGACATACTTCAGCGGATGAAATTGTCCTTGCATTGGAAATCTGAGACACGGCACGTCGCCAAAACCTGCGAACGGCGTCCTCGTGAGCAGCTCCACGTCCATCAACCCAGCCCGCCGAGCCGCCTCGAGTTCTTGTTCCAGAAGAGAGAGGGCGTCGCCAGGGGCAAGAATCAAATAACCGTCCACCCGCTCGTAATCACAGGAAATGTGTTCTTCCCGCGCGATGACCTCAATGCGGTTGATGGCGGTGGTATGGCTTTCCGCCACCATGCGGGCCCCCTCTTGGCCATGCAGACGTTCAATCTCGACATACCGGTCATCGATCGCGTTCGAGAGATGAGCCGTCGTGCGACCGGTCTCCCCCCCGCCGATAGGGCCGTCGTCGAGAACAATCACAGAGAGGCCTTCGCGCGCGAGAAGATACGCAGCCG
>JBDUAJ010000134.1:0-8100 GCA_040004695.1 Nitrospirales bacterium | reverse complement strand
TATTTAGCATGGTTCAACTGCACCTACAATCTTGGGAGTCGGTGCACCCAAGCGGGATCGAAGCCTAGCGCACGACAATCACATCGGTCTGACGGCTTGCTTTGCGCATGTTCCCAGTAACTGGCTTGCACAACGTCATCTGACGACCACAGTCGCAGACGTCGTCTGTTCTCGCTAAAACTCTCTTTAATGGCCGCTTCACGGCGAGCGCAAACGGCCGATAACGCGGGGCCTAAACTGATTCAAGTCACCTTGGCGCTCGATCGGCTCCTGGAGACGGTTACTGATGTCGCGAAGGATCTTCGTGATGAAGGGACGCGGACTTTTCATGACATGACACTGATCCTGAGCGTCGGAGCCGTGACGATTGCAGCGCTCAATCTGTTGCCTTTTAGACGGACTACACGTTCGGTCCTGCCCACTCTTATCTCTCCGGCTATTGCGGTGCATCGGGACGTCTCTCATACACCAGATGGGATCCAACCACACACTACTTCCTCAATCACCTCTTCGCAAAATAGCTGACGCCTCACCTCAAGATGTAAAAACATGGCAGTAGGCACGCGCTTCATGAGTGGGTGCTCGCCGCGTTCGGGGCCCCCGGTTCAATTGTCACGTGGCCTATCGGTTGCTCGTGAAGTTCTTTCTAGTTCTTGTGGGTCGAAACCTTCCCTAGTTATGATAACGGGGGTTGACACAGCAAAGTCACTTGAGTATCGTTAAACCTCTTTTCGCTTGGTATCTGCTACGGAAATAAACGTGTGTGTCATGGTTTTTAAAAAGAGAGTGGAGGATAGACTTTACCTGCCAGCGCATACTGTTAACTCCATCAATCGTTAATTCATTTTCCATCCGTAAGGAGGCCGGTCCATGTATCACCTCAACGATAAGTGTCGTTTCCTCAATTGGGCTCTCGGCGTCATAGCAGGCGGAGCACTCGTGTGCACTCCGCTAGCGGCTTCTGCCGAGTCCCCTGAACTGCATGCTCAACATACCTCAATGGGGCATCCAACCCCTGAATGGGCTCAAAAGCTCAAAGGCCAGACGGTCGTCGAAGACGCGATGGAGGGGCGGCCCAATCGTGCGGCGCAGGTCGAGTTGCAGCATGAGCGCATCATGCATCAGATGGCGAACGATCCACAGGCTCAACAAGTGAGCTCGGGGATGTACAACTCCATGTCCATGCTCCATCAATATGGAGCGGGCAACCAAGACATGCTCTTGATGTCCGACCCACGGACCGAACCGGTCTCTCAGGGGGGACGGTGTCCTGCGAATGCCCCTGTGCGGCAGTACAACGTGTCGGCCATCAACGTCGAAATCACGCTCAACCAATGGTTGGATTTCTATCCCGGCTACATGTACACGTTGACGGAAGATCTGGAGAAGGTTCGGGATGAGGAAGCCAAGAACAAGGCTTCACGCGAAAAAGAAGGATTCGATCCCGGCGCCGTGATTCCCGGCGTGCAAGCGCAGAGGATTCAGCCGCTCGTGATTCGTGGTAACCAGGGCGACTGCATCAAGCTTAAGCTGCAAAACGCGTTGGAAGGCGGCGAAGATGTGAGCCTGCACATCCACGGCTCCAACATGATTGTCGCGTCGACAGGGAAACCGGCGACGACGACTAATCCAGACTCCATCGTGGCCAACGCAGGAAGGCGCTCGCCAATTCCATAGTTACAGCAATGATCGTGAGTTGACCGTGATGGGACTGTTCGGCACATTCGTCGTAGAGCCGAAAGGGTCCGAATATTACGAGCCGCTCGGGACCGGCGATGCCACGGTGCAACGCAGTGGCTGGCAGACCATCATTAAGAATGGGACGGGTCCGGACTTCCGCGAGTTCGTTATCATGTATCACGAAGTGGGCGATGAAGCGTTCCGCCCGGTCAATAAGAAGGGCGAATTTCTTCCGCAACGGGATCCGCTGACCGATGCCTATCGCCCAGGCGGCCGCGCGATCAACTACCGCAGCGAGCCGTTCGGCATCAATAATATGCACGTGCAGCACGAGTATTTCGGCTTTGAGGACGAATCGATGGGGTATAGCTCCTATACCTTCGGCGATGCATCTCCAACGATTCCTCGTTCCTACATGGGTGATCCGGCGAAGTTTCGCCTCGTGCACGGCGGATCGGAAGTCTTCCATTCGCACCATCCGCATGGCGGGACGATCCGTTGGCCGCGAAGCCCGCGCGCGATCGATGAAATGCCGATGTGGCACGCGGCAAAGAATGGCCCCGTCAAATATCCGGTGATTCGCACGAAGACCGATCGTGTTGACGTCGAAGTGATCGGACCGTCGGAAGCTCTGGATCTCGAGACGGAGTGCGGGTCAGGTCTGTGCCAGCAGTTGGCCGGTGACTTCTTGTTCCATTGTCACGTCGCGCACCACTATGTGGCCGGCATGTGGGGTTACTGGCGCGTGTACAATACGCTGCAGCAGGGCGAAATGCACAACGATGTGATGCCGGATCTGCGCGAGTTGCCTGACCGGAAAGGACGGATCAAAGGACCGGTGACATCGGATCAGTTGGTCGGCAAGACGGTCGATTGGTTCGGCAAGATGTTCCAGATTGTGGACAAGGGCAAGACAAATTGGAAATCTAATCCGGCAGTCGTGAACGTCAAGGATTGGGTCGAGATGCAGCTCCCGACTCAGGGCAAGCCCGGACACAAGGATGATGAGAAGGGCCAGACTGTATCCTATGACGCGACGGTGTTGGATTGGACATGGAACGGCAATCGCGCCATGTCCGAGAAGGAAAACACCATCGATAATCCCAAGTACAAATCCAAGACACCGGGACAACGCCGCCCGATTACCTTCGAGTCGACCACCGGGAAAGTGGCGTGGCCTCATTTGACCCCGCATTTCGGGAAACGAGTGATGTTCTCACCGGGTCACGTC
The DNA here is from genome assembly GCA_040004695.1 of Nitrospirales bacterium. Lineage (GTDB taxonomy): Bacteria > Nitrospirota > Nitrospiria > Nitrospirales > Nitrospiraceae > JAICXS01. The sequence goes on along the minus strand of JBDUAJ010000134.1, from coordinate 5,189 downwards.
GGCGCGCCATGGCTGGAGCCGATCCATGTGGATGAGAACGGCGAGCGGACGGCTGACAATGCGCGACCGGGAGAAAATGGACGCTGGAGTCTCTGTCCGGAGAATGCCGGTCGGAAGTACTACAACATTCACTTCATCAAACTGCCGATCACGTTAGCCAAGAAGCAGGGTAGCGAACCGCCGGTGGTAGACCCTAATGGTCTCATCTACGTACTCCATGAAGAAGAGGCGGCCGTTCGGGGCAACGATGATCTGAAGTATCCGTTGGTGTTTCGTGCCAACATTTACGACTGCATCGATTGGACGCTGACGAGCGAGTGGGATGACGACGACTATACGAATTTCCAGTCGTCGAAGATCAACATCCACCCGCACTTCTTGCAGTTCGATAATCAGTCATCGGACGGCGTCATCACCGGCTTCTCCTATGAGCAGTCGGTCCGGCCGTTCACCATGTTGGGAAAGAAGACCAAGAAGGGCCTTCCAGCGCCCATGAACACGGTCGTCACCGGCGAGGCAAAGAAAGGTTCGCGGACGATTCAAGTGAAGAACGCGGCCCAGTACCATCCGAACACCGAATTACTGATCGGTGCGGATAATGTGAAGGGAAACGAGATTCAGCGGATTAAAGAGATCAAGGGTAATACCATCACGCTCGTGAAGCCATTGCGGTTTGATCACCCGAAAAACGACATCGTGACGGTGGAATTTGTGCGCCAACGTCTCTGGGCCGATGCCGATGTCGGGACGGTGTTCTGGCACGATCATGCCTTCGGCGCCACCACGTGGCCGCATGGCGGGTTCGGCACACTGCTCGTCGAGCCGGTTGGGTCAACCTATCATGATCCAAAGTCCGGGAAAGAGATTCGGAGCGGCCCCATCGCCGACATCCGTACCTCCGAGCCCGTGGGCTATGGCGTGAACGGCAGCTTCCGCGAATTGATGGTACAGGTGCACGATACCGTGCCGCACACGGTGAACATCGTGACAGCCGGGAACCCGCCCGGGCAGCCGATCGAGGTCGCGTTGGAGGCCGGGAAGACCGTGTCGTTTATGATGCCGGAGAAGTTGTACATGACCCCGATGCCGTTCTTGAATGGCGGGACCCATACGACAGGCAGTGGGCTAAATTTTCGTGCCGAGCCCATCGCCCAGCGGTTGGCCGGCAACCCGGATGCATCGCAAATCTTCAATAGCGAGATCCACGGCGATCCGGATACGCCCCTGTTGCGGGCATACCTCGGCGACACGATGGTATTTCGGCTGCTTCATACGCTTATGAACGAAACGATGACATGGACCCTGTCCGGTCATACGTTCTTAACAGAGCGCTATGCGGGCGATGCGAACCGGAAGAACTCGATCCATATCGGTATTGCCGAACGGTATGACTTGGTCGTTCCTCAAGCGGGTGGGCCACGGCTACAAGCCGGTGACTACATCCATTTCAACGGTCGGTCTTCCAAGTTCTCGGAAGGCGGCTGGGGAATCGTTCGGGTCTACGATAAGGAGCAAGCGGATCTGCAAAAACTGCCGGCCGGGTATTCGGCGCGAAACGAAATTCCAAAGGCGCAGCCGATCTGTCCGGAAGGTGCTCCCGTGAAGTCGTTCAATGTGGTGGCGCAGGATTTCCCGTCGATGAAGTTCAATCCGAAGGCGCCTGAGACCATTGAAGTGGACTTCGAGCGGACGATCCAGATCGCGAATCCCAATGCCAAGATCTATACCTTGGAGGAAGATGTGGCCAAGGTGGCTGAAGGGATGCATCCGATGCCGTTGACGCTTCGCGCCAACGTCGGAGATTGCCTCAAAGTGAATTTAAAAAATAAGATGAAGGAGAGCAAAGCGTCCTTCTCGGCGATCGGCCTCGCGTTCGATCCAAAGGATTCGTTGGGCGCCAACGTTGGAAAGAACGGCGGTGAGCAGACGGTGGCTCCAGGCGGAAGCCGCACCTATACTTACTATGCGGACCCGTTCCTGGGGGAAAACGCTTCGCTGGTGTGGGATTGGGGCAATGTCATGGTGAATCCGCGTAACGGACTCTTCGGTGCGATCGTGATCGGGCCGAAGGGATCGAAGTATCGGGACCCCAAGACCGGTACGGATATCTCCAACAAAAATAGTTGGGTCGCGGACGTGATCATTGATCGATCCGTAGCGGGGAACGAGATGCGGTCGAACTATCGTGACGTCGCGCTCTTCTTCCAAGATGAGGACAACATCATCGGTACCAGCTTCATGCCGTACGTGCAGAACGTGGCCGGGTTGACCGGGGTCAATTACCGGTCCGAGCCGTACAAGTATCGTGAAGAAACAGGCTGTTCGCTGGGTAAAATGTTCCAGCCGTGCACGGCGGATAAGCCTGAGGATCCGGTGACGCCGATGATTGAAGCACATGCGGGTGACCCGGTCCGGATCCACGTGTTCGGCGCGAACAACGAGCAGAATCAGATGTTCAGCGTCGAAAAACATGAGTGGCCGATCGAGCCGTTTATGCGGGGAGCCGACCAAATCAGTGTGGTCGAATTCTCCGGCTCGGAAACCATCGATGCCTTTATCCCATCGGCAGGTGGTGTGTATCGGTTGGCCGGAGCGAAGGCTGACGCTGAGGAACCATCGGACGTGAAAGTCATACCGGTGGCCTCCAAGTAGGACATCTGTCGTCGCAGTTGAAGGGGGAGCCTTAAGGCTCCCCCTTTTTTTTGGGCTCTGAGGCCGGTAAGATGTTGTAAACCTACTCACATGATGATGTTCGGAGGGGATCAATGCGAATGTTCATAGCTGTTGCCAGTATCGCCATCATGCTGGGCTCAGTCCCTGCGTGGGCCTATGAGGAAATCAACGTGACCGATGGAGGCGTCATCACCGGGAAAGTATCGATGATAGGAGGGAAGCCAACCCCCAAGGCGTTTAATTTAGTCACCTTCCCGGATCCGGTCTACTGCGGTCGAATTTCAACCGGGACGGGTTGGCGGCTGCTGGAAGAATTCAACACGTCGACTGATGGAGATTTGAAAGATGTGGTGGTCTGGCTGGCAGAGGTCCCCAAGGGTAAACCCTTCAGCTTTAGCCCGCCAAGGATTGAAGCAAAAGACTGTCGATTCTTACCGTTTGTGACCACCGTGAAGAACCATCAGGATGTCGTAGTCGTCAACATGGATCCGGTGATGCATGACATTCAGGCCTATGAGACCTCACAGTTGGGGCCGCGGGTACTCTTTAATACGCCGCTCCCCATGAATGCACACCATAAACGTGAGGTGGGCGCGCATTCCCATGAGCACTTGGCCGGAGAACCGATGACGGAGCCTGTCAATCTGACCAAAGGGCGTCGCATTTTCGTCATGCAGTGTGGCTTTCATGCGTACATGGTCAGCTGGGGCATTGCCGTGGAAAATCCCTATCACGCGATCACCGATCAGGACGGCGCCTTCAGTATTGCGGATGTTCCCCCCGGAGAGTATGCCTTGGTGGCCTGGCATCCTGAGACCGGCCCCATACTCGAACAGAAAGTCACGGTGCGGGCCAAGGAATCCGTCACGGCAGATTTTGAATTCAAAGCCCCGACCGGCCGTCGAAGTGCCCATGAGATGGTGGAAAATCCGCACTACGGAATTGAGTCGTTAGGCAAGCCGTTGGCGATCCTTCCCACGTTGAAACAACAAAGGCCGTAAGTGTACGGAGGATGTTGAAAAAAAACGCACTATTACACCCGCCCTTCCCCAGGCGCGCCACGACCCGCCTCTTCCCCGAGCTTTGTTCTCGCGTCGCTCAGAAGCTGAACGTAAGAGCCTGTCTTGGCAGGCTCCGGGGCGGGCGGGTGAACACGGGTAAAGAGCCTGTCCCGGCAGGCTCCGGGGCGGGCGGGTGAAATGGTACGCCTCGGCTAGGGACACCGCCGGCTCACCAACTGGCCGGCGTGCACAAACGTGGCGACACTTATTCGTGACGCCGTGCGTCTCGCTGCGGCCGCGCAGGGGGAAAGAGTGCCTCTTGGCGCGCTCAGGCGGGCGGGTGAGATAGCGGCCTTTTTGAACATCCTGCATTGATCTGAGGTTTTAGACTGCTGGTCCAATCAAATGGCGGAACCGAAGCTATGAGAGGATAGGGTGAGCGTGAACACATCATTACGTTGGCACGTCGCCATGAGCGTTGCGGTTTTTGTGTGGCTCTCATGTTTTAGTACCGTTATCCAAGCCTATGACGTGGTGGAAGTCGAGAATGGCGGTACGATCACTGGCGTGGTCACGTTGCAGGGAACGATTCCGACGCCGAAGGCGTTTAACCTCGTGACATTTCCAGACCCGGAATATTGTGGACGCATATCGAATGGGCATGGATGGAGATTGCTCCATGATTTCCGAGTCGATGAAGAAAGCGGGCTCTATGGCCTCAAAGACGTCGTGGTCTTATTGGAGGGCATTGAAGCCGGCAAACCGTTTAATCTCTCCGTGCCACGTGTGGAGGCCAAGGATTGTCAGTTCGCGCCATTCGTCACCGTTGTCCGCGACCGGCACGCGGTCGAAATCGTTAACATGGATCCGGTGATGCACGATATCCAGGCTTATGAGACCTCACGGCAGCTGGGCACTCGAGTTTTGTTTAATTCACCGTTACCGATGAATGTCCACCACCAGCGGGGCGACCTGCATGCGCACCATGGACACCAGCCGGGACCGTCCATGCTGGAAAAAATCCAGCTCAGCAAGGGGCGCCGTTTTTTTGTGATGCAATGTGGTTTCCATGCCTACATGGAGAGCTGGGCGGTGGCGGTGACCAACCCGTATTACGAGATCACCGATAAGACCGGCGCGTATGCCATCGAACATGTTCCGCCAGGGACCTATCATTTGATTGCGTGGCATCCTTCTATCGGAACGCTGGAGGAACGCACCGTCACGGTGGCCACCAGGGCGCTCAGCCACGTCGATCTCTCTCTGCCGGCCCCTGTCGGGCGTCGAACCGCGTACGAGGTGATGGAGCCGGCGCGTTTTGGCCCCGAAGCCTTAAGGCGGCCGATCAACATCGATCCCTTTGTCGAACGTCAGCACTAATCCATTGACCACTTTGTGATACACCCATTGAATCCTTCTAAGCAGGGGTTGCGCGATTCTCTCTCGCTCGCCTCTGGCACCAGGTGTTTAGTCGGTGCCCTCCTCGTCGTTATCCTTTCCTGCATGGATAGTTCC
>JBDUAJ010000007.1:0-26620 GCA_040004695.1 Nitrospirales bacterium | reverse complement strand
CCGGCGCGTAGGCGGTGACCACATTCGTCTGGATACGCCTCCTTTTTTTCCGACATGAGGAGTCACGTCTGCAATTAAACTGCCCTCACGCCTGACGATCCTCTTCGTCACGTGACGATACATCGTCACCGTCACATCGTCACTCGAAAACCTCTCTGGTTGAATTTCTTCTCCATACGAAAAGATTCAGCTAGCCAAACAATAGGTTGGGTCGTCTTCCTCCAACCTGTCACATTGTGGAATGGTCCTTGCTGTATTCTGTTTACAGAATGGGAAAGGCGACAAGACAAGAAAGAGGTGCAGTCATGAAAGAGCAGACGATGTGGGTGATGTGGTACCTGATGCTGAGTGGTCTTCCGCTCATGGCGGCGGTCTTGGCCGTGACGCAATTGATCATAGGGCATGGCGAACCGGTTCACCGCCGGAATGTAAAAAGATAAGGGAGAGTGACATGGAGACCTTATTCAGAACGGATGACTCCTGGTCGAATTTGGTGCTGCGAATCGTATTGGGTGTCGTAATCTTCGCACACGGTGCGCAAAAGCTGCTTGGCTGGTTCGGCGGGAACGGGTTCAGCGGCACGATGGGATTTTTCACCGGCGTCATGCATCTGCCGTGGCTGATTGCGTTTCTCGTGATCATCGGAGAATCTTTGGGGAGTGTCGCCTTAATCGCGGGCTTGCTGACGCGCTTCACCGCGGCCAGCTTCATTGTGATCATGCTGGGCGCCATTGCGACAACCCACGGGCCTCAGGGCTTTTTTATGAACTGGTTCGGCAAACAGCAGGGAGAAGGATTCGAATACCACCTGCTCGTCATCGGTATGAGCGCCGCCTTATTCATCGCCGGCGGAGGCAAATGGTCGGTTGACGGCTTGATCGCGCGTTGGATCTCGGGCCGGCAGCGTGACGAGCGAGATCTTCGACGCAACAAGGAATTCAAGGCCGTTGGATGATGTCCTGAATGGAGTAGGCCGATTGTCAAGAGCCGCTCTGGACTGAATAGGAGCGGTCCTCGGCATCAAGGAAGGAGCACCATCATGTTTGCCGTTGCAGGGGTCACAGGTCAGACGGGGGCGGTCGTCGCAACAACGCTGCTTGAGCGTAAGCAGCCTGTGCGGGTGATCGTGAGAACCTCAGAAAAAGGAGATGCCTGGAAGGCAAAAGGAGCGCAGGTGGCGGTGGCTTCCCTTGAGGATGCACAGGCTCTCGCGAACGTCTTGAAGGGCGTGAGAGGTGCGTACCTTCTAGTGCCTCCGGACTACAAGGCCACACAGTATCTGGAGGATCGCAAGAGGGTCGTCGACGCGATGGCGTCTGCGGTCGAATCGAGCGGCCTTCGCCATGTCGTCTTGCTCTCGTCCATCGGTGGATATCTGACCGCAGAGACGGGACCAATTCGGGCGCTCCATTATGCCGAGCGCCGCCTAGAGGCGGTGGCGCACAGCATGACGATTGTGCGAGCACCCTACTTCATGGAGAATTGGGCGCCCGTCCTAGACGCGGCGCGATCGCAAGGAGTGCTACCATCCTTTCTGTCTCCGAGTCGGAAGATCCCCATGATTGCCGTCCGCGATATCGGGCATATTGCCGCGGAATGCTTACTTGATCAACCAAAGGGACGTAGAGTTCTCGAACTGTCTGGGCCGCAAGATTACAGCCCGGAAGACGTCGCGGCGGTCATGGGACAGCATCTCCATCGACATGTAAAGGTACAGCCACTTCCCCTGAGTGCGGCGATCCCGACGTTCACGGCCATGGGGTTTTCAGAAGATGTGGCGACATTATTCGAAGAAATGTATGCCGGGTTGGAGAATGGGCGCATTACCTATGAAGGAAATGGCGCGTGTCGACCGCGCGGTCTTGTGACGCTTTCCGAGGCCGTGTCCACCTGGATGTCCGTGCCGACGGAACGGCCGCCTGGTGATCCTGGTCAATGAACTGTAATATTGCGAGCGATCAACCGTCTCAAGGGATGAACGCCTAGTTGGCAGGATGTCCCCTTGTTTTCCGAGTCTGTCGCATTGTCCTGAGGAGATGAACATGATTGCACATCCGAAACGCGTGGCACTGATGGCGGGGTTTCTCTGCGCAGGAATGCTGACCCTGCCTGGCTGTAAGAAAGAAGCGGCCTCGAATCAGCCGCCGCCTCTTCCGGAGGTTGAGGTGGTTACGGTCAGCGTTCAGAGTGTTCCCGATGAGCCTGAATTTATCGGGCAGGCCGAGGCGTCCCGTGTGGTCGAGATCCGCTCACAAGTCACCGGCATCATCAAGGAGCGCTTTTATGAGGAGGGGCGGGACGTGAAAAAAGGCGACCGCCTTTATCAAATCGACCCGATCCCGTTTCGAGCCGCCATGTTGAGCGCTCAGGCGAAGGTCTCTCAAGCCGAGGCGCGTTTGATCCAGGCGAAGCAAAACCTCAATCGAGTCAAGCCGCTCGTAGAAGAGCAAGCCGTCAGCCAAAAAGACCTGGATGACGCGGTCGCCGAAGAACTCAATGCGAGAGGGGCGCTGGAAGGCGCGAAGGGCGAATTGGTCAAGGCCAAGTTCGATCTCGATAACACGCACATCAACTCGCCGATTAATGGGCTGATCGAGCGGACGCGGTATTACGAAGGCCGTCTCGTCACAGCCCAGACCGATCTCCTGACGATCGTCCATCAAGTGGATCCCATGTACGTGCTCGTGAACGCGCCGGAGAGCTTTCTGCTCAAACGGCGGCGCGACATTGCCTCCAAGCGAATCCAGGAACCGGACATCTATAAGCTGCGTGGCGCCATCACATTTTCAGATGGGACGGTCTACCCGCACGAAGGCGTCCTCGATTTTGCGGCTGTCGGGCTACAGATCGAGACCGGTTCCAGGGAAACACGTGTGACGGTTCCCAATCCCGAGCGGGTGCTTCTGCCAGGACAATTCGTCAAGGTGCGTTTTAAAGGCTCGGTCAAAACCGATGTCATCCTCGTCCCGCAACGAGCCGTACAACAGGGGCCGACGGGTTCTATGGTGTATGCGCTTGGGGATGGCGATAAGATCGAAATCCGTGATGTGAAAGCGACCGGCTGGCAAGGCAGCCAGTGGCTGATCGAAGAAGGCCTGCACCAGGGCGATCGCGTCGTCGTGGGTGGCATGCAGCGATTGGCTCCGGGCGCTCAGGTGAAACCGGTTGCCGTGGCATCCGCCGGACCACCGGCCATGTCACCTTCCGGATCTCCTGCCGTGGCTCCCGATGGAGCTGCGCCGAAGACGAAGAGGGAGGGCACGCCGTGAGCTCAGGTTTTTTCATCGATCGTCCCATCTTTGCGTCCGTCCTCTCGATCGTCATCGTGATCGTCGGCTTAGTGGCGATGCAAGTCCTGCCGATCGCGCAATTTCCAGAGATCACGCCCCCGGTCGTCCAGATCGATGCCGACTATCCGGGCGCGAGCGCCGAGGTCATCGCGGAGTCCGTTGCCCGGCCGATCGAGGTCCAACTGCCGGGCATCGATCATCTCCTCTATTACGACTCCACCAGCACGAATGACGGGCATGTCACGATCAAGCTCACCTTCGAGATCGGCGCCGACGTAGATATCGCCACGGTCCAGACGCAGAATCGTCAGAAGCTGGCGGAGCCGCAGCTCCCGCCGGAAGTGGTTCGCCGCGGCATCACCATCAAAAAAGTGTCGCCGGATCTGGTCTCCGTGCTGACACTGGAATCCAAAGATCCTCGATACGACGCCCTGGCGATCTCGAATTATGCCATTCTCCGGATTCTCGACAACGTCAAGCGTTTGGAAGGTGTCGGCGATGCGATGGTCTTCGGCGCGCAAAATTACAGCATGCGGATTATCCTCGATCCCGTCCGGATGGCCCAACTCAGTCTGACTCCAAGCGATATTGCCGAAGTCGTGCGGGAGCAGAATCGTGATTTCCCGGCCGGCATTATCGGCCGCGAGCCGGCGCTTCCCGGTACGGAAATGACCATCCCGGTCATTACGCAGGGACGTATGACGGACGTCAAAGAGTTTGAAGAGATGATCGTCCGCGCGATGCCGAATGGATCGATGATCCGCTTAAAAGATGTGGCGAGGATCGAGCTCGGCGCGCAGTCCTACGATTTGGAAGGGCGGTTCAGGGGCAAACCCACGACGTTTCTCTTAACCTTTTTGGCCCCCGGCGCCAATGCACTCGATACGGTGCGGCGGATTCGCCATGAGATGGACGAGCTGGCCAAGACGTTTCCGGCAGGCATGGCCTACGATATTCCCTACGACACGACGCGCTTCATCGAAGTGTCTATCAAGGAAGTGATCAAGACGCTGGCGGAGGCCATGATTCTGGTGATCCTCGTCGTCTATCTCTTTCTTCAGACCTGGCGTGCGACGATCATCCCGGCCGTGGCGGTGCCCGTCTCCTTGATCGGCACCTTTGCCGGGATGGAAGCGCTCGGATTTTCCATCAATTCGTTGACGCTGTTCGGGATGGTCCTGGCGATCGGCATCGTCGTCGATGATGCCATTGTCGTCGTGGAAAATGTCGAGCGACACATGGCCGAGGAGAAGTGCTCCTCCAAGGAGGCGGCCAAGCGGGCGATGCAGGAAGTCACAGGTCCGGTGATTGCCATCGTGTTGGTCTTGGCCGCGGTCTTCGTGCCGGTCGGATTCTTGGGTGGCATTACCGGCCAGCTCTATAAACAGTTCGCCATTACCATTGCGATGTCGGTCGCCATTTCTGGATTTGTGGCCTTGACGCTGAGCCCTGCGCTCGCCGCCATTTTGCTCAAGCCTGGGCATGCCGCTCAGCCCGGACCGGTGTTCCGTGTCTTCAATCGGTTCTTCGGCTGGACGCAGGTCCGCTACACGCGCGGCGTCGGTCGGGTGTTGAAGCATTCGGCGTTGTCGATTGCTGTGTTTGCCGTGCTGATCATCACGGCACTCGGTCTCTTCAACATCATTCCAAGCAGTTTCCTGCCCGAGGAGGACCAGGGCTATTTTATTACTGCCGTACAACTTCCCGATGGGGCGTCGAAGGAACGCACGGATGCCGTGGTCAGCAAGCTGGAGCAGTATTTTCTCTCCATTCCGTCGATCCACAGCACGGATGCTCTCGTGGGACAGAATTTCATCTTCGGCACGCGCGGGTCCAATACCGCCACCATGTTCACGCCGCTCCATCTGTGGGATCAGCGGACGGGACCAGGCGAACATGTCAAAGCGTTAATCGGCGCCGCGTACGCTGAATTTGCCAAAATTCCGGAAGCGCTGATCTTGGCGTTTAATGCGCCATCGATCCGGGGGCTTGGCGCGACCGGGGGATTTTCCGCCCAAGTCCAGGATCCAAGCGGCGGCGACTTCAAACAGTTTGCCGCGGTTACGCAAGAGTTTCTTGCGAAGGCGAGACAAGAACCGGCGATCGGTGGAATCAGCACGAGCTTTCGAGTGAGTTCGCCGCGCATCTATGCGCATGTCGACCGGGAACGGGCCAAAGCGCTTGGCGTCCCCATCTCGGACGTCTTTGATTCGCTCCAGGCATTCTGGGGAAATCTGTATATCAATGACTTTGTGAAGTTTGGCCGGGTCTATCGCGTGCAGACGGAGGCGGAGCCGCAGTTCCGTTCCAAACCGGAAGATATTTCGAAAATCTATGTCCGCGCGCAGCGGCCGCAGAATGGGCAGGGACCGGTCATGATTCCGCTCGACACGGTGGTCACGACCGAATATACCAGCGGGCCGGATCCCGTGACGCATTTCAACGGCTACAACACGGCGCTGATCCTGGGCGCGGCCGCGCCGGGGTATAGTTCCGGGCAGGCGCTCGAGGCCCTCGACCGTGCGGCTCAGCAGGCTCTCAGCCCCAAAGGGTACGCGCTCGATTACAGCGGAATTTCCTACCAGGAGCATCAGGCGAGTGGACAATCGATGCTCGCATTCGGATTCGGTCTGCTCATGGTGTTTCTTGTGCTGGCGGCACAGTACGAGAGTTGGGGCGTGCCCTTTGCCGTCATTCTCGCGGTGCCCTTCGGAGTCTTCGGCGCCTTGCTGGCCGTGTGGGTCAGCGGTCAGACGAATGACATTTACTTTCAAATCGGCATGGTCACACTCATTGGCCTGTCCGCAAAGAACGCCATCCTGATCGTCGAATTTGCCAAACGCCGGTACGAGCATGGCATGTCGGCCATTGACGCCACGATCGAAGCCTCGAGACTCCGCTTTCGACCGATTATCATGACGTCCATGGCCTTTATCGGCGGCGTGTTGCCGCTGGTCGTGGCCACCGGCGCAGGAGCAGCCAGCCGGCATTCCATCGGCATCGGCGTGTTCGGCGGCATGCTGGCGGCGACGTTTTTGGCGATCTTTTTCGTGCCGCTATTCTTTGTCCTCATTGAGAAATTGACGCCGGTTCGGCCTGTTCCTTCCGAGACGCCGTGCCCGCCCGAGCCGCAGCACATCGATTCAGAGATGGACTCACATGGAGGGGAGAGAAATGGCGATCCTAGTCGCGATACTCGCGATGCTCCTGACGTCGTGCGCCGTCGGCCCTGATTATTCACGGCCCGATCTGCCCGCGCCGGATTCCTTTCGCATGGCGCAGGAAGGCGAGGGCGGGTCGATGGCCAATCTGGCGTGGTGGGAATTACTGCGCGATGAAGAGCTTCAGAAGCTGATCCGCATTGCGTTGGAAGAAAATAAGGATCTGAGGCGCGCCATCTCGACCATGGAAGAGTTCCAAGCGCGTGTGCTTATCGCGCGAACCGACTTCGCGCCGGGAATCACCGGCACGATCAATGCGCCGGCCCTGGGACGCAATAGCGCCTTTCTCTTTCCGGGTTTTCCCAACCCCTTCAATTACTACATTCAAGGCAACCTGAACTGGGAACTCGATATTTGGGGACGGATCCGGCGTGCGAATGAGGCTGGCCGGGCGGACCTGTTTGCGCGTGTCGAAAACCGGCGCGCCGTCATACTCCAGCTGGTTAGCGGAGTCGCGCAATCGTATTTCGATCTCCGCCAGTTCGACATGCAACTGGACATTGCGAAGCGTACGCTGACCTCCTGGGAGGAATCGGTTCGCATCGCCCAAGCGCGGTTGCGGCAAGGCGTCATCTCCAAGCTGGACGCCGATCAATTCGAGGCCGAGCGGGCCAACGCCGCTGCGCGAGCCGCCGAATTGGAACGGCAAATGATCCAGAAGGAAAACGAGCTCAGCGTGCTGTTGGGACGCCATCCTCACACGATCTCCCGTGGCCGTTCCTTGACCGAGCAGGTGATGCCGCCACAAGTCCCGCCGGGCCTGCCATCCGAACTGCTTCAGCGGCGCCCCGATGTGGTCCAGGCTGAACAGGAGTTGCACGCCGCGACCGCGAGAATCGGCATGGCGAAGGCCGATCGGTTTCCAAAGCTCTCGTTGACCGCGCTGTTCGGCTACGCCAATCCCCAGCTGTCCCAGTTGGTCAAAGGCGGGGGGCGATCCAATGGCGAGTTTTTTGTGGCGGGCGGCAACCTGACCGGCCCCATCCTGGGCGCACAGATCTTGGGATTTCAGCAAGAGGCGGTCGAGGCGCAGGCGCGTGGTGCAATGGCGGCGTACGAGCAATCGGTGCTGATCGCATTCCGGGAAGTTGAAGATGCGCTGGTGGCTGTGCGGACGGCGCGCACCCAACGTGACGCGCAAGCGGAACAGGTCGAGGCCTTGCGATCAGCCTTGCGGCTGGCCAGTCTCCGCTATAAAGGCGGCCTTGCCAATTATCTGGATGTGCTCATCGCCCAGCGAAGTCTGTTCGAGGCAGAATTAGCGCTCACGAGTACGCACCGGCTGCACCTCGTCTCGATCGTGCAACTGTATAAAGCCTTAGGCGGAGGCTGGCCCCCAAGCGGCACACCCCAGGAAGACGCGGGTATCGCGTTAAAGAACAAAGGCTAATCGTATTGTGTGCCGCCACATAAGGCTTTGCTGCCTTCCTCTATTCTGATAGAGTGCCGCGGCGATTCGACATGGCAGATTACATTACAGGAGGATCGAGTGGAAGGACGGACGCGCGCGGTGATCTGCAAACTTTTTCTGTTATTGACTGCGGGTCTGTTGGCAGGCTGCGCGGAATGGTCCGAGTCGTCCTCCAGTTCGCTGACATTGATGCCGTCTTCCTCGATTTCTCTCGGGCGAGGTGACGGCGATGATCATAGCCCGGTCACTGACGGTGGACAGATAGATCACGTGACCGCTTTGGGGTCTGATGTTGACACCGAGCCGAGCGCCGATGCCGCGACTGCTCCGACTCCCTTGATCACTGCAGAAAAAGACCGCACACGTGCTGAACCACCTCCGAAGAAGGGAACACAGGAGGAACGGTCCGTCGATGACCTGTATGACCCGTTTCAAAAGCCAGGGGAACAGTCCGAGCAGGTAGAAGAATACGATCCATGGGAGCCGTTTAACGTCGCCATATTCAACTTTAATCGGAAGGTCGATAAGTACGTCTTAAAGCCGGTGGCGACGGTCTATGATAAGGTGATTCCGGACGAGATTGAACTTGGCATCCGGCGATTTTTTCACAATGCCCGTTTCATGCCGCGCCTGCTCAATAATCTGTTTCAAGGTAAGTTGAAAGGCGCCGGCTTAGAGATGGGTCGTTTTCTCGTGAACAGTACTTTAGGCTTGGCCGGCTATCTGGATTTTGCGAAAGAAGTGTTCGGCTGGGAAACCCAGGATGAAGACCTCGGCCAGACGTTGGGCAAGTATGGAGTCAAACCCGGCCGGTATCTGGTTCTGCCGATCCCGCCGTTCGTGACGACGGTTCGTGATTTGGTCGGCTATATCGGGGATATTTTTTTAGATCCCATTAACTATTTGGTGTTTCCTTCCATCCAACTCGACGGCGCGCCCGCGCTTATCGGCCACACGCATCGCAACACCATCACATTTGCTCAATTCGGCGTCCGTGCGGAAGACACCATCAATGAGCGCTCGATCAACCTGGAAAACTTTCAAGGCGTGGAAGAATCCACGGTCGACCTTTATGCCACCATCCGCAATGCGTATCTGCAGAAGCGAGCGCAATCCATCCGGGAATAGCGCAAGAGTCTTGAGTCTTCGGTGCTGAGTCCTGAGTCTTAAGTTCTGCATGCCGCGCTAGCCACTAGTTATGCGGCGGTCAATAGTCCGCGAAAATGGTCGCTTGCCTACAACCCGTCGAGTCGTAGTTCTAATTTGGGTTCGTCTGGAGATTAAAACAGAGTACGTGATCATCGCGCTGACATTATTTGATTTGCCCACCTGCTACAAGGTACCCTCCCTCTCCGTCGAATATTCTGTTCGTTCTTTAGAAGAGGGGGGTGAGGGTTATGAGCGCACCACCAAAGAGCAGGCTCCCTGACATTCTGAAAAGCCACGAAAGCGATTTACTAAAGGACTGGCTGAAACGGCAATTGTCGGACACGACATTGCGAAGTGACTTGATGAAGGAATCGGAGCTCCGCGAACAGTCGACGCAGTTTCTTCGACTCTTTCGTGAGGCCACCGAAAGCGGCAACCTGACCGATCTCTCCGGAGCCCAGTGGACCCCCGTGAAAGGTCTGTTGTCAGAGATTTCCGAGTCGCGAGCGCGGCAGGGATTCAGAACAGCTGAAACCGCTGTCTTCATCTTTTCCTTGAAGCAGCCCCTCTTCGATCTCCTTCGCCAAGAGCACAGCAAAGACGTCGATGGCTTGGCGACGGATGTCTGGAACGCGACGGCTGTGTTGGATAACCTCGGGCTGTTGACGGCTGAGTATTATCAGAAAAGCCGCGAGGACGTGATTGTCCGCCAGCAGCGTGAACTGAGCCACTTGAACGCGTCGCTGGAAGAACGCGTTCGAGAGTTGCAACAGTCGCGGCTCGAGCTTCACGAAAAGATTAACGACCTGGAGCAATTCGAGGATGTCGTCGTCGGGCGCGAATTAAAAATGATTGAGATGGAGAAGGAAATCGAGCGACTGAAAGGAGTAAGGCAGTCCTGAGTCCTGAGTAGGAACAGGCAAGAAGAAAGTTTCATTCTTAATCCGAAAAAACTCAGCACTCAGCACTTCCGGGGGATGACGCCCAACGCCCGTCCTACCTTGGCAAAGGCCGCGACGGCCCGGTCGAGCTGACCACTTGTATGGGCCGCTGACATCTGCACCCGGATCCGAGCCTGCCCCTTCGGCACCACCGGATAGCTGAACCCGGCGACATAGATCCCTTCTCGCAACAATTCATCGGCCATCTGTGTCGCCAGCGAAGCTTCGCCCAGGAGGACGGGAATAATAGGATGCCGGCCGGATACTAGTTGATAACCCAATGCGGTCAGTTGTGAGCGAAAAAATGCGGCGTTCTCGCGCAGGATTGCTCGTAACGCGTCGCCTTCAATGACCAATTGCAAAGCCCGGCGGGCTGCAGCCGCAATGACCGGAGGCAGCGAATTGGAAAACAAGTATGGACGCGATCGCTGTCGAAGTAGTTCGATGATTTCCTTATGGCCTGAGGTGAATCCTCCAGACGCGCCACCCAGTGTCTTGCCTAAGGTGCTCGTGATGAGATCGATCCGATCCGCCACGCCATAATGATCCGGCGTTCCTCGACCCGCTGTACCCAGCACGCCTGTTGCGTGACTGTCGTCCACCACTATGGCGGCGTCATAGCGATCGGCCAGCTTTGCGATTCGATCGAGCTTCGCCAGATCGCCATCCATCGAAAAGACGCCATCGGTCGCGATGAGCCGGAGCCGGCACGACGCCGCTGCCTTCAACGCGTCTTCCAATTCGGTCATGTTCGAATGCGCATAGCGGAACCGCTTCGCCTTGCAGAGTCGAATGCCGTCGATCAGACTGGCGTGATTCAAGGCATCGCTGATGATCGTATCGTCTTCGTCCAGAATGGTCTCGAATAACCCGGTATTGGCGTCGAAGCAAGAGCTGTAGAGAATCGTATCGGCGGTACCCAGAAAGGTGGAGATCTCCTGTTCCAAATCCTTATGGAGATCTTGCGTCCCGCAAATGAATCGGACGGACGCTACGCCATAGCCATGCTCACGCAGTCCGTCGATCGCCGCCTGCACCACGTCGGGATGATTGGCCAATCCGAGATAGTTGTTCGCGCAGAGATTGAGCACGTGGCCTTGCGCGACGCGAATCTCCGCGCCCTGGAGGCCGAGCACACGGCGCTCGGTCTTGTACAGACCGGCCGAACGGATGTCGGTGAGCTGCTGTTCGATGACGTGTTTAAAGGATTGGTAGGACATATTAGCCGTCAGCCTTCAGCAGTCAGCGGTCAGCTTCAGACTCTCTCAGTGCTGATGGCTGAGAGCGGACGGCTGATTGCTTCAAGGGATTAACACCACCTTCCCGCATTGCCCTGCTTCGATGAGGTCGAACCCTTTGGCGAAGTCGGCCATGGGAAATCGATGGGTGACCACAGGACGAATATCCAACCCCGCTTTAAAGAGGCCGGCGATGCGATACCAGGTGTCGAATAGACGTCGCCCCGTCACGCCGTAGACCCGGATGCCCTTGAAAATAATTTCGTTCGGCAGATCGAAGCTGACCTGTCCTTTGGGGATCCCGAACAAACTGACGCGCCCCCCGTTTTTGACTGCCCGGAACGCCAGGTGAAGGGCCGTGGGATCTCCGGACATTTCCAGCGCAGCATCGATGCCTTCACCTTGTGTAATGTCGCGGATCGCGGCCGACAACACCTCGGGAGAGTCCGCCTTCGCATCGAGCGCATGGTCGACGCCCATCTGTTTGGCCAGGTCAAGTCGATAGCGGCTCACGTCGGTGGCGATAATCACGGACGCACCGGACGTCCGCGCCACTCCGGCTGCAAACAGGCCGGTGGGACCACAGCCGCTGATCAGGACCGATCGTCCGGCCACATTCTCCACTAGCGCCGCATACACGCCGTTCCCCAGAGGTTCTTGGACGCAGGCGAGTTCCGGCGGGATATCGCGTGAGGTGATCCAGAGGACCCGCTCCGGCAGGACGACATATTCCGCGTAAGAGCCGTCCACGTCGACGCCAAGAATGCGGTAGTTCTTACACACGTGTGCTTGCCCGGTCCGGCACTGAAAACACACGCCGCACGTCAGGTGGGATTCCGCCGCGACATAATCGCCGACGGCCACCGAGGTGACCCCTGGTCCTAACTCGGCCACCTCGCCACAGAGTTCATGGCCGATGATCCGGGGAGGATGGATGCGCTGCTGCGCCCACTCATCCCACCGATAAATATGTGCATCGGTGCCGCAGAGGGACGTGGCCTGAATTCGGATCAGCACTTCCCCGTCTCCGGGCCGAGGATCGGGGACCTGCTGTAATGCCAATCCGGGTTCGGGCTTTGTTTTGACCAGTGCGCGCATGTACCTATGACACCCTCCCGCCCCGGACGTCATCACACCCGCCCACCCGGACCCTGCCGAGACAGGCTCTGTTTCATTGGGACGCGCCCCTTCCCGTATTATGCAATGCAACATGCAAAATTAAAAATTAAAAATGAGGAACTGATGGGCCGGCTTGACTCGTATCGGGAAAATAAGTAGGCTGCGGGTCGCTTAGGCATGGAACATTTTGCATTTTTAATTTTGCATTTGCATTGCGCCGGAGGAGGACAAGATGGCAATAGGATGGTTTAAAACAACTGTATTGGCACTGGTGTTGGCAGCGATGTCAGCAGTCGGTGTCCGCGCGGAGACGGCTCGCTGTAATGTCGACCCCGACCATTCGACCATCGGGTTCAGCGTGGACCATATGGTGGTGTCGAAGACTCGCGGGCAGTTCATGGAGTACACCAGCTTTATTGAGATGGACCTTGACGCTAAGGCGGTCAAGGTCATCGAAGCGATCATCAAGACGCCGTCGATCACTACCAATCATCAAAAGCGCGACACCCATTTAAAAAGTCCAGAATTTTTCGACGTCGAGAAATATCCGACGATGACCTACAAGATGAGGACCTATCATAAGACCGGCGACGGGTATACGGCGGTCGGCGATCTCACGCTTCACGGGGTGACGAAAGAAATTACGCTCGTCGGCACCTTCAACGGGGTGAATCAAGATCCCTGGGGCAATACTCGCGCAGGATTCACGGCGGAAGGCAAGGTCAACCGGAAGGACTTCGGGATCAATTGGAACAAAGCGCTCGATAATGGCGGCGTGATCGTCGGCAATGAGGTGCTGATCAAGCTCGACGTGGAGTGCATCAAGGCGAAGTAAATCAGGATGCTGAAAAAGGACCTTCATTTCACCCACCCACCCCAGGCGCGAAGACGCGCCCCTTCCCGAGCTGCGTTCTCGATCGTTCGGGCGCCTCAACGACTGATCTAGCACGCCTCGGCGTCCGAACGACCTGCGGCCTCGTTGGGTGGCCTTTTTGAGCATCCTGGATTAAATAAGCTCGTCTCTACGCTTCCATCGCTAATATCCCCGCGCCTTTGATCGTTCCGGCCTTCAGCGCTTGCAACGCCGTATTCGCCTCTTCCAGTTTGAATCGCTGCGTATGCGGACGGATGGGAATCTCGGCGGCTTCCCGCAATAAATCTATCCCATCTTGTTTGGTGTTGGCGGTCACGCTGCGGAGAATGCGCTCGCCGAACAGTTCTCGGTCGTAATCGATGGACGGAATCGGTGACATGTGAATGCCGGCGCAGGCGACGGTGCCGCCTTTGTCCAAGGCCCTGAGCGCTGGGATGACAATTTCGCCGGCCGGGGCGAAGATGATGGCGCCATGCAGTTTTTCAGGCGGGATGTCTGTCGCTCCTCCAACCCAGGCTGCTCCCAATTCTCGTGTCAGGGCCTGATGCTCTTCTTTTAGGGAGCAGACAAAGACGGAACAGCCCCAATGGCGCGCGACCTGGATCGTGATGTGGGCCGACGCGCCGAATCCGTATAGGCCGAGTCGCTGGCCGGGCTGGATGCCGCTGAGGCGGAGTGCGCGATAGCCGATGATGCCGGCGCAGAGCAGTGGCGCGGCCTCTTCATCCGTAAAGACCGACGGGATCGGATAGGCAAAATGCTCGGGTACGGTCGCATATTCCGCGTACCCGCCGTCGACATGGTATCCCGTGAAGGTGGGGGCCGAGCAGAGATTTTCTCGACCACTTCGGCAAAATTCGCACTGTCCACACGTTCGCTGGAGCCAGGCGACACCGACCCGGTCGCCTTCTTTCAAGGCCCGCACGTCGCGCCCGACACGCTCCACAATTCCGACCGTTTCATGGCCGGGGATGATCGGGCGCTTGATCGGCGGCAAGTCTTCTTCGACGATATGCAAATCAGTCCGGCAGACTCCGCACACGGTGACCTTGACGCGAACTTCGTCAGGGGCCGGCTCCGGAAGCCGTACATCCTTCAGGACGAGCGGGGAGGCCCCTGCACCGACGCCGCGCTCTAATACCATGGCTCTCATGTAGACAGTGTGATTTCCTGATTTGGTCTGTGCCGATGATACGGAGATTGTATTGATAATGATGGAAGCGAATCAATTGCACAGTGTAGTCGTTTGTCGTGCGCTCATTCTTCACGTTGCCAGATCACCAAATCATCAGATCACAAACTGTATTGCCTATGGTATGATGCGCCCCGCTTTACGACCGTAGTCAATGAAGAGACGATGGTGTGATGAAGACCGTTCGCATCACCATGGCTGACACACGACGATGATGATCGTCCTGGCGTGGATCCATGTGTTGGCGGCTGTTGTCTGGCTGGGCGGGATGGTGTTCTTGTCGGTTGTGTTGGTGCCGGTCTTTCGACGAGGCACGTTTGGTGCGGACCGCCGGATCCTGTTTCAAACGCTCGCACGCCGCTTCCGCATCATCGTGTGGATCATGATCGGTCTCCTCGTGCTTTCCGGACCGCTGCTCATCAGTTCGCGAACCGGCACGCTGGAGGAGCCTGAGGCATGGCGGTCCGTGCTGCACCTGAAGTTGTGGATTGTGGCAGGATTGGTGTTGCTCACGGCTGTGCACGATGTCTGGTTAGGGCCGTTGGTGGGACGGCTCAGGCGCGAGGCTTCTGAAATACCCAGCCCGGCCGATCTTCTGCTCATTCGTCTATCAGCTGTGGTAGCCCGCCTGGGACTCCTGCTTGGCGTCATCGTGCTGTTTCTAGCCGTCGCGTTGGCGAGGACCTAACAGCAGGGACGATTCTACCGATGGCGTCCGCCGCCGGAAACGGTCGCGGCGTGTATGTTAGACTTTCGCATGTTGCGATTCTTGCCCATGGTCTCACTCGCTGCGTGGCTGCACGTCGGAGGCATGGCGTGGGCGCTCGAATTCTCTGCGGATCAGATTACCAAAACGAATGGACACAGCCGGAAAACGAATATCTATTATCGGGACGACCGCTGGCGTCTGGAGCATCATGACCTTAATCCCGTCAATGTGACCATTGTCCGCAAGGACAAACAGGTCATGTGGTTGCTCCTCTCCCGCATGCGTCATTTTAAGACGGTCCCGTATGATCCCGAACAGGCGCCGAAGGTCCATGAAAAATTGGACGGCGAAGTGAAGCGGGAAGAAATTGGAACGGAAACGCTGGATGGGCATCCGACCACGCTGTATGAAGTGACTGTGCGTGAAGCGAATCGAGAGGATGTCTATTACCAGTGGCTTGCCACGGACATTCATTTCCCGCTGAAGCTTGCGCGGAAGGACGGCAGTTGGCAGGTCGAGTATCGTCATGTCGCCCTTCGGCCGGTTTCCGATTTCCTCTTTCAATTGCCGGTAAATTTTCAGCCGTTAGAACAATTCGATGGGACGAAAGAGTCCCAACCAAAACAACGACCGATGTAAGGCAATGGGTTCAATGTTAGTCACGGAAGGGGTGGACTTGTGAATCAGCGGTATTGGCGAGTGAAACGGCGAATGGCAATCCTTGCGCTGGCGGCCGGGCTTTCGGGAGCAGGGCTCGTCTGGGGATTAGACGTGGCGGACATGACCAACGAATGGACGCCGGACGGAAGAACATTAGCCATGGAGCGGGCGAAGCTCCCCACGAAGGACGGCCCGGTTAAAATTCCCGCCGGGGAATTTCTCATGGGCAGCAGCAAGCAGGTCGATAGGAACTCCTATCAGCCCGAGCTGCCGCAGCGACGGATTTATCTCGATGCGTATGACATCGATAAGTATGAAGTGACGGCTCTTCACTTTTTGAAGTTTGTCCTGGCGACGGATCGTCCTCCGCTCATCGATTGGCGGTACGATGGTGGAAACTTTCAGGAAAGCATGATGCACCATCCCGTAATGCACGTGTCCTGGCACGAGGCGGATGCGTACTGCAGGTGGGCGGGCAAACGGCTGCCGACTGAAGCCGAATGGGAAAAAGCGGCACGCGGCGAAGATGGCCGTGTCTATCCCTGGGGGAACCAACCGGCTGGACTCAGCCGTTCGAATTTTGGTCGAACGGGACTATCCGGTCCGGTCCGGGATCGGCCGGAGCGGCTGTTGCTGTATCCACCCATCATCTCTGTCGACAAGTATGAGAATGCGATCAGTCCCTATGGGATCTATCAAATGTCCGGTAACGTGGCCGAATGGGTCGCGGATTGGTACGACCCGAAATATTATGCGACGGGACCTGACCGCAATCCGATGGGACCGGCCCAGGGAACGCAAAAAGGTTTTCGCGGCGGCGGGTGGATCGACAGCACGCCGGTCGTACGGGCGGCACAACGAAATGGGGCGGATCCGAATGTGAAGATGAACTGGCTGGGATTCCGATGTGCGCGTTCACTCGCTGACGGTGGCGCCGAAAAGGCCGGAGACGCCAAGCCGCCGGGTCAGCCGGCTTCGTAGCCTATAGCTACCTGATGAGGGTCAGCGAATCGGATCCGTGCGGTATGCGGAACTGCCTAGGAGGCCCCCGCTGTCAGCGGGCGCTCTAGCGTGTGAAGGCGGCCGATGGCGAGTCGAACTTCCCCGTATTGTCTTCGGAGCGCGACGACCAGCTCGAATGGCATATTGGAGTCGTCGAGCGCCTCTTCGAATATGTGACTGACGGCTTTTTCCATATGCTCGCATTCCAGCAGGATGGCTTGTTCGTCCATCTGTGTGGATGCAGTAACAACGTCTGCTAATGCCGATGGCATGGTCATGCCGTTCAGCATTTCGGGTTCTCCGCCTAACAGACGGATTTCCATCCGTAACTCCGACGCCATCCGTGCGCGCTGATGCGAGTACTGTTTGAATGCGGTTCGCAGTTCAGTGTCCTGGACGGCATGCGCAGCGACCCGGAACGCCTGCTCGCTGGCTTTACAGACGGCCAGCAAACGATTGAATGTCTCAATGACCAGTTCATTCGTCGTGATCATACAGCACTCTCTTTCAATCCCCTCGGGGTGCATTAATGGCGAATCTTTTCGTCTTCTTCTTGTAACGTCTTGCATGCGATACAAAGCGTCGTCATTGGCCTTACCTGTAGCCGCCGTAACGGAATCTCTTCCCCGCACTCCTCGCAGATGCCATACCGATTGCCGGCCAATCGCGCAAGCGCATCGTCGATTTGCTTCAGAAGGTTGCGTTCGCGCTCCTTCAGACTCAACGTACAATGTTGGTCCACCTCGGCCGTTGCCTGATCGTTCAAATCCGGACAGGCCGTGATCTCAATCCCTTCAGAAAGCGGTTTGGCGGTCACGAGCTGAAGAAGGTCCGCCCGCTGCCGTTGCAAGGTAGAGACAATCTCGCGATATTTATTCGAAGTTCCTTCAATCGGTTTGCGAGCCGCTTTCTCGTTCGGTCTCGTTGCCACTCCCGCTTGTCCCATCGTCACTCTCCCTTCCTTGAGTAGCTTCATCGAAGCTACCTGTACATATAAGAAACAACTCGGTCGGGTCCTATCGGCTGGCCGCCTTTTCCAGTGTAAGGGCTTTACCTACCTATTGTATTAAGGGTCGACCGTATGGTCAATGAGCCGAATGTTGGCATGGGGACGAAGAACAGGGACAGGCTGCTAGCCTGGATTATTTATGAATGGGTCACGAGGTCCGCGACGCGCGGAATAGGCGCGTCACGTTTGCGGACGCCGCAGAGGTGCACGGCATCACGAATAGTGAGGCCATGTTTGTGCACGCCCGCGAGATGGTGAGCGGGCCGTGTCCTGTGAGGCAGCCGTGTCTTGCTGAGACCGAAGCCTCCATTTCACCCGCCCCACCCCAGGCGCGCCAAGACGCGCCCCCTTCCCGTGTTCACCCGCCCCTACCCCAGGCATTGTCTCACCCATGGACCCTGCGTCTGCCAGGACGGTCGCTTTGCCCGAAGACGTGCCCCTCCCCTGAACTTCTCGCACGTGAGGGCGACGCAGGCGTACGTGCGGTCCGTCGAGGAGATCGAACGAAAAAAGCCCCGCCGGGCGAGAGGGTCGGCTGCCGGCAGCAGCCGTTCATGAATAATCCCGGCTAAGTAAGGGCGGCGCGCTTGTTCTGAAGGATTTCGGTCGCCCGTTCGGCGGACTCTTTGACGAGAATGCCCATCTTGGGATGAGAGGGTTCAAGATCGACCGGGAATCCATAACTATGCAGTCGTTCCGTGGCGGTAGGCCCGATGGAGGCCACCATCAGCCTGGATAAAGTCTGACGAAACCGGTCCTGGCGTGACGTCTGTGCCAGCACTTGAAGCGCATGATCGACCTGCACCGCATTGGTGATCAGCAGCACGTCCACCCGTCCCTCAAGAATCGCGTCGAGCACGCGCCGGAGCGGTGCCAGATCGTCGGGCAATGTCCATCGATAGACCGGGACGCGAGTGACCTGCGCGCCACGCCCCCGCAGAGCTTCGATCAACTCGGTATTCGTCACGCCATATTCCTGCACGGCGATTCGAAGACCGTTCACCGGCTTGGCTCGATCGAGCGTCTGAAGAATGTCGCGCCAGGTATTCGGCTCCGGAACTTCGATGGTGGGAGTGAGATCTAACTCACGTAACACGGCTTTCGGCTTTGGACCACGAACAACCAACGTCGTTCGAGCCAGCGCGCTCTTGATCCGGTCCAAGTCGTCCCGTGTGAGTAAGACTTCGACCATCGCCTTGGTGCCGACGCCCGTCAGCAGAATGACCATGTCGACGTCCCCGGCAAAGAGCCGCCGACCAAACTCCAGGACGTCACTATTGTCCTGAAGCGGGATCTCCTGCATCGACGGCGCCACGAGCGGCTGCCCCCCATAGCGTTCGATGAGGCGACTCATCTCCTCCGCCATCCGACTTTCGAAGGCCGCGACGCGGAGACCGGCAAATCCGTGTGACATTATGGATTTGAAGTAAAAAGTAAAAAGGTAAAAGTAAAAAGTTTAAGGCTGACTATTTCGTTTTGCCTTCGAAACAATAGCACCGAGGATGCGACCAAGCTCTGCAGCCTCTGTCCTTAAGGGCTCAATCGGCCTGGCTTTCAGAATATTTGATTCATCTAGAAGCCGAAGCCAATACGCGGCTTCGCGTGCTTCTTTGAGAGCTATCGCATATTTGCTGATAAAGTCGGCCCTACTCTGACCAGCCTGCGCTTCTTCTACATTAGCTCCTATCGATGTTCCAGATCTTAAAAGTTGAAGCGCCAATGTCCTTGTTACACCTGGCTTCCCATCGATTTCTTGACATAGCCGAACAATTTGGAGCGCAAAGCGGAACGTTCTCTCGACAATATCAAATTGATCCAAACTCTTTGGCCTCATCTCTTGCGTATTCACTTTAGCTCGGACTCTGCGGCCTCAACTTTCATTTTTTATGCCTTGCGCTTCGGTGTCCGATGCGCTTTTCCAAACTGTGCGTTGAAGTTTTACCTTTTTACTTTTGCCTTTTTACTTCGGCTTCCGCTGCGTCTTTTGCGCAGCGGAAGCCGGTGGAGTCATTTCTGTTCGTCGGATCGCTTTTGACCCGTGTAAAGATCCGCACGAGGGGAGTCTCGACTGACCAGCCGGAACTTCGCAGGACTCTATAGGTCCCGGTGTCAGGCCCCTTGGGATTTGCCCCGGGACTCTTTTCATAATACAAAGGGTCGTACCAGTCGGCGACCCACTCCCAGACGTTGCCGGCCATATCGTAGGCCCCGAACGGACTCTTCCCGGCCTCATAACTGCCGACCGGCATCAAGGTTTTCTCACCTTGCCACTGTTGGTTGAAATTAAGGTGCTTGTGCGTCGGTTCGACATTCCCCCAGGGGAAACGTCGATCGTCGGTGCCGCGAGCGGCCTTCTCCCACTCGGCCTCCGTCGGTAACCGTTTGCCGGCCCAGCGGCAGTAGGCATCGGCATCATGCCAGTCGACGTTAATGACAGGGCGTTCAGCCAGCGAAACCGACAGGTGATCGCTCCAGAGCGTGCGTTTGGGATACTTGGGATTTTCCGGCGTTCGGTGTCCCGTGGCTTTGACGAAGTCCGCATAACGCCCATGGATCACTTCATATGTGTCGATGTAATAATTGTCGAGCACAACCTCGTGCCTGGGATATTCATCACGTCCGCCATCCCGATCGCCTTTGGGGACACCCATCGGGAAGGGACCTGCCGGCACCAGAATCATTGGCGCGCCGTCTTTCCCCGCCACGTCATTCGCCGGCTTCGTGGTCGGTTCGGCAGCCGAGGGTTCTCCACACCATAAGACAAGGGCACTGATGACGCATAACGCAAAGGTTCGCATTGGCTCCTCTTGGACGATAAAATGGTGAGGTCGGGATCGTATCACACCGTTCACGGTGAACAATAGACGAGCGAGCTTCAGCAAGCTTCAGCAAGTTTCAGCAAGTTTCAGATTGACCCGAGAGCAGAGCGCGCCCTATAACTAGCGCGATAGCGGGTGGCTCATGAATGAATCGGAACCACATGAATAGGCCGTCTCGGGGAGTAAAAGGTCTCTGGCACGTGGCGCTTAAGGTCGCGAATCTCACTCGGTCACGCGCCTTTTATGAAGCCCTGTTCGGCATGCGGGTCGTGTGGCACCCTGACCCCGAGAATGTGTACCTCAGCTCGGGGCAGGACAATTTGGCGCTCCACCAAATTCCGTTGTCTGAGCTCGCGGACTATAAGCAGGGCACCGGTCAATATCTTGATCATCTGGGATTTATCGTCGATTCATCTGACACGGTGGATCAACTCTTTCACGAAGCGGAACAGGCTCAGGCAACAATCGTCAAACGCCTCACACGCCACCGCGATGGCAGTTATTCCTTTTATCTGGCCGATCCCGATGGCAACACCGTGCAGGTGCTCTATGAACCAAGCATTTCAGGCGCGGCGCCGGAATAATTCAAAATTAAAAATGCAAAATGCAAAATGAAGGTAGTTCACTTTTGCATTTTGAATTCTTAATTTTGCATTATCTACTATGACTCAAGTCTGGGACACCCTTCGCAGCGATCAATATATAGGCCTGGTGCCATGGGCGTGGGTTCAGTTCGAGAGCAGTGAGGCGCCCGGGCCGCTGCCATTTCTTGGCGGGGTCGCGCCCGAGGTGTTGGCCAGTCTGCATGAAGCGCATAGCGTCCTGCTGAGTGGGGTGGAAACGGCAATCAGCGACGTCTTTTCGCGACGAGCGCCGCTGGATGATCCCTCGCGCCGGACGCTCCTGGAAGACGCCTATGCGGAGCTGGTCAATTCACGGCCACAGCTCAGCCGGCACATTACCTGCCGCCGCCGGCCGGACGGCACGTTTCTGTGGGACTATCCTAAAGATCAGACAAAGTCAGCCACGATGACGAACATGGGGCTGCGCATCTTTCATTCAGTCAAGCGGCAAGCGATTCCAATGCCGTTTGATCGACCGATCGGCCCTACCGTCGGAAAGTTTCTTGGCTATCTGGACGGCACCTACCGGGTCTCGGAGCTCCGTACTGTCGCCACCGCGCTGGGCCGCGATGTCTCGCGCTTTATCACGGAATTGCTGGACGTGCTGAAGAAGTATGACTGCCTGAGTGTGACCGCTCAAGCCTCTGTCCGCGCGCACTGGCTTTCCACCGTCCAGGATCAGGATGTCGTCCATTTTGGCCATGCGGCGTTGCTGTATCGACAACGTGATGAGTGCCTGCTCTTCGATCCCTGGTTGATGCCGTGGTTTGCCGAGTCACCAGTCCCATCCCTTTGGGGTGAACTCTTGCCTCGTCCGGCCGCGATTTTCTTGACCCATGATCATGACGACCATGTCGATCCGCGCACGCTCGCGCACTTTCCCAAAGAGATCCCGGTCATTGTCCCCAGCCGACGGAACCGCCGAGCGCTGTATTACGATTACCCCGCGCTGCTTCGAGAACTCGGATTTACGCAGATCGTCGAGCTGGCGCATGGCGACTCATGGAAATTCGGCGGCGGGGCGGTCGTCTCAGTCCCTTTTTTCGGCGAAGATCCATGCGACATCGAGATGCCGAGAAACTGCTATCTGATCACAGATCGCGGTCGAAACGTCCTGGTGCATGTCGACAGCGGCCCCACAAATGCCGGGAAGTCGGCGGTGAAGGAAGGCATCATCGACGAGTTGGTGAAGCAGTATGGTCCCATGGCTGTCGTCTTCGCATCGCAACAGCAACTGCTTGAGATACGGACCTATGCGGCACATGCCAGCCTGTCCCCTCCAGGGACATGGCTCGAGACCGGGGAAAACGGGTATCTGACCAACCGGTACCTCTCGGATTTAGTGGCGGCGGCCAAGGCCGGATTGTTCGTCTCCTATGCGACCGGCGGCGCTGATTGGTATCCGGACCATTTGTCGTTCATGTTCAATGATCGGAATCCGGCGCGGACGGCGCTTCTCACGGCGAATTGGGAGCCACCCGCGCAGCTCGCACAACTCATCGCGCCGGACGGCTGCGGGTACCACTACAGTCACGCCCTGGACATCTTTCGCGCGCGGCCCGATGGTGGGACGGAGATCGTCTCAGGCGCAGAGGCGCTGGCCCCGTTGACCCTCTATCGCCTCGATCATGGCGACCCGCCGTTTCTTCCCGCGTCGCAAGGCTCTCGTTAGTGATCTCGGTTAAGATGGCGTTCAGGCAATTGCGCTCATCCATTCCAAGATAGCGGCCATAATAATCTTCGTTGGTCAGTTGAAAGCGGTCCTCGCTCAAGGCTTGCTGGAAGGCAAGGAAATGCGGCGTCTCATCCTCAGCAATCACGCCGTTGAAATCGAACACAATGGCTCGGAGCGAGGGATGGATTATGGCGGTGCGCATGTACCACGCGTCATTCGGGCGGACAACCCGGTGTGTCCTTGCTCGCTCGGATACCCTGTTGTATGGTACGGCCACTGACTGTTGAATGATACGGCGGAGGAGTGCGTGACCGATAATCATGTATTAAGCGATCTGCTGATCATCTTTTCGGTTTCAATCTCGGTCGTGTTGATCTTTCAGCGTCTTCGCTTACCGTCCATTGCCGGGTTTTTAGCGGCCGGTGCCCTCCTTGGTCCGCATGGGCTGAACCTTGTGTCCGATGTCGCTCAGGTCCATGTCATGGCCGAGATCGGCATCGTGATGTTGCTCTTCACCATCGGGATTGAATTTTCGATGGCGCATCTCACGGCCACCCGTCGCTTGTTACTGATTGGCGGGCCGCTTCAGGTCGGCAGTATCGTGATACTGGCTGCCATCATCGGCCGGTTCGCAGGGCTGTCGCAAGGACAAGCAATTTTCTGGGGATGCCTCTTGTCCTTGAGCAGTACGGCCATCGTGTTAAAGATGCTGGCGGATCGCGGCGAGACAGACTCGCCTCATGGGCACATCACGATCGGGATCTTAATCTTTCAAGATCTTGCCGTCGTGCCCATGATGCTGCTCACGCCGATGCTGGCCCAGCCGACCGACGGGTCGGTGGTTCCGCTCTTGTGGGTGTTGCTGAAATCTGTCGGGCTCGTTGCACTGATTGTCGTCACGGCCTGGTTCCTGGTTCCCCGGCTTCTGGATCATATTGTCCGCAGCCGCAGCCGCGAGCTTTTTTTACTGACGATTATTGTCCTCTGCCTCGGCATCGCGTGGTTGACCTCGCTGAGCGGGTTGTCCCTCGCGCTCGGGGCGTTCATCGCAGGCCTGGTCATTTCCGAGTCCGAGTATAGCCATCAAGCGATGGCCGAAGTCCTGCCCTTTCGTGACAGCTTCAATAGCCTCTTTTTTGTGTCCATCGGGATGTTGATGGATGTCCGGGTCGTGCTCGACCAGCCATTGCTCGTGCTTGCCATGGTGGGGGCTGTCCTAGTCGGAAAGTTTATTACAGCAACTGGATCAGTCTTAGCCGCGGGGATTCCTCCGCGGGCTGCCATTTTAGCGGGTATGGCTTTGGCGCAGGTAGGCGAGTTCGGGTTTATTCTGGCTCAAGAGGGGCAAGAGGCCGGGTTGCTGGTCGGGGAACCCTATCAGTTATTTCTCGCCGTGTCCGTTCTGACTATGCTGTTGACGCCGTTTTTGATTCAGGTTTCTCCCAGGCTCGCGCGGCGCGCCGAAGCGTTGCAGCGCGCTCGACGCTGGCTTCCCGGAAAAACGGTGGCCCATCTCGCGCAATCAGAATCCTTACATCTGAAGATTAAGGACCATGTCATCGTCGTGGGCTATGGGTTAAATGGACGGAATCTGGCCCGCGTGCTTAGTGAAACGGAAATTCCGTATGTCGTTCTGGATCTTGATGGCGATAAGGTTCGGCGAGAGGCGAAGAACGACGTCCAAATCTATTATGGGGACGCCATGAGTCCGAACGTGCTTCGTCATGTACGGATCGATGATGCGCGGGTGCTTGTCGTCGCGATTTCCGATCCCTTTTCCGCCAGACGGACCGTCCAAATTGCTCGAGGGCTCAATCCCCAGTTGCACATCGTCGTCCGGACCCGCTACCTGCGGGAACTCCAAGAACTCCAAGAGCTTGGGGCGGATGATGTGGTTCCTGAGGAGTTTGAAACCTCCATTGAAATCTTTGCGCTAGTCCTCCGTACGTACAAAATGCCTCAGGAATTCATCATGCAGAAGGCCGAACAAGTGCGGCGCGAGGGCTATGCCCTGCTCCGGCGTAGTGCCTTGCCGGAACTCGCGCATCATATGCGAGGGGGGACACTCACCGACGTTGAAGTAGAAACCTGCCGGATTGATCCGGATTCTCCCGCGGCAGGCAAATCGCTCATGCAGGTTTCCATACGTCCCCGAACGGGCGCATCAGTGATTTCCCTGACGCGGAGCGGCATCACTCAGTCGAACCCTCCCGAAAAAGTGCGGCTTGAAGTCGGTGATATTCTGGTCTTGTTGGGGACTCGCGCGCAAATCCAGCGGGCCATCGGACTGTTGATCGATACGAAGACGGAATAGTTGACGAGGAACATTCAGGAATGTCGTTGCGAGTCGGCTGAAGGCCGGGCTTCTCGCAACGTGGCGGCGATGCAGGCGTACTTCCGGCCGTGTTCCGGCCGAACGAAAAGCTCCGCCGCGTAAGAGAACTAGCTGCCGCAACACCATTCATGAATGATCCAGGTTAAGGACGCTGGCCGGTCATCAATTCATACGCTTCATTGAGCGTACCGACTTCGATGATCGTGATGTGGCGCTGGCGCCCCAGTTCGAAGAGATCCCATTCATCAGTGCGGGCCTGGCCTGCCGGAATCAGCATGATATGCATGTTGGAGCGTGCGGCCCCTTCCAGTTTACTCGGTAAGCTGGCGACCGGTTGGATGCGTCCGTCCGCTGTAATCAGGTCTGTGATCACGGCATCCGGCCTGAGTGCGTCACCGCGCCAGGCGGCAATCAACCCCACCGCGATGGCGCTGCTTGCGCTGGCTCCATTTGTGTAATTTGCATACGCACGATTTTTAATCGTGATCGTCCAGCCTCTGGCGTCCTCCTTGACGGCCTGCGCGGCAGCGGTGATGGCTGTCTGGACGCCTTCTTTCCATTCGTCTCCGACAGCGGATCCGCGGGATCGTTCGCTAAATTGAACCGTTGGTCCGCGGCTCAGCCGGTCTTCATCTAATTGAATTACGATGTAATGTACACTGCCGACTTCCGTCCCTTCGATCATACCGACGGCCAGAGCCGGAACGGTCGCAAGCCGATGCGGGTCGGATCAGGCAGCCGTGGAAGGAGAGAGCAGGAAGGCGATCCCGAGCCCGATCGCGAATCGCTGCGCTGAAGTGAGAGTCATCAGAAAACACTTATATCAAAATTGACGCCGGTCGGCTACGTTCGCCCGACGTTGCCTTGACAGGGAAAAGAACCACGGACTATAGTCAATTTGCGCGTGTCTCGCGTGATTTTCAGCGAACATACAGCGAAAGCAGGTGAATCATGAATGCGACCAAATTGGAACCAGCCGCAGCGCTCGCTGAACTGCAGGAAACGAAACCGGACGGCGTGACCATTGTGCTGCTGAGCGGCGACATGGATCGTGCCATGGCCGCGTTTATCATCGCCACGGGTGCGGCGGCGATGGGTATGCGGGTCACGATGTTTTTTACCTTCTGGGGATTGAATGCCATCAGGCGCAAAGGCGCGTCCAGCTCCGCGAAAGATTTGCTCCGCCGCATGTTCGGCCTGCTCAATAAGGGAGGGGCCGACGCCCTCCCCTTGTCGAAATTTCACTTTGGCGGTCTCGGAACCTCCATGATGAAACGCGTCATGCGGGACCATCGCATGCCCGGCATCCCGGAATTAATCGAAACGGCTCAGGATCTCGGGGTGCATTTCATT
>JBDUAJ010000133.1:0-8204 GCA_040004695.1 Nitrospirales bacterium | reverse complement strand
GTCAAACCGGGTCGATATAGGCATTATAAGGGGAACGAGTACGAGGTGATCGGATGTGCCCGGCATTCTGAGACGGAGGAAGAGTTGGTGGTGTATCGAGCCCTGAACGGCGATCGTGGGTTGTGGGTCAGGCCGAGCGCCATGTTTATGGAGCACGTGCTGATCGACGGCACGCCGGTCCCGCGCTTTTCACTGTTGCGGGAGGCGGATCATGACGAGCGTTGACTGGCGTCGAAGCACAAGGCGGCTGGCGTGGGCCATCTTCCTGATTCCCATCGTGCTGTTTCTCTCGTACCTGCTATTCGTTCTCAAATGGAGTTTTTCGGATGGGGACCGAGTCGGGTATCTGCAAAAATTCTCGCACAAGGGCTGGCTTTGCAAGAGTTATGAGGGCGAAATGGCGATGACGACGGTGCCAGGGGTCGCGCCGATGATCTGGACGTTCAGTGTCTGGGATAAGGCCGTCGCGGATCAAATCAACAAGTCGCTGGGAAAGAAGGTCGTGCTGCATTACCGGGAGTATCGGGGCATCCCGACCGACTGCTTCGGTTCCACGGACTATTTCGTCGACGGCGTGCAGGAGGTCAAGGACTAGTCCGGATTATTCATGAATAATCCGGACTAGCGTCCTTCATGCAATGGCCAGCCCTGGCTTGCAGCACAGTGCGTTTATTGCACGATCGGTCGGCATCGTCGCGATCGCCTCGGGGTTTGTCATGGGCATGTATGGATTGGATCATCCAGACTCAGTCTGGCTTCGGACCTCATTGGGATTGATTGCAACCGGTATGTTGGCTCAAGGATACGCCCTCTATTGTTCTCTTCGCCGCATGCGCAATCAGAATCGCCCTCCTCGGGAATAGTCGTGGCATCACACGGGTGTTATGAAGTTTTGTAGTGACTGTGGTTCGCCAGTGTCGCGTAGAATCCCGCCGGGGGACCTCCTCTCGCGATTCGTCTGCGATACCTGCCAGACGATCCACTATCAAAACCCAAAGATTGTCGTCGGGTGTCTTCCGGAATGGGGCGGTCAACTCCTGCTGTGCCGCCGTGCCATCGATCCGCGGACGGGGTTTTGGACGTTCCCGGCGGGGTTCATGGAGCAAGGAGAGAGCGCCGAGCAGGCCGCCGCTCGCGAGACATTGGAAGAAGCCGAAGCCGACGTCGAGATTACCTCGCTATATGCCGTCTTCAGCCTTCCGCACATTAGCCAGGTCTACATGATTTTCCGCGGCGCCATGCGAAGTCCGGACTATGGCGCGGGAAGCGAGAGTCTGGAAGCGCAGCTCTTCCGTCCCGACACGATTCCATGGGACACGCTGGCATTTCCTGTCATTGCCGAAGCGCTGCGTCGCTATGTTGAGGACAAAGATCGTGGCATGTTCGATGTCCACGTGGGAATAGTCGCTCCACGGAGAATTTAAAGACCATGGGACATTGCCGGTTAGCCGTTCTCTTCGTTCTGACATACTGGACAGCTTTTACTGGATTCTCATTCGCCGAAGAAATACCGGTTTCGATCGAAGAGCGGCCGACCACTACAGAACAACAGCCCGCCATAAAGGAAGAGAAGCGACCCTACACACTGACCGTCGGCGTTCGTGAATGGATTAGCCAGGGGCGGAGCGCCCACAACATCGGCGCGCCTGACGGGCATCCGAATGTGCTGTCGGAGCTGAACTGGCGCGGCATGAACAGTGTCATTACAGAAGTGAATGCCGATCTTGTCGTGCACCGTTTTGTGGTGACGGGATCCATAGGGTACGGGACCATTGGAGGCGGGACGCTACGCGATCAGGACTGGGACGGCGACAACCGAACGCAAAAAACTTTTGAGACGCTCTCGCGCTCAAATGACGGCAGCGCCCTGATCTTTTCCCTGACACCGGGAGTACGGGCGTTCCAATGGACGGCGGAAGGCAATCCCGTATTGGGCGGAATCGATTTTCTTCTAGGATACCAATATTGGCGCGAGACATACGCAGCCTACGGCGCCCAAAATATCTTCCCAGGCGGTCGAGATACGCCCAGCAGCGTCAATGCCCTGACACAGACCAATACCTGGCAGAGTTTACGCCTCGGCACTCGTATCACCGTCCCTATTCTGTCCCGGTTAGCCTTGAAGGGAAGCGTGTTCTATATCCCCGTGACCTCCTACCGCAACGAGGATGTCCATCATTTACGGACGAGTGGTCCGGATGCCCTTCGGCAGAACCCCAGCTTTTTAACCACGACCAGTGGCGGTAATGGCGTGCAATTGGAGGGGGCACTGTCAGTGCGGGTGTGGCGTCAACTCACCCTGGAAGGCGGCTATGCGTATTGGGATATTCGGTCCGGCAGTGGGATTGTCCAGGCATACCCGGCCTCAGGTGGTGTCGTCCAGGAAACACACAATGTCGACAACACACGCCGCCAGGGCGTATTTTTTGGCGTGAACTGGATTTTTTGATCGCGCTACTGAAGATAAGACAGTGTGTTGGAGATGGAGACGCTTACGCGCCCTGGGCATGGAGGAATTCGAAGAGGCGTTTGTTTTCACGCGCACTGCGCAAGAATTTAAAGCCGATCCGCCTGGCACTCACCGACCGCACCATGGCGGCGACTTCGACGGGCATCCCCTGCTCGCCGAGAAACATTTGTAGATAGAAGATATCGTCAACCTGCACGATGGTCTCGCATTCGATGATGCATCCGCCCATAGAAATATCCCGCACGATGCCGCTCCCGCGAATGCGGCCCCCGGAGAAGGACAAGGCCAGTCGAACCGGAATGCGTTTATGCTCGCGACGATCCAGGAGATGTTTCGAATAGTCACGCCCAACGTGAAAGGCTAGGAATCGGTGGCTGCACGCCTGGCACCGAAAGGGCGCCACGAGCAGCAGCCTAGCGACGCGTTCGGCATAATTAAAACAGTGCGACCGCAGGACGCCATCTTTTCCGCAATCAGGACAGGTAAGTATTCGCGCCATCGACCACTCGCAGAGTGAAAGATTCCTGAGTTCTGTGAAGAGTATAGCCGACTTGGGACTTTTTGCTCCCGCGTGCCAGGCGTAGATCGACGTGGTTCACACCTTTTCGCGCCATGAGATAAACTGGTATTGTTGGGAAGGGGGAAAAATCATGGCCGGGAACCACGAGTTAGAAGTCCTGCAGCAAGCCCTCCGGCAAGCCGGACAACAAGTATTGAAGCTGGCTGCGGAAGGGTTCGAGACCCATATCAAGAAGGACCATTCTCCCGTGACGACGGCCGATCTGGCCGTCAATCAGATCCTGCATGACCTACTCCTGACAGCGTTTCCTCACGATGCCTGGCTGTCCGAAGAGAGTCCGGACGACCCGCGCCGATTGGAGACCAAACGGGTCTGGGTCATCGATCCTATCGATGGCACAAAATACTTCATGCGCGGCGTACCGCAATATGCCATTTCGGTCGCACTCGTCGAATCTCATCAACCGGTGGTGGCGGCGGTCTATAATCCCGCCACGGACGAACTCTTTTCCGCCGTCCGTGGGATGGGCGCCTGGCTCAACGGCCAACCGATCCATGTCACGTCCGGGCGGGAGGGCCGTCCGGTCGTGCTGGTGAATCCGTCGGCATTGGAGCGAGGAATCTTCCGCGCCATCGAAGCCGCCGCCGAATGCCGCCCCATGGGTTCGATCGCTTACACGCTTGCTCTCGTCGCTGCCGGCCGGGCCGATGCCACCCTCAATCTGGATGGGTTAAACGAATGGGACGTGGCGGGCGGTGTACTTCTCATCGAAGAAGCGGGCGGAATGGTCATGGATCGCAATGGCAGTCCGCTGTCTTTCAATCAAGCAAAAACCACTATTCGTGGCATTTTAGCGGCGGACAAAGATCTGCTCGGTCGTCTGCTGACCTTCACCCACACCTTATCTCGCTAAATTCTGCTCGCTCCATAACTAAGTTTCCCTGTCCGACAGCTATCCGTGGCACTTGCGGACATGCGTTCGTGTTCTCTCACGGATAGTCCGCATATGGAGCGGTCCCTTAGACTTAGACTTATGACGGGTATGAGTGCAGTGCGGTCGACCTAGTTGACCGTAACGAGACCAGCCAAAAAAAGGGAGGCGCAATGTCCACCATTGAAAAATCTATCGAGGTGAATATTCCGGTCAGGATTGCATACAACCAGTGGACACAGTTCGAAGAATTTCCCCAGTTCATGGAAGGGGTCAAGCAAGTCAAGCAACTGGACGACAAGCGGTTGCTTTGGCGCGCCGAAATTGCCGGCAAGGAAAAGGAATGGGAAGCCGAAATCACCGAGCAGATTCCCGATAAGCGAATTGCCTGGCGGAGCAGAAGCGGGGCCCCGAATGCGGGGGTGGTCACGTTTCATAACATCTCCCCGACCACGACGAAAGTCATGCTCCAATTGGAATATGATCCTGAGACAGTCGTGGAAAAGATAGGCGATGCAGTCGGCATCGTCTCCATACGCGTGGAAGGCGATCTCCAACGCTTCAAGGAATTCATTGAATCCCGCGGGCATGAAACGGGGGCGTGGCGTGGAGAAATTCCCCCCGGCGGGGACGTTCGCAAGACGGGATGAGTGACAGGACATTCCTCTTTGCCTAACAGAGGTGGCAAAAAAGGAAGAGCCAGTCTATTTCACACGTGTTACGGCGGCCTCCGGACTTGTTCTGGGGGTCGCCGAGGTCTCACTTACTCTTATCATCAATCCATCCGCTTCAGCAGTGATCTCAGCTTCTCCCGTCTGCTATAATCCCGCCTTCGCGTGTCAGGTCATCGATGAAAATTGCCACATTCAACGTGAACTCGATCCGAATCCGCCTGCCCATCGTGCTGCAATGGCTTGAGCAGCATCAGCCCGATGTGCTGTGCCTTCAGGAGACAAAGGTGCAGGACGAGCAATTTCCTGCCTTGGCCTTCGCGAGCACCGGCTATCATGTTGCCTATCGCGGCACGAAATCTTATAACGGCGTGGCCGTGCTCAGTCGCACCGAGCCCGAGTCGGTGTATTACGGATTCGATGACGCCGCGCCGGAGCCGGATGATGTGCGGTTGATGCGCGTGGTGATCGACGGTATTCCCATCATCAACACGTACGTACCCAACGGATTCAAAATCGACTCACCCAAATATACCTATAAACTTGGCTGGTACACGCGTCTCCGGCTGTATTTTGAGAAGCATCTCTCCCCCGACCGCCCCGCAGTGTGGTGTGGAGACATGAATGTCGCTCCTGAACCCATCGACGTCCACAGTCCCGAGAAACACCTCAAGCATGTCTGTTTCCATGAAGATGCCCGTCGCGCCTATAAAGAGACGCTGGCCTGGGGATTTGAGGATGTGTTTCGGAAACTGTATCCCGACAAGCAGCAGTTTACGTTTTGGGATTATCTCCGTCCCAGCTCATTAGAGAAGAATAAGGGATGGCGGATCGACCATATTCTGGCGACCGCCCCCATGGCGAACACGTGCAGGCAGGTTGACGTCGACATTGAACCTCGCCGAGCTACGTCGCCCTCCGATCACACATTTTTATGGGCCGAATTCTCAGGATATTGAAAAATGTTCCCAGCTTCGACGCTGGAATTCCTAAAGCAATATGACAAAGGAATTGAAAGCACAGCGCGGCGTGCTCCTGGTTGGACATGGCGGCATTCCCAAGGATTACCCTCGCGAGTTCGTGACGAAGGTCAAAACGCTGGAAGCCCGACGACGAGCCGGCGGGACTGAGCCGACGGCTGAAGAGATTGACCTCGATCAGCGCATCCGACAGTGGCCGAGGACTCCTGAGACGGACCCGTACCGGGCCGGCTTCGAGGCACTGGCGAGCCACCTCAAAGGATTATTAGAGGGGGTACACTTCGCGATTGCCTATAACGAATTTTGTGCACCGAACGTGGAGGAAGCTCTCGAAGAAATGATTCAGGCAGGGATCACCACGATCACCGTCGTACCTTCCATGCTTACCCCGGGTGGCAGTCATTCTGAAATTGAAATCCCTGAGAGTTTGGAGCGCCTTCGGGTGCGCTTTCCTCATACCGATATTCGCTACGCGTGGCCCTTCGACCTCCCGGCGGTGGCGACCATGCTGGCAACCCAGCTGCAGCGTTTTGGATCCTGACCGGCCCCCGCGTGACTGCAAGAGGAATGGTATAATCCCACCCATTATTGGCCAATCACCTAGGACGCTATGAGCGGCAAGGCCCATTTTCTCACACGTTTCGCGTACCTCAGTATCATCGTCGTTCCGCTCTATCAGGCCGTTGAGATCAACAAGGCTCTCGCGGCAGACGAGCCGGCGGCGGTGACGCAGAATGCCGACCCCGCCACGCCTTCTCCGGAATCCGCACCGGCGACCGCAGAGCCGGCACCTATTGAAGCGGAGTCGGAAGCTGAACCCCGTCCGGAGGAAACACATTATGTACTCGGCGTGACCAGGCTCAATGCCGGCGATCTCATCGGAGCCACCGAAGAATTACGCGAAGCCCTTCGCGTGCAGCCTGAATTCGGCGATGCTCGGATGAGCCTGGGCACCGCGCTCTACCAGATCGGCGACCTCGATAGCGCGATCGAGGCCTATCAGGCCGCGCTTCGCACACAGCCCGATCTCGTCCAAGCGCACGTGAATCTCGCGACCGTCTACATGGTCAAACGAGAATGGGCGTCCGCCCGGAACGAATTGCAGGCCGCGCTTCAGCTGCAACCCGATTTGGTTCGGGCGCATTACGCCCTCGGCGTCGTTCGATACGGATTAGGAGACCGGCGGGGGGCGATCGAGGCCTATCGCGCGGCCTTGCAGCTCAAACCGGATTACGCTGACGCGCACTACAATCTCGGATTGCTGCTCAAATTGGCGAACCAGGAAGGGGACGCGGCACAGGAGTTCTACGCCGCGGCGCTGGCCGGCATGCCGAAAGCCCAGTACTTTCTCGGCAGCGCACATGCCTCAGGCCGGGGGGTAGAACGGGATCTCGTGGTCGCCGTGCAATGGTGGTTCCGCGCCGCTGAGCAACACGAGCCGCAAGCCATGGAGGCGCTCTCGCAACTGCGCCAGAGCGTCTTCACGAAGAACAAGCGTCCGGCGGGCGAGCGCGACGCGATTATTCAGGCCTTCGCGGAATTCCGAAGCGAGCTGTGGAAGGAGTATCCTGAATTCGACCGGCAGGCCAGCGATTGCGTCGGCGCTGCGCTGATACAACAGGACCGTCTTCGGGAGGCACTGCCTGTGCTCCTTCAAGAAGCCATGGCGTTGAGCGAGCCGGCTCAGGCTGTTCTGGAAACGCTCTACCAACGCGGAGTGGAAGGCGAACTGGCGCCGTATGATGAGCGCATTCGGACGTTCTTTAAGATGACGGCTGAGGAAGGCGTGCCCCGTCCGCGTCTGGTGATGGCGCGTGTGTATGCGCACGGGCT
The DNA here is from genome assembly GCA_040004695.1 of Nitrospirales bacterium. GTDB lineage: Bacteria > Nitrospirota > Nitrospiria > Nitrospirales > Nitrospiraceae > JAICXS01. The sequence goes on along the minus strand of JBDUAJ010000133.1, from coordinate 799 downwards.
GGGCGTACAACAGGACGTTAAAAAGGCGAAGGCGCTCTTGAAGGGAGAATCCTCAGACGAAGCCAAAGCCCTTCTGCGAGACATATCAGCCTTGCAGCAGAACCACCAGTCATCCGGAAAATCGAAGTCCGCGTCGAATGCATCGCCATAATGCGCTCCCCATAGTGAAGACCCTCGTACGATCGACAGCCGGGATAGCCTGCATGATTGCGGTCGTCAGCACGATCGCTGTCTCGATTCTCGAACGCCTTGCTCCCACATCAGTGACCGCCGCCGTTGACTGGAGCCTTTACGATACTTGGGTGCGCGTCCGCGCCCCTATTCAAGTCAGTCCATCACTGGTCTTCATCACACGAACCACCGAGACTGATATTCGCTTCGGCACCGGCCCTTTAGATCACGCGCTCCTGGCGCGCATGATCACGGCCCTCAATCGTGCCGGGGCCTCAGTGATCGGTCTCGATATCCAGCTTGAGCGCCCCGACTCGCCGGGGCGTAGCAGCGCAGCCGGCGACGCCATGCTCATTGAAGCGACGCGTGTCGCCGGCCACGTGATGTACCCGCTTCCAGCGCGCTTCGTCACCGTCGATCAGGCTGAACCGACAGTGCCCCATCTCATTCATTCGAACTGGCCGCCGCTCACGCCGCGGCAAGCGCGAGCTCTTCGTCCCATCGCACCGACAAGCGATGCGCTGCCCGCCCTCCGGCACTATGCATTGGGAGTCGGGCACATCCTCTCGAATATGGCCGGGGATAACCGTCGGGCGCTGCTGTTCACGCGTATAGGCGATCACGCGGT
>JBDUAJ010000132.1:0-8206 GCA_040004695.1 Nitrospirales bacterium | reverse complement strand
TGCGGGAAGGCGGCAAGACCGTCGGCTCCGGCATCGTGACCGAAATTGTGGCGTAACAAGGAAGGCGGGAGCGCAAATGCGTGAAATATTTTCAATGGCGTGTGCGGTCTGTAAGCAGCGCAATTATTCGACGATGAAAAATAAGAAGAATGATCCGGATCGCATTGAGCGAAATAAGTATTGCCGTTTCTGCAGAAAGCACACGTCTCATAAAGAAGTGAAATAAATGGTGACGGTGGTACTTGATCTTTGCCTCGCAGGTTGCTCAAAAAGGCCGCCCAACGAGGCCGCAGGCGAGCAACCTGCAGGCTGGTCAAAACGGCGTCAGGCAAGGCCGCAGGGAGGGCGGCGACTGAGGCGTACTGTTGTGTACGCCTCAGGGAGTCGGGCCGACCGAGAACGCCGCCGGATGTCGTTTTCAACAGCCTGTGCAGAGGGGCATGGTGTTTAACGGCTAGCACGTCGGTCTCCAAAACCGAAGGTCTGGGTTCGATTCCTAGTGCCCCTGCCATTATATGAGCGAATCAGTCTTGTAGGAACTTGCTGCACGGAGCGTTCAATGTTCAAAAAATTGTGGGATTCGATAGTTGAATTTGTTCATGAGGTCAAAGGTGAATTCCGCAAAATTACGTTTCCCACGAAAAGCGAGACGCTTGGATCTACAACAGTTGTGATCGTGTTTTGTATCATCATGTCGCTGTATCTATCGGTGGTGGATTCGTTTCTTGTCTGGTTGGTGAGTAAGATTATCTGATGACCTGACTGGTCGGGAGCTATTGAGGGGGAGAATGGGGAAGAACTGGTATGTGATTCATACCTATGCCGGATTTGAAGGGCGTGTGAAGTCCAGTATCATGGAGCGCGCGAATCAAATGGGCTTGGTCGAGCAGCTTGGGCAGGTCCTGGTTCCGACCGAAGACGTGATCGAAATTAAAGATGGAAAGCGTCGGACCTCCAGGCGGAAATTTTTCCCTGGGTATGTGCTGTTGGAGCTGGAGACGCCGCTCACCGACGAAACGGCTCAGATGATCAAGGAAACTCCGAAGGTCACCGGGTTTGTCGGAGGTGGGACCAAGCCGATTCCGCTGACGAGTGACGAAGCGGATTCTCTGCTGAAACAAGTGGATTCTGGAACGGCGGCCCCTCGAGAGCAAATCCGATTTGTGAAGAGCGATAATGTCCGCATTATTGACGGGCCGTTCTTGGGATTCAACGCGTTAGTGGATGAGGTCGATGCCGACCATAATCGCGTCAAGGTGCTGGTCAGCATCTTCGGCCGGTCCACGCCCGTTGAGCTCGGGTTTATGCAAGTCGAGAGAATCTAGGATGTTGGAAAAGGAACCCAACTTCGTTCTGGGCCCGGCAGCACCTTCAACTGTTCCAGGGGGCTTCCCTTGAGTGTTGGTTCGTGTCATCTGCAGCTCTTTTATGCATCCTGTTTGAGCTAATTTCTAGGAGCAATCATGGCGAAAGAAATCACCGGTCAAATCAAGCTACAGATCCCCGCCGGCAAGGCGAATCCGGCTCCACCGGTCGGACCGTCCTTGGGGCAGCACGGCGTGAACATCATGGAGTTCTGTAAACAGTTCAACGCGCGGACTCAGAAGGATGGTGACAGCATCATTCCGGTTGTGATCACGGTTTATAAAGACCGAACGTTTACGTTCATCACTCGCACGCCTCCCGCATCCGATCTGCTCAAAAAAGCAGCCGGTCTGATCAAAGGCTCGGGGATCCCGCATAAAGATAAGGTCGGCAAAATCACCAAAGCTCAATTGAAAGATATTGCCACAAAAAAAATGACGGATCTCAATGCGGCCGACGTTGAAGGAGCCATTAGAATTATCGAAGGAACGGCGCGGAGCATGGGGATCGTCATCCAGTGATGAGCGCCAAGTGCGCATGTCGTGTCGGTGTTATTGACGGGGAGAGGAAGGAGTAGGCAGATGGGAAAGAAGTTTGAGGCAGCGGCGGCGAAGGTGGAGCCGAAGCTCTATGGGCTCAAGGAAGCCGTGGAGACTGTCAAGCAATCCGCCTACGTCAAGTTCGATGAAACCGTTGATTTGGCCCTTCGCTTAGGCGTCGATCCCAAGCGGGCCGACCAAATGGTTCGCGGCACCACCGTGCTTCCACATGGTACCGGCAAGAAGGTGCGTGTGCTGGTGTTCGCCAAGGGGGAAAAGGAGCAGGAAGCGCGGGCGGCCGGAGCCGACTACGTCGGTGCTGATGATCTCATGGAAAAGATTAAGGGCGGCTGGATGGATTTTGATCAAGCGATTTCGACGCCGGATTTGATGGCGTCAGTCGGAAAGCTGGGGAAGGTTCTGGGGCCGCGTGGTCTCATGCCCAATCCGAAGACGGGAACGGTGACGTTTGAGGTCGCGAAGGCCGTCAATGAAATCCGCAAAGGGCGAGTCGAGTACAAGGTCGAGAAAGCCGGGATCATTCATGTGCCGGTGGGCAAAGTATCTTTTACTCCGGACCATTTGTATGAGAATGCCAATGCCATTCTTGAGTCCGTGATGAAAGCTCGACCGGCATCCGTCAAGGGGCGGTACCTGAGGAGCGCCACCATTTCCAGCACCATGGGACCCGGCGTGCACTTAGACCCAATGGTCATCACCAAGGAGTGGAGCTAAGAGTTTGGATGGGTACTTGGAGTCATGGCGTGCTCGCAGGACATCATGCCGGCAAGAGGCCAGCAGGCGAAGGACCGGGTCATGGGTGCCTGGGTCGGGCGGTGTCAGGGATGCCCGCTTTAGAATCATCCAGTCGCCCCATCTAGGGTAGCGTCGTGAGAGGGAGGGGAGAGGGGACATGAAAAAGGAAGAGAAAGCGACCGCCATTGCGGAACTGCATGAGAAGTTTTCACGGGCGAAGCTCGCCGTGATGACGGAATGTTCCGGGCTTGAGGTCAATCACGTCACGGAACTGCGGAGGCAATTGCGCGGCGTGAAGGCCGAGTTTAGGGTGATGAAGAATACGCTGGCGGCACGTGCAGTGGAGGGGACTCAAATCGTCGCAGCCAAATCCCACTTTAAGGGACCATTGGCGGTGCTCATCGGGTATGACGATCCGGCGGTAGCCACCAAAATATTGCGCGATTTTATTAAAGCGGAAAAACGTGAAGAGAAGATAAAAATTACCGTTGGGGTGTTGGACGGCAATTTGCTGCAGGCCGAGCAGCTTCTTGCTGTGGCCAGCCTCCCGTCGAAGGCGGTGCTGATATCCATGCTGCTCTCTGCGATGCAAGGACCGTCCCGTGGTTTGGTGTACGCACTGAGCGGACTCATGAGGGGACTCGTTGGAGTGTTAGCTGCAATCCAGGATAAGAAGAAAGGAGAAGGGGACATGGCAACAGCAGAAGGAAAGTTATCGCAAGAGGAATTTATCAAGGCTATTGAAGGCATGAGCGTATTGGAGCTTTCAGAATTGGTCAAGGGATTGGAGACCCGCTTCGGCGTCACGGCGGCGGCGCCGGTCGCCATCGCAGCGCCTGGGGCAGGGGGCGGTGCGGCCGCTGCGGCGGTCGAGGAGCAGACTTCCTTTGACGTGATTCTGGCGAGCGCCGCGGCCGAGAAAAAGATCCAAGTGATCAAGGTCGTACGCGAGCTGACAAGCCTGGGTTTGAAGGAAGCGAAGGATCTCGTGGAAGGTGCTCCGAAGCCGGTCAAGACCGGTGTCACGAAGGAAGAAGCTGAGACGATGAAAAAGAAGTTAGAGGAAAGTGGCGGTAAAGTCGAGGTCAAGTAGCCAGAAGCAAATAGATTTTCGTGGGCCGGTACCGCTAATGTCGGCAGGGCCGTTCACTCTCTCTGATGGAGGAGCTTGGAATGTTGGAGATGTCTGTCAATGGATTGGTCGAGCGGAAAGATTATTCGAAAATCCGTGCGAACATTGACATTCCCGATTTGATCGGAATCCAGAAGCGCTCCTATGAGCAGTTTCTGCAGTTGGGGACCGATCCTGACAGGCGTGAAGACAAGGGGCTTCAGGCCGCGCTGGTCAGCGTGTTTCCGATCGCCGACTATAACAATACGGCGGTGCTGGAATTTTCCAGCTACTCATTGGGGACGCCGAAATACGATGTCCGTGAATGTCTTGAGCAGGGGATGACCTATGCGGTGCCGCTCAAGCTTCGCGTGCGCCTCGTTGTCTTTGATAAGGAAGACAAGGGGCCGAAGAAAAAAGTACTCGATGTGCGGGAGCAGGAAGTGTATGTGGGCGAGTTGCCGCTTATGACAGAGCGCGGGACCTTCATTATCAATGGCACCGAACGTGTGGTAGTCAGTCAGCTCCACCGTTCTCCAGGCGCCTCGTTCACGCATGATAAGGGAAAGACGCACGCGAGCGGGAAGGTGTTGTACTCTGCCCGCATCATTCCGTATCGCGGATCGTGGCTGGACTTTGAGTTCGACGCCCGCGATATCCTCTATGTTCGGATCGATCGCCGCCGTAAGATGCCTGCCACAATTTTGCTAAAAGCATTCGGCTATTCCGGCGATGATCTGCTGAAAATGTATTATGCCGTGGAAGAAATCCGCATCGTAAAAGGGAAACTGATGCGGAAGCTTGATCCCGAGATTCACCACGGGGCGAGATGTCCGGTCGAAATTACGGAAAAGGGAAGTAAGGAGCCCATCGTTCGCGAGGGCGCCAAGCTGACCAAGAATTCCATTGCCCGTCTGAAGGCTGCCGGTGTGAAGGAAGTTCCAGTGAACGCCGCCGACCTGGTCGGCAGGGCGGTCCTCACTGAGTTGGTGGATCCGGTGTCCAAAGAGAAGGTGTTAGAGAAGAATCACAAGTTGACTCCGGCGGTGCTCGATAAGATTCTAGAAAGCCACATCGACAGCTTCAAGGCAATCTATCTAGATACCGTCACTGCGACGCCGGTGATTCTCGATACGTTGGATATGGAGCACACTGAATCCAAGGAAGAGGCGATGGTTGAAATCTATAAGCGTCTCAGGCCGGGCGAAACGCCCTCGGTCGAGACGGCCAAAGTGCTCTTTGAGAACCTGTTCAACAATGGGAAACGGTATGATCTGTCCCCAGTTGGACGGTTGAAGCTGAATAAGAAGCTGGGCCTTGACCTAGCCCTCGAGCAGCGAACGTTAACGGCGCAGGATATCGTTGAGGTGATCCGCTATCTCGTCAATCTGAAGCTGGGCAAGGGAGACATCGACGATATCGACCATTTGGGAAATCGGCGGGTGCGCTCGGTCGGCGAATTGCTGGAAAACCAGGTTCGTTTGGGATTGGTGCGCATGGAACGTAGCATCAAGGAACGCATGAATCTGCTCGATATGGAGACGGTGCTTCCGCACGATCTGATCAATGCCAAACCGGTCGTGGCGGCGATCAAGGAGTTTTTCAGCAGTAGCCAGCTCTCGCAGTTTATGGATCAAACCAACCCATTGGCCGAAATCACGCACAAGCGTCGCTTGTCGGCGCTTGGCCCCGGTGGATTAACCCGCGAACGCGCGGGATTCGAGGTGCGGGATGTGCACCCCTCCCACTACAGTCGTATCTGTCCGATCGAAACGCCGGAAGGTCCGAATATCGGTTTGATTACTTCACTGGCAACTTATGCCAGGATCAACGATTTCGGTTTCATTGAAGCGCCGTATCGTAAGGTCCGTAAGGGGCGCGTCACTGATGAGATTGAATACCTGTCGGCGATTGAGGGTGATCAGTACACGGTTGCGCAGGCCAACTCAAAAGTGGATGGATCGGGACGCTTGGTGTCTGAAACGATCTCTTCTCGCAAGGCAGGGGATTTTGTAACGACGACTGCGGACCGCGTCGAATATATGGACGTCTCGCCGAAACAAGTCGTCAGCGTCGCGACAGCCTTGGTGCCCTTCCTCGAGCACGACGACGCGAACCGTGCTTTGATGGGATCGAACATGCAGCGGCAAGCCGTGCCGCTGGTACGGACCGAAGCACCCTTCGTCGGAACCGGCATGGAAGCGGTCGTAGCTAGAGACTCTGGCTACGTCATCCAATCCAAGCGAGCCGGGGTTGTCGAGAGTGTGGATGCGACACGGATCGTGGTTCGCGCCGAACCGAAAAAAAATGAGGGCGGCCGGAAGAGTGATGGGTTGTTGGATGTCTACGATTTGATCAAATTTCAGCGGTCGAATCAAAACACCTGTATCACGCAGAAGCCGGTGGTTCGAGTTGGACAGCCGGTGAAAAAAGGGCAGGTGCTCGGGGATGGCCCCGCGATGGATAAGGGTGAGTTAGCTCTTGGGCAGAACGTCTTGGTCGCGTTCATGCCATGGGGCGGGTACAACTTTGAAGACGCGATCCTCCTTAGCGAAAAGCTCGTGCGTGAGGACGCGTTCACGTCGATTCATATCGAGGAATTTGAAGTCGAGGCTCGTGACACGAAATTAGGCAAAGAAGAAATCACTCGGGATATTCCCAACGTCGGAGAGGAAGCGCTCAGAAATCTCGATGAAAGCGGCATCATCCGCATTGGCGCTGAGGTTAAGCCGGGAGATATTCTGGTCGGAAAAGTGACTCCGAAAGGAGAGACGCAGCTGACTCCCGAGGAAAAACTACTTCGAGCGATCTTCGGCGAAAAGGCGGGCGACGTTAAGGATACGTCGCTACAAGTACCGCCCGGCGTCGAAGGGATCGTGGTGGATGTGAAGATTTTTTCGCGCAAAGGGCTTGACAAGGACGAACGCTCGAAGAGCATCGAAAATGAAGACGTCCTGAAGTTGCAGCGCGATCACCAAGACGAGCTTCGCATCATTGAGGAAGAAAAGACGAAGAAGGTGCGGAAGTTCTTGCTCGGAAAAGTGGTCGGGCGAGATCTCATGGACGCGGATACCGGTGACGTGACCCTGAAGAAAAAGGGTAAGCTCACGGCGGAGGTGCTCAAAAAGCTTGGTGATGATCAAATCAAGCACATCACGCTGTCCGATCCGGACGAGCAGAAACAGCTCGAAGAAATCGAACGGCTCGCGAAGGAGCAGATCGAAATCTTGCAGACGCTGTATGACGATAAGGTGGGCCGACTCAAGCGAGGCGATGAATTGCCCCCGGGCGTCATTAAGCTGGTCAAAGTGTATATTGCGATGAAGCGAAAGATCTCTGTCGGGGACAAGATGGCGGGCAGGCATGGCAATAAAGGCGTGGTCTCTAGAATTCTGCCGGAAGAGGATATGCCGTACCTGCCGGATGGCACACCTGTCGAGATTGTCTTGAATCCCTTGGGCGTGCCCTCGCGTATGAACGTCGGACAAATTCTTGAAACGCATTTGGGCTGGGCCGCGAAGGCGCTGGGTATTAATGTCTCGAGCCCGGTGTTTGACGGGGCCTCCGAAAAGGAAATTAAGGAACTGCTTAAAAAAGCCGGCTTGCCGACGACCGGGCAAACGCGACTCTATGACGGACGGACCGGGGAGGCGTTTAAGAGCCCGGTCACAGTCGGATACATGTATATGCTGAAATTGCACCATTTGGTGGATGATAAAATTCACGCCCGTTCCATCGGTCCCTATTCGCTGGTCACGCAGCAACCGCTGGGCGGAAAAGCGCAGTTCGGTGGACAACGATTGGGTGAGATGGAGGTGTGGGCGCTCCAGGCGTATGGCGCCGCTTCCACTCTTCAGGAATTCCTTACCGTCAAGTCTGACGATGTGCCGGGTCGCTCTCGGATCTATGAAGCCATTGTCAAAGGAGAAAACTTCTTGGAGCCTGGCCTGCCGGAATCCTTCAACGTCTTAGTGAAGGAACTGCAAAGCCTCGGTCTCGACGTTGAACTGGTGAAATCAAAAGAATGACGACAATCTCTCATCGCATGTTAAACGACCGCTCAAAGTCGTCGGCCAACAAGGCCGCAGGCGAGTTAAAACCGCAGGCGTACCCTCTGGGGTACGTTGAGGATTTTGACGACCCGAGAACGCAGTTGGGGGCGACTTTGAGCGGTTGCTAGGAGGGAGACACCTTGGAAGGCATCTACACACTATTTGAAAAGCCTCGCGATTCAATGTCCTTCGATGCCATGCGCATTCGGATTGCATCGCCGGAAAAAATTCGGTCGTGGTCCTATGGCGAAGTGAAGAAACCGGAGACGATCAATTACCGTACGTTTAAGCCGGAAAAGGATGGACTGTTTTGCGCGAAGATTTTCGGTCCTATCAAGGATTGGGAGTGCAATTGCGGCAAATATAAGCGCATGAAGCATCGC
>JBDUAJ010000131.1:0-8210 GCA_040004695.1 Nitrospirales bacterium | reverse complement strand
AGCGGTGACCCACGCATGACTAAAGAGCGGCTTTTTTACATGAGCCCTTGAAGAACACAGCGGGCTGACTGCACAATGATGACTTCAGTCCACGGTTTTTTTGAAACGACGCTCTACACCATCACAACATGGCCACCCCGTCTCAAACTCGATTTCTCCATCAGGCGCGCCCTGAACCGCTGGTTTTATCCATTCCAGCCCCCGTGAGCGATCCTTACGAGCTCTACTGCCGCCTCCAGATTCCCGGGCATCCATCATTTCTGTTGGAAAGCGGCAAGGGCAATGACACGGTGGCCCGTTATTCGTTCATGGGGTGTGATCCTTATCTTGTGCTCTCCGGGAAGGAACAGACTTATGAGCTGAGGACTCGTGACGGACTCACTGTCCATGCAGGTAGCCCATGGAAGGCTCTTCGGGATCGGCTGAGAGCATCTTATCTGCCGAAGCCTGAAGGACTTCCGCCATTCTTCGGGGGGGCCATCGTGTTTTTGAGTTACGATCTGGTTCGGCAGTTTGAGCAACTCCCTCAACTGGCACTCGACGACCTGAACTTTCCAGACCTGGAATGTCTCTTCGTGGACCAGGTCGCGGCCCTCGACCACCACACTCAGACACTTCATCTGATGTTCACGCCACCATTACAGCGCTTCGAAGAGGAGCCGCGCGAAAAGCTTTATCACGAAGGCTGCGACCGGCTGGCCGAATGGGAAGCGAGACTGTCTGCTCCAAGTCGCAACGAGCAACCGCTCTCCATCGGCCGGCTCGACATCCGGCCCGGCCAATCCGAGGATTCCTATGGGGCACGGGTCCGTCAGTGCCAAGAATTCATCCGAGCGGGGGATATTTACCAGGCGAATCTCTCTCACCGCTTTTCCGTGCACCGGAATGATACGCGACATTCGTCGGATCGCCGGACTGCACACGATGTCTATCGGAGATTGAAAGCGGTCAACCCTTCACCCTTCTCTACTCTCGTGCAACTCGATCACTTCAGCCTTGTCGGGTGCTCCCCGGAGCGTCTTATTCGTCTTGCCGGGCGATGTGCGGATACGCGCCCCATTGCCGGAACCCGCCCCCGGGGGATCAATGTCATCGATGATCGTCGGCTGGCCGAGGAACTCCTGACCAACACGAAGGAACGCGCGGAGCATCTCATGCTTGTGGATCTCGAACGAAACGATCTGGGGCGCGTGTGTCGCTATGGATCGGTGGAGACGAATGAATTGATGACAATCGAACGCTATTCCCACGTGAGTCACATCGTTTCGAATGTGTCCGGTGAATTGCGCGACGGCGTGGACGGCGTGGATCTGATTGAGGCCGTCTTTCCCGGTGGCACGGTCACCGGCGTACCGAAGATCCGATGCATGCAAATTATCGAGCAGCTCGAACCGGTCCGTCGCGGACCCTATACCGGCTCATTAGGCTACCTGAGTTGGAATGGCGATCTGGACCTGAACATCATCATTCGCACCTTGGTGATGACCGACTCATGCAGCTATCTTCAAGTGGGGGCCGGCATCGTGGCGGATTCAGACCCGCGCAGAGAATATGAAGAAACCCTATTGAAAGCCCAAGCCGTGATCAAAGCGCTGGAAGCAATCTGATGTGGATTTTCTTGAATGATCGATTTGTGCGCAAGGAAGACGCCATGGTCTCCGTATTCGACCACGGCTTCCTGTATGGCGATGGTGTCTACGAAACCTTGCGGGCGTATGGTGGACGCATGTTCATGTTACGGCGGCATTTGGCTCGCCTCCGTCGCTCAGCGTCCCTGATCGGGCTGGACGTCCCCATTCCCGAACAGGATTGGACACCATTGTTACAGGAGGCGATGAAGCGGAATGCGCTCTCCGATGCCTACCTCCGCATTACCATCTCCAGAGGAGAAGGCAACATCGGACTCGACCCTCGACTGTGCCCGCGCCCCACGGTCGTTGTGATCAGCCTGCCCTTGCAGCCGTACCCGGCTCACCTGTTCCAGACAGGAGTGAGCCTCGCGATCGTCAGCGTCCGGCGCAACCTTGCAGCGGCCCTCTCACCCCAGATCAAATCACTCAATTTTCTGAATAACATTCTGGCCAAGCATGAAGCAACTCAGTCGGGCGCTTTTGATGGTCTGATGCTGAATGCCGAAGGGCACATCACGGAATGCACAACCAGCAACATTTTCTTTGTGAAAGATGGATGTGTCCGCACACCGTCGGTCGCGTGCGGCATTTTGGATGGCATCACGCGAGAAGTGGTGTTGTCGCTGGCCCGAGAACAAGAGCTCTCGATTCAAGAAGGACATTACACGCCCGATGCCGTGATCGGAGCCGATGAATGCTTTCTCAGCAATACCACCATGGAAATCATGCCGGTCAGTGACATCGATACACATTCCATCGGCAGGGGTATGCCAGGACGCATCACCGGTCGGCTACAAGAACTCTTCCAAGCCAATCTGCCACGTTTCCTGGAATAGAGTTCAGTTTTATCATGACTTTTTGACAGGTTAGACAACCGCTGCTATCTTTGTACCATGCTTCGTCGCATGCGAGTTATCAGTATTTTTTTGACTATTGGGAGCCTTTTACCAATTCAGGGCTTCCTTTCTGATCCCCTTTTCGCGGCCACGAAGGGCGAAGTCTATAGACGCGTCGACAGAAATGGGGTCATGTCCTTTACCAATGTTCCGACGAACGATACCTTCACCAAGGTCGACTTGGGCTCTCTTCGTGTCCGCGCTCGTCTGCCCATGAGAGAGCTGGAAGGAGCGATCGCCCATCACTCGCGTCAACAACAATTAGATCCGGCTCTGATCAGCGCCATCATTAAAGCCGAATCCGATTTCGATCCTGATGCCGTCTCGCGAGCGGGAGCCATTGGCCTGATGCAGCTCATGCCTCAAACGGCCGTCCGGTTGGATGTTCGAGATCCGTTTAACCCTGAAGAGAATATTGCAGGCGGGGCTCGCTATCTCCGATACTTGCTGGACCGCTTTCACGGAAACTTACCGCTTGCGCTTGCGGCCTACAACGCGGGAGCGACACGAGTGGAACAGTACAATACGCTTCCGCCGATTCATGAAACGCGGCGTTACGTCAAGAAAGTGCTTCGCTTTTATCGCCAGTATGACGAACGGAGGATTTCCCAACCTTCCTCAATACGACCATTTTCCGCTCCGACTTGGCCCCGTACCGTGACACTTTCAAGTTTCCAGAATCCATAATCGGCTTCCCTTGACTATGCTGTTTCCAGCGTGGTCCATGCAGCTTCGGATAATCGGCTCGATAGTGCGCCCCCACACTGTTTTCTCGCCACAAGGCGGCTTCCGCGATACACCTCGCCACCTGGACCATATTTTTGACCTCTAGATCCCGCCGCACGGCAAAGGGACGTGAGACCTGACGTTCCCACTTGCCTAATTGGGCGATGGCGCGGGCGAGCGAATCCGCGGTTCTGATCAATCCGACTTTGCCCCACATGACTCGACGCAAGGAACTGCGAAGTTTGTCCGCATCCTCCAACTGGGCCAGCGGCCCGCCGTCTACATCATGGATAGAGGGAAGAACGCCTTGATCACCATGACGGCCAGCCGCGAACTCTGTGGCCGAGCGGGCCGCTCGTTCACCGAACACCAGCCCCTCTAAGAGCGAGTTGCTCGCGAGTCGATTTGCGCCATGCACGCCGCTACACGCCACTTCCCCGGCGGCAAAGAGGCCGGGAAGGGTCGATCCCCCACCCGTGTCGGTGAGCACCCCGCCCATCTGGTAATGCGCGCTCGGCGAGACAGGGATCCATTCTTCAGTCATATCGATGTCATAGCGCAAACACGTGGAGTAAATCGTCGGAAACCGCCCTTTAATAAACGTGGCGCTGAGATGGGTGACATCCAGATACACATGACGCGAGCGAGTGGCCGCCATTTCCGACCAGATGGCGCGGGCTACGATATCGCGTGGCGCAAGCTCCCCATTAGAATGATAGCGTCCCATGAACAGTTCGCCTTGTATGTTTCGCAGTCGCCCGCCTTCCCCACGGATGGCTTCGGAGAGGAGAAACGGAGGACTGGAGGGAAGATATAAGGCGGTTGGATGAAACTGTACGAACTCCATATCTTGCAGCATGGCTCCGGCGCGATAGGCCATGGCCATGCCATCTCCAGTCGCGTTGGGCGGGTTTGTTGTTCTGGCATAGACTTGACCCGATCCGCCGGTCGTCAACACGACCGCACGCGCCGGTAAGATGAGTCGCTCCCCGCCAATCTCATCCAGTACAAGCGCGCCTCGACACACTCCGTTCGTGACGACAAGGTCCACCGTGAAGTGATGACCAAACCATTGAATATTCTTCTGTCGGCGAGCCTGCCCCATCAACACGCGAACCATTTCATTACCAGTCGCATCGCCCCTTGCGCGCAAAATGCGGCTTCGGCTATGTGCCGCTTCCCTGGCAAAAGCGTACTTGCCGCCGATCTTATCGAATCGTGCCCCCCATTTAATGAGTTCTTGTATTCGATCCGGCCCTTCTTCGACCAAAATCCGGACCGCTTCTTTGCGGCACAGACCATGTCCGGCCTTCACGGTATCGGTCAAATGAATCGCGACGTCATCCTCTTCACTGAGGGCAACCGCCACACCACCTTGTGCGTAGCTCGAATTGCTTTCCAGGGGATGGCCCTTCGTCAGCATGACGACTCGGCCATGTCGACCTAATTCAATGGCGGCGCGCAAGCCTGCCACGCCGCTCCCAATCACGAGAAAATCAGCTTGGACAGAATGCGTTTTTTTGGCCATGGTTCAGCGCGTGTTGTCGACTGAGTTGTCTGACTAGGCTACAGGTGAGACAAAATCGAAAAAGTAAAAGTGCAGGCTAGCCTGGAATATTCATGAATGTCGTCGCGAGGTCCGCGGCGCGCGGAATAACGCGCGTCACGTTTGCGGACGCCGCCGAGTGGTGAGGCGGCCGTGTCTTGCTGAGACCGAAGCCCGCCATTTCACCCGCCCACCCCAGGCGCGCCAAGACGCGCCCCTTCCCGTGGCCTTCTCGCACGTGAGGGCGACGCAGGCGTACTTGCGGTCCGTCGAGGAGACCGAACGAGAAAAGCCCCGCCGGGCGAGCGGATCGGCTGCCGCAGCAGGCGTTCATGATAATCCAGGCTAGGATACATGGCTCGGCTGCGCCCGTGGGACGGTATGACGAACGGCCATGCCAAACGGTAGATCGCCACCGAGGTCGCTAAGTAGGGGGGATTGCGCCCCGGTCCATCGGAGCATCCCATGCCCACGGTCGCGCACCCCGGTGTCCGTCCCATTTTTTTTCCACTGACCTTGCCAATGAAAAAACACATCGATTTGATCGCCCTCGATCAGCACACGCTCGATCGAAAAATCCAACGAGATATCCCCGTACTGCTGAAAGTCCTGCGAGACATCTGAGACCATTCGATCGAGAGCGTCACTCGGCAACATTAAGGCTTCCATTGCAGAAAGGTCCTTACGGGTATAGGCGCGCCGCAAGGCTTCGACCGCCAGATCGAGCCGAACATACCGGGCGTGCTCTTCCGGGTACTGTGGGCCTTTGGCACCACATCCGATGCTCGGCAACACACCGGCCAGCACGCAAAACACAACCGCCATTCTCAGCAACACACAATACGGCATGGCGCAGTATAGGAACTGACCTGACCACCGTCAAGCAACGACATGAGCCGGATACTATGAAAAATCAAGGCCGCGCCGGCATGGTTTCCTTGACATGATGAAAGAAATTATGTTACCAGTGCACGGTTTGGAGAGCGAGAGGCTGCGATGGCGATGGATGGGTGCGCCTTTTGCCTCGATTATTTTTATTTGTCATTCTGCAGGAGCCCGCATGTCGAGTGTCTTAAAGAAGCGCCGCAAAAAAATGCGAAAGCACAAGCACAAGAAATTGCGCAGACGTCAGAAATTCTTGCGACGCAGAAGCTAGGCGTAGTTTCACCATACACCGGAGGTCGACATGACCGAGGGCAAAAAGGTCCGAATCCAAGTCCGAACGGTCAACGGGATCTACGTCGGCGACTTTCTTGTTCCTCCCATGCGAAATCGCGTCTCCGATGCGATTAACGAAGAGCAGCGCTTATTCATCAATCTCACCGATGTCGTGATCAACGACAAAGACCGGACATCGTTTGTCGCGATCAATAAGAATCTTATCGAATCGATATCAGAATTGTAGGTTGCCTGGTCCGCGTACAGCCCGTACTCCAGTGACACTCGGGCCTTTTTGCTCTGACGTGTCAGTCTGCATATCCTCCTGTCCACCCCTAAGAAGATCGTTGAGTGATGTTCTACTATTCCCGGTTTTTTCCGTTCATCCGACCCTATCTCCCTAAAATGCTCTCGGCCGCCGGCCTCGTGGTCGGGGTCGCGTTACTCAACCTCGCCCTCATCCGGCTGGCCGGTGTCCTGTGGGACCAGATCACGGTACAGCGAAATCTCCAAGGCATGACCAACACCATCGGATTCTTCCTCAGCCTTGTCATCGCGCAGGGGCTGCTCTCCGTGGGACATAGTTACATGACGGCCTGGGTCTCGCAGCACATCATGGCGGACTTCAGGACACACGTCTTTGCCCACCTGCAACGATTATCGCTGAACTTTTTTGCGAAACGCCGCACGGGTGAGATCCTGTCCCGATTGATGAACGATGTGAGCGTCATCCAATCGACCCTCACGGAAACGCCGATTGATTCAACCAAACAATTCGTGACGCTGATCGGCGGTGTGGCGTTTCTCCTGATGATGAACTGGCGACTGTGCCTCCTGATTCTCATGCTACTGCCGGCGCTGGTCCTCGTCGCCCGTTTTTTCGGAAAACGTCTGAAAGCGCTGTCCACGGACATTCAGGACCAGACAGCGGCGGCCACCACCCTCATTGAGGAGGTGGTGTCCGGGATCAGAGTGGTCAAGTCCTTTGTGCAGACACGGCGCGAAGACATGCGATTCGCCGGCCAGGTTCGAACCATGCTCGAGCTCACCCTGCGCCGGGCGCGCGTGCTGGCGGTGTTTATTCCGACTATTACCCTACTGACCTTAGCCGCGGCCGCGGCCGTCCTCTGGTACGGAGGCAAACAAGTGATCGACGGAATGGTCTCGCCAGGCGAACTGTTTGCTTTTGTCCTCTTCGCCGGCATTCTCGTCGGTCCGTTCGGGTCAGCGGCTCGCGTCTTCGCTCAGATCAAGGAAGCACAGGGGGCCATGCGCCGGGTCTTTGACATACTTGATACGGAGCCAGACGTCCACGATAGACCCGATGCCGTCGCTATGCCCCCGATCACAGGTCACGTGATCGTGGATCAGATCGCATTTGCGTACGATCCGCGACAGCTGGTCCTCACCGACGTCTCATTTGAGACCAAACCGGGCGAGGTAGTTGCCTTCGTCGGCCCGACCGGTTCCGGGAAGACCACCGTGGTCAACCTGCTGCACCGGTTTTATGATCCCAGCTCAGGCGCGATCACGATCGATGGCTATGACCTTCGCGACGTCCAACTCGAGAGTCTCTATCGCCAGATCGGGCTTGTCCCGCAAGAAACGATCTTGTTTGGAGGAACTATCCTGGACAACATCCGGTATGGGCGTGCGGAGGCAACCGACCACGATGTGATCGAGGCAAGCCGTGCCGCCAATGCGCACGAATTCATCAGCACGCTTCCGGACGGCTATGAGACCATCGTGGGAGAGAAAGGGATAAACCTCTCCGGCGGCCAACGGCAACGCCTCGCCATCGCTCGAGCCATTTTGAAGAACCCGAAAATTCTGATGCTGGACGAAGCGACCTCCGCACTCGACACGGAATCCGAGCGGCTAGTCCAGGAAGCGTTGGAACGGTTGATGGTGGGTAAGACGACATTCATCGTGGCGCATCGGCTCAGCACCATTCAACGGGCCGACCGAATCGTCGTGCTGAACAAGGGACGTATCGTCGAGCAGGGCGACCACCTCACCCTGATGGAGAAAAAAGGGTTGTATCACTATCTCTACACCCTGCGGCTGGCTGAACAAACGGTTGCGGACACCCGGTGAGAGCTCGTTGACGCGCATTCAGCATGCCGACTCCGAAACCTTCCTGCTTGAATATACTGGTCTCAGGTAGAAGGGAGTTAACGCCTTTCCAAACAACAAAGATATTCTTAGACTGCACATAGTTGTATAGCTTAAGACTTCATCTGACAGATAATG
>JBDUAJ010000130.1:0-8278 GCA_040004695.1 Nitrospirales bacterium | reverse complement strand
GCTGATCAGAACCTTATCGGCATGCGCCTTGGCCACCCCCGCGGCCACCGTACCGACTCCGACTTCGGACACCAATTTGACCGACACGTCGGCCTCGGGATTGGCATTCTTCAAATCGAAGATCAATTGTTTCAGATCTTCGATCGAATAAATATCGTGATGCGGTGGGGGAGAAATGAGCGATACCCCCGGCGTCGCATACCGCAAACGGGCGATGACTTCATCGACTTTGTGTCCGGGCAACTGCCCGCCTTCACCGGGCTTCGCACCCTGCGCCATCTTAATCTGCAGCTCTTTCGCGTTGACGAGGTAGTGCGCCGTCACGCCGAACCGCGCGGACGCGACCTGTTTGATATAGGAATTTTTCGAGTCGCCGTTCGGCAAGGGCGTGAACCGATCCGGATCTTCCCCCCCTTCACCGGTATTGCTCTTGGCGCCGATGCGGTTCATGGCGATCGCCAGCGTTTCGTGCGCCTCCTTGCTGATCGACCCGAACGACATCGCGCCTGTCGTAAAGCGCTTGACGATCTCCTTGGCGGGCTCTACCTCCTCCAGCGAAATCGGCGCGTCGACAAAATTAAAATCCAACAGGCCGCGCAGGTTCGACCGGCGGTGGCTCTCATCATTCACCAGCGCGGAAAACTCTGCAAACGTCTTCGGATCATTCACGCGCGTCGCATGTTGGAGCTTGTAGATCGTCTCCGGATTCCAATTATGGTGTTCACCTTGCACGCGATAGTGCACCTCGCCGCCAAAGTCCAGTTGTCGGATCGGCGCAGGGTCATAGGCCAAGGCATGTCGACGCAAGGTTTCTTCGCCGATCTCCCGAATCCCGATTCCTTCGATGCGCGAGGGCGTCCCGGTGAAGTACCGGTCAACGAGTGCCCGATTTAAGCCGATCGCCTCAAAGATCTGCGCGCCGCAGTAGGACTGCACGGTCGAGATCCCCATCTTCGAGAAGATTTTCAGCAGTCCTTTATTGATCGCCTTGATAAATTTGACCTCGGCTGTCGTCGCATCGACACCCTCCGGCATGTAACCGTCACGCTCCATGTCCACCAAGGATTCGAACAGGAGGTACGGATTGATCGTGCCGGCACCATAGCCAATGAGACTCGCAAAATGGTGAACATCACGCGGCTCACCGGTTTCGAGGATCAGCCCCACTTCGGTCCGCGTGCATTCCCGCACGAGGTGATGATGCACGGCGGAGATCCCGAGCAGACTGGGGATCGGCGCCCACTCTTCATTGACGCCTCGATCGCTGAGGATCAAAAACTTATAGCCATCCCTGATGGCTTGGGAGGCCTGTCCGCAGAGTTCATCGACGGCGACCGCCAAACCGTCCGGGCCGGTCGCCACGCGAAACAACATCCGTAACGTCTTACTCTTAAAATGGGGATCGGCAATTTCTCTGATTTTTTCCAGATCCGCATTGGTCAGGATCGGCTGTTTGACCCGGATCCGCCGGGCCGACTCGGGCATCTCATCCATGACGTTCGGTTTGGGCCCGATGTTCGTCACCAAGGACATGACGAGTTCTTCGCGGATCGGATCGATCGGCGGATTCGTCACCTGCGCAAAGAGTTGCTTGAAATACTTGAACAGCAGCTGTGGCCGTTCCGACAAGACCGCCAACGGCGTGTCGGTGCCCATTGAAGATATCGGCTCTTCGCCCGTCACCACCATCGGCGTGATCACCATCTTCAGCTCTTCGACCGTATAGCCGAAGGCCTGCTGGCGCTGACGGATCGTCGGATGATCCGGCTGCTGCACGTTCAAGGGTTCCGGCAACTCATCGAGCGAAATTTTGTATTGCGTGACCCAGGCCCGATAGGGCTTGCGGCCCACGATATCGGCCTTAATCTCTTCATCGTCGATAATGCGACCCTGTACGGTATCGACCAGGAACATGCGGCCCGGTTGCAGGCGGCCTTTCTGCCGAATGTTTTTCACATCCGTCGGCAGGACACCGGCCTCAGACGCGAGCACGACACGATCATCCGCCGTGACCTGATAGCGGCATGGACGTAATCCGTTACGATCGAGCGTGGCGCCGATCAACTTCCCGTCCGTGAAACAGACCGCCGCCGGACCGTCCCACGGTTCCATCATGGCGGCGTGGTACTCATAGAACCCGCGACGATCCAAATCCATCTGAGGGTTTCCGACCCACGGCTCGGGAATGAGCATCATCATCGCATGCGGCAGCGAGCGACCACCCATGACCAGAAATTCAAGGGCATTGTCCAGACACGCGGAATCACTCTGCCGGTCATAGACAATGGGATAGAGCTTGGGCAGATCGTCACCGAACAAAACAGAATCCAGACGCCCTTGTCGGGCACGCATCCAATTCACATTTCCCTTCAGCGTATTAATTTCGCCGTTGTGACAGATGTACCGGTAGGGATGGGCCAGTGGCCACGTTGGAAAAGTATTTGTGCTGAACCGGGAGTGCACGAGTGCCAACGATGAGGCCACATCTGACTCCTTCAAATCTTGATAGTACGCGGCCATCTGGTGCGGCAGGAGCAATCCTTTATAGACCATCGTATTGGACGACAAACTGGGAATATAAAAGTATTCTTTCCCTTCCAGCGTCGATTCCTGGAGCGCCTTTTCTCCACGCTTGCGGACGACGTACAGTTTCCGCTCGAACTGCGCTTCATCAAGCGCGCCCCTCGCCAGAAACACTTGGCGAATGACTGGTTCCGTCGTGCGCGCTTGGACGCCAATAGCATCGCTGTTCACCGGCACATCCCGCCAGCCTAAAAGTTGGAGACCCTCTTCCGCAATGACGTGTTCGAACGCCGCCTCGCAGCGCCGACGCCACTCTGGATGTTGAGGCAAAAACACCATCCCGACGCCATAGGCTCCAGCGTTCGGAAGGGTAATCTTCACCTCTGCCGCCGCGCGTCGGAGAAACTCATGGGGCACTTGAAAGAGAATACCGGCCCCGTCTCCGGTGCAAGGGTCGCAGCCTTGCGCGCCACGATGAGCAAGGTTATCCAGGACTTCCAGGCCTTGCTGGACTATGGTGTGGGATTTATGTCCCTTCAGGTCGGCGACGAAGCCGATTCCGCACCCGTCTTTCTCGAATTCCGGATCGTACAGTCCTTGCCGTTCCGGGAGCCCTGGGACGTTCATGTCATATCCTATTCACTGTGCAGTGGATCGTTATTCCTCAGAACCTAGCCCGAATATTCATGAACGCCTACAGCGGCCCACCCTCTCGCCCGGCGGGGCTTTACTCGTTCGGTCTCCTCGACGGACCGTCATGGATCACCGTATCAAGAACTCACCAGCTCGCCAGCGCGCACAGACGTGGCGCGCTTTATTCATCGCGCCGTGCGCCCTGCGAGAAGCCCACGGATGGGGCACGTCTTGGCGTGCCTGGGGTGGGCGGGTGAAATAAAGGCTTCGGTCTCAGCCGCTTCGCGACGGCATTCATGAATAATCCGGGCTTACTAGAGGCGAGCCATGTCCATGCAGAACACGTCGTGACAATCATGAATGAAATCGAAAGGTCACGATACTGGATAGGTTGTTCCTCTGTCAAGAATCAGGCCCACGTTTTACGTTCGTCGTCTTGACTTTAAACTTCCGGCTGACCTAGTATCCCCGACATGAAAGAAGGCCCCACGACGTCTTCCATTCAGACGATGACCGATGTCTGGGAGGCCTATCGAGGCGAACTGGAAGGGGTCGAAGACCAGATCCACAAAAACCTTGATTCCTCTGTCGCGCTCGTGAATACCGTCGCTGCTCACATTTTAAGCAGCGGAGGTAAGCGCATCCGCCCATTGCTGCTGACCCTGTGTGCTCGCCTCTGCGGCTATACCGGCAAAGACGTCTATATCCTGGCCAGCCTCGTGGAATTTATCCATACGGCCACGCTCCTACACGACGACGTCGTTGACGATGCGGATCTGCGCCGTGGCCGCCAGACCGCACGGAAAGTCTGGGGCAATCAGGTCAGTATCCTGGTCGGTGATTACCTCTATTCCAAGGCAATCTGTCACATCGTCAGATTCCACAATCAAGGCATCAATGAAGTGCTCTCTGAAGCCTGCCGGAAAATGGCCGAAGGAGAAGTTCTCCAGTTGTATTACAACGGAAATCCGCTTATCACAGAGTCGGAATATTTGCGCATTGTTGAAAATAAAACCGCAGGGCTCATCGCCGCCTCCTGCAAGATCGGCGCGATTATCGGCAACGCCTCGGAAGCGCAGCAGGCCGCCTTGTTCCGTTTTGGACAGCGCATCGGGATCGCGTTTCAAGTGGCCGACGATACGCTCGATTATGCCGCGAACGGCGATCGTCTCGGAAAATCGCTCGGGCAGGATCTTCGTCAAGGCAAAACGACGTTACCGCTGCTGCATCTCCTCCAGCATTGTCCGGATGAAGACAAGCAAATGATCACAGACTGCATGGAGACGCGGACCCTCTCGGGAGAGGATCTCCACCGGATCATTGCCCTGATGCAAGAGTATGGCTCAATCGCGTATGCGCACGAACGCGCAAAAAACTTTGTGATGGCGGCCGACCTGGATCTCGCGCAATTCGAGGAATCCTCTCCGAGACGAGCGCTGGCGATCGTGGCGGAGTATATGGTCAACCGAGATCGCTAACGCACAGGCGGTTGAAACAAGCCCCCAACGGCGTTGTCGGCTCGAAAAAATCCTCAACGTACCCCAAGGGAAAAGAGCCGGTCTTGGCCGGCGCTGGTTGGGCGGGTGTAATCATCGGTACGCCTCCGGCGTTTTTTCTTCACCTCCGCCTTGTTGGCTGGCTTGTTTGAACCGCCTGAATTGTATTGACATAGAATGGTTCCCTAACTATAGAAGAACAATATGGTGAATCTCCGGCCTCGGTCGGCGCGCTTCCTGCGGCCTTGCTCGGGAAAGGGGGGCGTCTTGGCGGACCTGGGATGGGCGGGTGCAATAGCGCCTTTTTGAGTAGGCTACATTCTTGAGCAGCCCACGTTCACATTGAACACCTTAATGAGAGATTAATGGCAAATCTAACTCCGTTTCGTGGCGTGCTGTACGATCCAAAGGCTGTGAAGGAGGTCGCACACGTCGTCGCGCCGCCGTACGACATCATCGACGCGACGTATCAAAAGGGTCTCTATGAGCGGCATCCCCATAATGTCATTCGCTTGGAATTGGGGATGGACGAATCTGGCGACTCCCCGACAAACAATCGTTATACGCGGGCAGCGGGGCTCCTGAAAGAATGGCTCAAAGCGGGGGCGTTGCGACGCGATACCCAACCGTCTCTCTACCTTTATATGATCGAGTATCGGCCTCCGTCCGGCGAGGCGGCGGCAGATACGCGGACACTCAAGGGATTCTTTTCCACGGTCGAGTTGGAGGAATTTGGCACCGGACGAATTTTCCCTCATGAGAATACGCGATCGGCCGCCAAAGCCGACCGGTTGAATCTCCTTGAAGCCTGCCACGCGAATTTCAGCGCGATTTTTTCGTTGTATTCGGATCCGGACAATCGCGTGATGCAGCTCCTGGAGAAATCGGTGGATCTGAATACACCGTGCCTCGATTTTCAGGACGATACCGGCTTGCGCCAGCGTCTTTGGAGCGTCAGCGATCCGGAAGTCCTGATGGCGGTGAGTGATCTCATGAAGCCAAAACCGCTGTTTATCGCAGACGGCCATCATCGCTACGAAACATCGCTCCGATATCGCCAGCTCAAACGGGAACGCGACGCCGGCACCAAGGCAGGCGCCGGACTGCACCCCTATGATAGCGTGCTGATGCTCTTCGCGGCCCTCGAAGATCCGGGGCTCACCGTGCTTCCAACCCATCGCGTCTTGACTCATGCGCTCCCAAGACCAGACAAGATCAAAGGGCTTCTCGGAGAAGCCTTCGAGATACAAGACATCCCGTTCCAGCCTTCAGAGAAAGACGCGCGGTCGCGCTTCCTTCAGTCGCTGCACAGTCAGGGACAATCCAGAACGGTCTTCGGGGTGGCGATCCGCGACGCGAGAGCCTATTACCTCCTCTCATTGAGATCGACCCATCGGCCTCCGGCAACCGCTTCCGAGCGAGACAAGCTGGATGTGTCGATCCTCCAACAGGAAGTGATCAGCAAACTGTGTCCGACACCGGCGGAACAAGAAGCGATCGTCTATACGAAAGATGACCACGACGCGTTGGACCTGGTGCAGCACGGAAAAGCCACGGGCGCCCTTCTATTGAACGCCACAAAGGTCAGCGAGGTTCGCGAGGTCGCGGCATCCGGGGGACGAATGCCGCACAAATCGACCTACTTTTTTCCGAAACCACTGACCGGGCTGGTCATCAACGTCATGGAAGAATAACTGTGCAGCCAACAGAATCCCGCATTAAGTCCAAAATTCTTGTCGTCGATGACGATGCCGACATCGCAATGGTGTTGAAAGACCGACTGGATTCGTTGGGCTTCGAGCCCATCGTCGCGAAGGACGGCGTACAAGCGCTCGATGCCGTCGAACGGGAAACGCCACGGATCATGATCCTCGATCTTGAGATGCCCCGGCTCTCCGGCGTTGAAGTGCTGCAACGCCTGTCGCAGGGAAAGCAGCGCGGCCGTGACGGCTATGATGTGCCGGTGATTGTCATGACGGCGCATGGCACCATTAAGAAAGCCGTCGAGGCCATGAGGGAAGGCGCCTACGATTTCGTCACGAAGCCGATTGACGTCGACCATTTGATCATGGCGATCCAGAAGGCCTCCGAACAAGAGACCTTAAAGCGCCACTATGAAGTCCTGCGCACCGAAGTCGGCACGAAATACGCGACGATCATCGGAACCAGCCCGCAAATGAAGTCCATGACTGAACTGGCCCAACGCGCAGCGGGCTCAGACGCAAGTGTCCTGCTGCTTGGCGAAAGCGGGACCGGAAAAGAGCTGTTCGCCCGGTCGATTCATCAATGGAGCCCCCGCCGCACCGCGCCATTCGTCGTCATCAATTGCGTCGCCTTGACCGAAACACTCTTGGAGAATGAACTCTTCGGTCATGAAAAAGGCGCGTTCACCGGAGCCGATCGCCTCGAAAAGGGCAAGATCGAGATGGCTGATGGCGGCACGATTTTTCTGGATGAAATCGGCGACATGCCCACAGGCTTGCAAGCGAAGCTTCTGCGCGTCCTGCAAGATCACGAATTTACGCGCGTCGGCGGTACCCGACTTGTCCGCGTGAGTATTCGCGTCATCGCGGCCACCAACAAGGACCTGAAGCAGGCGGTGAAGGCCGGAGCGTTTCGCGAAGACCTGTTCTTTCGTCTCAATGTCGTGACGCTCACCCTTCCGCCGCTTCGCGAGCGGCCACAGGACGTGACACAGCTCGCGGAGTTCTTCCTGAAGCGGCATGCCGCTGATGCGAAGAGAATGCAGATGAAATTCTCGGCCAATGCGATGACGGTCCTCACACGCTATCCGTGGCCCGGCAACATCCGGGAACTGGACAACATCATCGCGCGCGCGGTCATTTTAAGCTCTGCGGAAAAGGATGAGATCGATGCCGATCAATTGCCGTTGCTCACCCCCGATCTGAGCGCGGACGTAGATGGCCTGGGGTATCACCATCTGCCCTACCATGACTCGATCGACGAACACAGAAGGGCCATCATCCTTCGCGCTCTGAAATGCGCGAATGGCAGTCAAACGAAAGCCGCCGAGCAGTTACAACTCCAGCGCACCTACCTGGCCCGCCTCATCCGACAATTGAACATCTCACCGGACTCGTTGAAAACTTAATTGGCTCGTAGCCGGTACGCGTGCAACAAAGGAAATAAAGATTCTACCCTGCCTGAGGCAGCCGGCGCGGCGAGGGTGTCGGAACAGATATTGAGCGAAAGCGCATTCAGATCGGGACCGAAGATTGTGGCGATATCAAGTATGGCGGCGTGGTCGTGGACTATTGGCTCACGGATAAGTCGTACGTGCGCGGAGGGCGGCATCCTTGTAAACTCGACCCTGTTGACAACCGATGAGGGGCCCCCTGAAGACAGGGAGCCCTGACTGCCGTTTAGGAAATAAAATACAGCCACCTCCCTTTATAGTGGCCTTCATCGAAGCGACCCCACATGATCGTTTGCCCTTGTTGAGAAAATCGCGTGAAGATCACTGAGCCACCGCCTCCGGTCGAGTAAACATACTGCCCGTTGTACGTCACGCCGCCATCTTTTGATGTAGTCTTACTGTTGGACAGGGTGATTACGAGTCACCTCAAACCATCCGCCGGGTACCCCTACATCGTGCGCCTCTCGTG
>JBDUAJ010000006.1:0-27006 GCA_040004695.1 Nitrospirales bacterium | reverse complement strand
TTCTCGTCTCCCTTCATAGCTTCCAAAGATTTGAAGCGTGACGTATATGGTTGCGTTCTGTTGGATGTGATTAGATTTCCCAGCCCAAGTTTTTCGAATAGTCAAACTGAAAATCGTTAATGTGAAAAGCAAGAGCACTGTCACCTTCTGACGAAGGCGTAGACTCTCTAAAAGTAAAACGTCCTTCATGCCGATCTGAATGCCTCCCTCGCCTCGTTAACGATTTCCCCTCTGTCCTGTGTGCCGCGGTGAAAAATGAAAGACAACGAGATTTCGTACGGCCGCCTTTCCTGCCATGAGGCCGGCTTGCCGTGCCGTCAGGTGATACCGCTCCCGGGCCTTGCCCGCATCGCGATCGAGGTATAGCGCCTCGCAGTAGAAGACGTCGGTGCGATGAGCCAGCTCGATAATCTTGGCTTCATTGTCTTCATCGTAACGGACATCGATCACGTACACGATCTTCTGACCGCGCGTGATGGTCACACATTGGCTTTTCAAATCGCCCAACCGGAAGGTCCATTCCTCATTTCGGTGCTCGAAGTACAGCGTGGCGGTGAAGGAGAATGCGTCCGGCTTGTCTTGCCAGATGTGTCGCCCAGATCGAACAGCAATGCCCGACGTGCCCATTTGCTGTCGACGTAGAGACTCGGATCGCCGAAGGGGTCATTGACGAGGTAGCTGGAAAACGAGGGCGTCATGCTTATGGAGGCGAATGATGCGAGACCATCTGCGGCGTTCTCGGGTCGAAAAAATCCTCAACGTACCCACGGGCAAAGAGCCGGTCTCGACCGGCTCGGGGAGGGTGGGTGAAATGGGTGATACGCCTCCTGGTTTTTCTCGCCTGCGGCCTTGCATCTGGTCACGTCTCTTTCGCCTCGTGATAATTTTATGTTCTAAAGACCATTTTCAAGACTGAGTACATTACGATGACTTCGATCGCATGGGCGGTGATGGTCGCGTAGAGATTTCTTAACCGCACCCACATCATACCCCACACGAGTCCGTCCCAGACAGCGATCCAATGGAGATGTTTGAATGTCGCCACCATGAAGGGATCGAACGAAAACACGAGGGCCGAGCCGACGATGGCTGTGGCGCTTGCAAGAGGCGGATATTCGCTCAGCGGGGTATGATGAGAAAAGGCCAGCAGCCGACCGAGAAGAAACCCTCGAAAATTCAGTTCGACGCCGATGGCAATGCACAGGATCGCCCAAGGAAGCATCACGAGGGCAGGAGCGCGCGCATGAGGCGTTTCACGCAAAAATTCGATGTCCGCCCCCAACCAAGGCGCAATCCAGAGAATGACTATTGTATTGACGGCTCCCAGTGAGACTCCGACTGGCAGGCCCCACTGCAGCCCTTGGGGAAGCTGGGAGGAGTTGAGCCCTAATCGGAAGGAGATGACGTCATGTTTGCTTGCCCAGAGCGCAAGCGCGAGGTAACCGAGGAGTTGAGGAAGGAACTGAACGGCTGCATATTTCTGAAGCCCGGAAGGCAGCGTGTAGCAGACCGTCGTCGCCAGCACGGGAATGAATGCCAGTCCGGACCACTGTTCAACCTGCGGCCGAGATGCGCGCTCGGTCCTCGGCGGCATGGCCTACTGCAGGACCATGTTGTATCGTTCCAACGTAATGGCCTTGTTGCGCGTGAGATTGGACAGCGACTTGTTGTAATCGACAATGGCCCGGAGTTCGTTGCCTCGGGCAATGGCCAGGTCGCGCTGAAATTGGAGCACAAAAATCGTGGTGCTCAAGCCGACTTTGAATCGCTCTTGTTCAGCCTGCAGTTGCTTTTCGGCGAGAATTCGCGCGGACCGCGTCGTCTCGATCCGTTTGAAATCCGTTCGTACCCGGCGCACCGCTTCCTTGACTGAGACAATCACCTGTTGCCGGATGCTTTGCAGCGTTGACTGGGCATTCTGGGCTTCGAGTTGCCGACGATTAAATTGGCTGACTGCCGACCGGTTGCCGAGCGGATAGCTCAAGACTAATCCGCCCCCGTAGTTGTAAAAATCGCCGCCGAAGTTCCGTTGGAACATATCGTTGGTACCAGCTCCGAGCCCCGAGAGGCCGACCGTTCCTTGCGCCGAGAGCGTGGGCAACAACTGGTTCTTGGCAAATTTCATGTTCAAGTCGCTCGTCTCAATATTCTTGACCGCCTGCAAGACTTCAGGCCGGCGCTCGATCGCCACATCGATGGCCTCTTCGAGCGTAATCGGTTCCAGCGCTTGCAGCGGCTGATCGACCGGCTGGAGACGGACGTCTTGGCGCAGATCCGGTTCCGTCGGATTGAGCAGGCGGCGGAGCTGGTCCTCCTGATCATAAATCGCCTTTTCAGCGATCAGAATCTGCTCCACTCTCGAAGCCACTCCGGCTTCTGCCTGAAGCACTTCCACCGCCGACATGACGCCGGCCTTGGCCTTCGCACGATTTCCCGCCAGGAGTTCTTCGGCTGCTTTCAACGCCGACTGCCCCACCTTCATATTCTCGTTGGCGAAGACCAGCTCCCAGAATGTTTGCTCGACTGTCGCGACGACGGTCAACACGCGATCGCGAAAGGTTTGCTCCTCGACCTGCGCGTTGTTTTGGGCAATGCGGATGAAGGTCTTATTCACTTCCACGCCGGCATTGCGCAGCAACGGCTGGGTCAGCGTAAAGGCCAATCCGCCCGTGTAGGAAGGATTGAAGAGAAAGCTATTGGGACCGCCGACGAAGGTGCGTTGCGGGCTGTAATTGATATCGTAATTGGCGCCGGTCGGGAGATTTTGCGTCATGTCTGCCGTCACGGAACTCGTGTTCTGATCGAACTTGGTGGGCTCGCCAGACGGCGCGGCGACGTTCGAGCCGGAAAATCCCAATATCGGACGGTTAAGAGGCGAGACGAGGCGATTGTATTGTCCATTCAAACTCACCGTGGGGTCGAACTTTGCTTGTTCGAAGAGGATGTCTGTGACTCGTGTCTCCTTCGTGTGCCGGCTGATGGTGATGTCGAGATTACGTTCCAGGGCTTCGAGTACGGCGTCCTTCAGAGAGACGGGTCGGCGCTGCTCGCCTGCGGGTGGCGACGGTTCAGCTGCCGACGCGACGACGGACAGCGGGAACATGCACAAGGCGAACGAGGCGGCAAGCCATCCACTCAACCGAACGCATAAAGGATACATGGGTCCTCCTAGATGACAAAACAGCAATCGCTGTATAATACTAGTGGAATTGGGATGGACTGTCATCAGATTACGTTTGCGGAGCATAGGATGATCTCTAGATGATGAGGATGCTGCGGCAAGCTGTGCTCGTGTCGATGGTGATCGTCGGATGCCATGGCCTGGCATCAGCCCAATCAGTGTCCGGGGTGCGCGCGTTCGGTGGGGGAGTTGGTCCGCTCTTCGGTCTCGTGGGGCCCGGCAACCTCTATCTGGATAATCAGGGCACCCAGGGGTACATGTATACACCGGGCAATAACTTCGAATCGTACAATTTTCGCAATCCGTCAACCGGGCAATTCTGGACAGGCGCTATCATGACGCTCGGCCCGCAGTTGTCGATCGGGATCATTCAAGGCGCGAATCAGTCCGGATCGCCGGTCGTGCTGGTGCCGCCGCCTCGTGACGTGAGCACGGCATTGGTGACACCCTTTAGCCTCAGTCAGGTCAACCCGCTGGGCGTTCCCATTACTCCGGTGTTGCAGTTTGGTGACCCCACTCAGCCTACCGCACCAGTTTCCATTCCCGCCGCCGGGTCGTCAGGACTGATGCGATCCATTCCTCTCGTTCAGCCGGTAGGCCGGTCCACCGAGCCGTTGAATATTGAATCCAACCTGCTCAATCTTCCCTGACTCGAGCAAGTCTCCTGATTAGTTTGCCAACTGCCAGGCCAAGGCCACGACATACCTGACAGTCCGTTCCAAAATCTCAGGACGGACGGTGTCGGAGCTGTCAGAGGGTTGGTGAAAATGAGGGTGGGGTCCGCCGCTGACGATCGTAATGGTCGGAACTCCGGCTTCCTTAAAGGGCACGTGATCGCCTCCGGGGAAAAAGCCGAAGAAATCCACTTTGTCCCCCACGCCCGCATGGTCGCCCGCGTTTGCCGCTTGCGATTTGTCCAATCCCGTGACACCGACCGTGAGTCGACCATTTCCGACCCCCGCATGATCGATATTGATCATCGCCACCGTCTTCATGAGTGGCCGAGTCGGTTGGTTGACGTAGAGCCGTGAGCCCAGCAGCCCCTGTTCCTCTCCGCTGAACGAGGCGAAGAGCAGCGAACGTTTCGGCGTCAGGCCGGATTCCGCGAATATGCGGGCCACCTCTAACATGACCGCCGTGCCCGACGCATTATCATCGGCACCCGGAAACACCAGGCCGGCCTGCCGGCCGAAATGATCGCGATGCGCACCGATGATCACCGTCTCTTGAGTCAATGAAGGATCGCTACCCTGGAACACCCCTAGGACATTGTTCAGGACTCCCTTCTCCTGAATACTGTCCCATTTCAGACGGATGAGTGTATCGGATTCAAAGGATTGGGGCGTCAACGTCTGAAGTTGCTGCTGGACCTCGCGCAACGATCGGCCTACTGGCGATAAGCCGGCTGAGAGCAGACGTTCCGCGAGATCAGTGTGAATCCAGGCGCCGGGGAACGGTGGTTCCTGACCGGTCTGATTATAGAAAGCCAGCGGGGCATGGCTCATCCCGCGTCGCGCTTCATAGGGGCTCATGACCGGGCCGGTGAATGTCAGGAACGCCGCGGCGCCATGCTGACGTGCAACGCGAACCTTGTCGGCATGGGTGATGGGGTGCGCATAGGACTCAGGTTTTCCCCGGAGAAAGACGACGATCCGATTATGGACGTCGATTCCAGCATACTCATTGAACCCATGCTTGGTGTCGGAAATTCCATATCCCACAAAGACCAATGAGGCGGTCACATTGATGGAAGGTGAATCGAGAATCGGGAGATAGTCGGGACCGATTTGAATTGCCTGAGAAGAGTTCGGGGACTGCATTTGAAATTCCGGCGGGGGATTGTCGGCGATGCGGGTTGCTTGCACGCCGGTGGTCATCATCCAGGCTGGCTCGGAAGGCGAAGGCGGTGGTTGCAAGCCGAGTGTGGACAATCGCGTCGCGACGAAATGTGCGGATTGCAGGTCCTCCGCAGTCCCGGTCAACCGGCCTCGAAAAGCAGATCCGCTCAAGCGCGACACGTCTGCGAGCAGGTGTGCTGTCGAGATATGCTGAAGTGCGGACGCGAGACCGGAGGATTCTTCGCCGGATTGAGCCGGGAGCGTGAGCGAGAAGATCAGTACGACGCCGCAGCAACCGAGCCAGGGCTTCAAGCGTGGGGCCGCCCTGCTTTCATCGCTTCTAATTCACGTGTGAGCGTGGCCACTTGCTTTTCGAGCGAGATCATTTTCAACTCGCGTCCGACCACGACATCCTGAAACATTTCCAGGTCGACGATTTTCTCCTGTAATTGTGATTTCGAGGCTTCCAGGTCCTGCACCACTGTGCCGTAGGCCCGTACCTGGTCATCCAATTCGCTATGAAGGCCGGCGATCTTTTCTTCTGCTTGCCGCCGTTCCGTGACATCGATGCCGACCTCAAGAATGCACGGATCAGCATGGTTCGGCCACGTGACGTGCGTACGTCGCCATTCAATGCGACGCTCTTCTCCGGCTTTAGTCATCCACGGGCTGTGATATGGAATGCTGGAGTCCGGATGGCTGAACCGCTGCTTCGCTTCCTCAATCAAGGTCTTCGGAATGAGGAGATCGAAGATCGGCTTGCCAAGCGTTTCCTCTCGTGTATAGCCCGTCAGTTCTTCGGCGCGACGGTTGAACAGCAGGACTCGTCCTTCACGATCGGTGATCACCAGCAGACACGGTACGGTCTCAATGAGGGTATGCAGCGATTGTTGGTTCTCACGGAGGGCCGCCTCTGCGCGCAGGCGTTCTTCGGCTTGCCGGCTGAGGTGTCGCAAATGCAGCGCTCGACCCAGCGAGCTTAGAAAGTAATCGCGATCGATGGGTTTAAGAATATAGTCGAAGGCACCGCCCCGCAGAGCCTGTGTCGCCAAGGTTTGATCGCCATACCCCGTGATCAAGAGGACCGGGGTGTTTGGCCGGCACGTTTTGATTCTCTCCAAGAGGGTCAATCCGTCCGTATCAGGCAGACGAATATCGCTAATGATCGCATCGTAGTCTATAGCTTCAATGCGATCCAACGCGAGCCGGGCAGTCCCACAGAGATCGACGACAGATCCGGGCATCCACAATCGAAGGGTTTCGGGGAGTGCGCTCAATACGGCAGGATCATCATCAATAATAAGAAGGCGACCGCTCGACATAATTTTTTACCTTACGCTTGCCTAGGAGACCCGTCAATCAGGATCGGGGCGTAGGCGTTTTTCCACTCCCCGAACGAAAAGATGGCCTCACGCTCTGTCAGAGCATACGGTACAGGGATAAAACTATAGCGCGATGATCATGGTTGACCGCTCTGACGGATCGCTTTAGGATAGCGGCCTACAGATGAACGCCGCCCCTCAACATTCTACATTCGCGGAGTGGAGCATGACCCTGCCTCGCATCCTGCTGGTCGACGACGATCCGGTGTTACTGCAGGTGCTCTCGGAAACGTTACGGCAGCGCATACCCGACTTGATGATCGATACCTGTCTTTCAGGACTGCAGGCGCTCGAGCGCCTGCAAATCGCCGACTATGACGCGGTCATCAGTGATATTAAGATGCCCAATTTGGACGGCCTGGCGTTATTAGGGAAGATTCAATCGGGGTGGCCCCATATCCCGATCATTCTCATGACCGGGCATGGAGAAGAAGAATTAGTCAATCGCGGACTCCAAGGTGGCGCCTTTGATTTTATTCATAAGCCCATTGATCGGGAATCATTCATCGCCTCCGTTCGCCGCGCGATTCAGGCTCGTCATGTCAGTCGAACATAAGCGGATTAGGAGCACAGCATCCAGCCGAACGACTGTTCACAGTTTAATAACTTATGGAGCACGTTGTAGAGGTTCCGGGTCACAGTTGCACCCCGTGTCGCGATCCAGGTACTATTTGCCCGGCAACGCGCCTGAGTTGCAACAGGTGAGGATGAGCGACGACAATCTGTATCTAAACAAATATCGTGCATTTCTCAAAGCCCGCGAGCAGGCGCACGGGTACGAGTTTCAGCATGCTCCTACAGGCAATGTTCCCCCGCCGAAGGTATCGTTCCTCGATCGTCTCCGTTGGTGGACCTTTAACCGTGGCGAGCGGCTGAAACAAATACGTGCCGCGCGTGATCGTCGGGTCCAGGACATCGTGCAGATCAAGAAGCCGTCATCGAAATAGCCGGCCAGGTCATCTCGTGGTGCGGTGTATGGGACCGAGGCGATCAGTTGAAAGGTATGATGGTCGATCTGTTCGCAAACATCTCGCAACATAGTTGGGTGGTTGAAGCGGAGCTGTTGATGAAGCCAGTACGCGCCACGGTTTTTCGGTGCGGTGTCGTGTGTGTCGTGATCACGATGGCTGTCTCAGGGGTGCTGGGCTATGCGCGAATCGCACTAGCAGGTGAACCCATGGCTGCGGCGCAGCCGCCCTCTGAATCTCGAGTGCCATTCGACCTCTTCAAGACGTGGAACTTCGACAAGGAGAGAGCAGAACAGACGCCGGCCGGCTTTTCCTCCTCCAGGGTCGGGAGCGCGGGCGCGCCCATGTGGGTGGTCGCACAGGATCCCAGCGCGCAGACACCTCCTAATCTTCTCAAGCCGTCGGCTCCTTGCAGTGCGGAAGATTGCTTCCAGGTCTTGCTTGTCGATGCCTTAAAGTACGAATACCTCGATCTCATTGTCCGGATACGGTTGGCCGATACGTCGGGCAGATCCAATGGCTCGGCGGGCGTGGTCTTTGGGGCTCGCGACCACCAAAATTATTATGCGGTGACGGTCGACCCGTCAGGAAAGGATATGCAGGTGACTCGCGTGCAGGACGGGAAGGCGACGACATTGGCGCACGCCGAGATCCCACCGAAAAAAGTCGCCTGGCACCTTCTGCGTATCCGCAGGAACACCATCATTAGCAAGGAGTATATCGAGGTATTCTTTGACGGGCTACAAGTATTTTCAGTGGAAGACAAGACATTTGGGACCGGCCAGATCGGGCTCGTCACTCGGGGCTCCGCCACGGCGGAGTTCGATAATCTTACCGCCGCCCCGCTGTATTCGCAGAAACCCATCTCAGGTCCTGCCGCCTACTGACAGGATGTTGAAAAAGGCCTCCAGCGTCGTTCTCGCTTCACTCAAAGGTTCAACGTACCAAAAGTACGCCTCACCTTTTCGTTCGCTGCGGCCTTGCCCGGGAAGGGGCGCGTCTTGGCGCGCCTGGGGCGGGCGGGTGTAATGGATGCCTTTTTGAACATCCTGTGCATGTATGTTGTTCATCGAAGGTATCCTTCAGCAGCCTAACAGCGCTGTATATGGCGTCGGTGTTTTCACACGCCGCTGTCGCGCTCGCGATGGAAACGCTGTCGCCAGCCCGATCGATGCCGCGCCGGTTTTGGTGGCTTTCCATTGTCTGCTCGGTTCTGCCGGATGCCGATGTCCTGAGCTTTGTATTCGGAATCGACTACGGCGATCTGTTGGGGCACCCGCGGGCTGACGCACTCCTTGAGCTTCGCGTTCGTGTTAGCTTTCGTCGTGGTGGGGCTCTGGTTTAGAGAGTGCAGGCACAGTCGCGAATGTGGTGGTTGCTCATCGCGCATTTTATTCTTGTCACCGCCTCGCACGGCATGCTCGACGCCATGACCGACGGTGGCCTCGGCGTCGCATTTTTTGCCCCGTTCGATAACAGCCGTTATTTCTTTCCGTGGAGGCCGGTGTTAGTAAGTCCCATCGGTATCGTCCCGTTCTTCAGCCGCTATGGTTTCGATGTGCTGATCAGCGAGTTTGTATGGATTGGTTACCTGTCGGCATAATCGTGCTTATCGCAAAGATGCTCTGGAAGAAAACTTTCTAGTATTCGTTCATATGCCTTGAATATTGGTGGAATTGGACGGTTTCATTATCGGGACGTCGGCATTTCTAGAAACCGCATGATAAAATGACCGCCGGAGATTTGTATGCCGCCATTTAAACTCGAAGCGCCCTTCACGCCAAAAGGCGATCAGGCCCAGGCGATTGAGAAGCTGACGGCCGGCGTTCACGCCGGGCTGCAGCATCAAGTCTTGCTTGGCGTCACGGGGTCTGGCAAGACCTTTACGATGGCGAATTTGATCGAGCGCGTCCAGAAGCCCACATTGGTGCTGGTCCACAATAAGACGTTGGCAGCCCAACTGTATCAGGAGTTCAAAGCATTCTTTCCGCATAACGCGGTGGAATACTTCGTCAGCTATTACGATTACTACCAGCCGGAAGCCTATATCCCCCAAAGCGATACGTACATCGCCAAAGATTCGTCGATCAACGATGCCATCGACCAGATGCGTCACTCTGCGACACGGTCGCTGCTCGAGCGTAACGATGTGGTGATTGTCTCATCAGTCTCCTGCATTTACGGCTTGGGCTCACCTGAGGTCTATCACGGCATGTTGCTGTATCTGGAAGAAGGGATGGAGATCCGGCGCGAGCTTATCTTATCGAAGTTGGTTGAAATTCAGTACTCGCGGAACGATACCGATTTTCACCGCGGTACCTTCCGCGCGCGCGGGGATGTGATCGAGATCTTTCCGGCTTCGTCGGATGCCATGTCCGTTCGGATTGAATTATTCGGTGATACGGTGGATGCGATTCATGAGATCGATCCGTTGACCGGCAAATCCCTGGCACGCTTGCCTAAAGTGCCCATCTATCCGAACACACACTATTTGATTGCACCGGATCGCTATGAGCGTGCGCTGAACGGCATCGAGGAGGAACTAGACGCGCGGATCGCCCATTTCAAGCAGCATGGCCAATTATTGGAAGCGCAACGGATCGAACAGCGAACCCGGTTCGATCTGGAGATGATCCGGGCAATGGGCTACTGTCATGGTATCGAAAATTATTCACGGCATCTGAGCGGGCGTCATGAAGGAGAGCCGCCGCCGACGCTGATGGACTATTTCACCAAGGACTTTCTGCTCGTCATCGATGAATCCCACGCGAGCCTTCCACAAGTGCAGGGCATGTATGAAGGAGATCATTCGCGCAAACGGTCCTTGGTCGATTATGGGTTTCGGTTGCCATCGGCCTTTGACAACCGGCCATTGAAATCCGAGGAGTTCAAACAGTTCATGCATCAGGTCGTGTATGTGTCGGCGACGCCGGGACCGTATGAGTTAAACCATGGCGCCACGCACATCGTGGAACAGATCATTCGGCCGACCGGCCTTATGGATCCTCAGATTGAAGTGCGGCCGGCACGAGGTCAGGTCGACCATTTACTAGGCGAGGTGCGAGCGACCGTCCAGCGCGGCGGTCGCGTCCTGGTCACGACCCTGACCAAACGTATGGCTGAAGACCTGACCGAGTATTATCACGATCTCGGCATTAAAGTGCGATATCTCCATTCGGATATCAAAACCTTGGAACGGGCAGAAATCATCAGAGATCTTCGGCTCGGTGTGTTCGATGTCCTCGTCGGAATCAATCTGCTCCGCGAAGGGTTGGATATTCCCGAGGTGTGTCTGGTGGCGATTCTCGATGCCGACAAGGAAGGCTATCTGCGTTCCCATCGTTCGTTGATTCAGACGTCTGGACGTGCTGCGCGCCATGTCGACGGACGAGTCATTTTTTACGGCGATGCCGTCACGGATTCCATGCGCATGGCGATCGAGGAGACGGCGCGGCGCCGTAAGATTCAAGCTGAATACAATGCCGAGCATGACATCACACCTGAGAGCATTCAGAAGAGCATCGGCACATTGGAGTATCGAATGGCTGAAGCCGATTACCTCACCATTCCTGTAGCGGCCGAGGCTCAGGCCGCCTATGAACGACCGCAGGCGCTTGAGGCGACCATTCGGCAACTGGAAGAAGAGATGAAAGCGGCAGCCAAGTTATTGGAGTTTGAAAAGGCCGCGCAGTTACGCGATCGGATCAAGGCGCTGAAGCTCAAAGAACTGGAAGTCAGCGCGTGATCGATACTTTAAAGAGTAGGCTTTGACGATGTTCAAAAAGGTCGCCTGCGAGGCCGCAGCAACGCGAGTCGCAGGATTTGAGTGAGCGAGAACGAAGCCTGGGAATTGGCGTGTCTCGGCACGCCTGGGGCAGAGTGGATGCAATACTGCCTTTTTCAACATCCTGCACTACGCTTGTTTATAAAGATAGATGCCAAGGAACATGCCAAGGAAGCTCAGCAAGTTCATCTTCAGCGCGATGCCGAATGTTAATTTGAGCAAGACCAAGTCCAGCGTCACCGGTGGGTTAATTCCGGGTGTGAGTGCTGTTGTGAAGATATTCTGAATTGTGCCTTTGGGGGCCATCACTCGTAGGATCTCACCAAGTATTCCACCCAGCAATCCTCCGAGCAGGATAAAAAGCAGCAGTAACCATGGGGATTTGCGCACGAGTACCTCTCCCTGCCAACGGGCAGGCCGGCGTGTAAGTTGCGGCGAACCTTAGCGAAAGCCACATAGGAAGTCAAGAAAATGACCACAACGAGCGTCGCACTATCGCGCTGGATCAACTCGGATGAGATCCAGAGGCATCGCTACTATGACGCAGGGTAATCGTGTCTGTTCGCTTGACTTCCAAGGATGCGTTGTTTACACTTCCACGCTGCTATTTTTTCAGCTTTTTCTAGCACCTAGGAGATTCCTTGCTGGATGCATTGAGCGAAAAGTTTGAGAAAATTTTAAAGAAGCTTCGCGGCCACGGGGTGTTGAGTGAAGACAACATCGCCGAGGCGCTAAAGGAAGTTCGTCTTGCCTTGTTGGAAGCGGACGTGAACTTCAAAATCGTGAAGGATTTTCTGGATCGCGTGCGGCAGCGGGCCGTCGGCCAGGAAGTTTTACACAGCCTCACGCCAGGTCACCAGGTCGTGAAAGTGGTGTGGGAGGAGCTGTGTCAGTTGATGGGCCAAGGGCAGGCAGGTTTGAGCCTGGCCTCTGCCCCACCGACGGTGATCATGATGGTGGGCTTGCAAGGTTCCGGAAAAACCACCACCTCCGGCAAGTTGGCGCGGCTGTTTAAGAGCCAAGGGAAGCGAGTCCTGTTAGTCGCGGCAGATCCTCGACGCCCCGCCGCGACGGAACAGTTGATCAGTCTCGGGGCCGAGTTGGATGTGCCGGTTCACCGGGCGGACCGGCCGGGCACCTCGAAGGCCGACGTGGTCCGGACCTGCGTCACCGGCGTGACTCGAGGCCAAGAGCAGGGTCATGACGTCGTAATCCTCGATACCGGCGGGCGCTTGCACATCGACGACGAGCTGATGGAAGAGTTGGTCGAGGTCAAACAGTCGGTGGCGCCGCATGAAGTTCTGCTGGTGGCCGATGCCATGACCGGCCAGGATGCGGTCGCCATGGCGGACCGATTCAATCAGCGTCTGGGATTGACCGGGGTCGTGCTGTCAAAGGTGGAAGGCGATGCCCGTGGCGGTGCCGTGCTGTCGATTCGTGCGGCGACCGGAAAGCCGATCAAGTTTTTAGGGGTCGGTGAGAAGCTCGATGCGCTGGAAGTGTTCCATCCCGACCGAATGGCTTCCCGCATTCTCGGCATGGGCGATGTGCTCTCGCTGATTGAGAAAGCGCAGCAGGCGTACTCGACTGAACAAGCTGAAGAGGTCAAGAAAAAGCTCATCTCGAAGACGCTGACGCTGGAAGATTTTCGTGATCAAATTAAGCAAGTGAATCGTTTAGGCTCGCTGGATCAGATTATCGGCATGCTGCCGGGCGGGCAACGCTTGAAAGAAATGGCGGGAGGGGGTGTACCCGAGAAGGAGATCGGTCGTGTGGCGGCCATCATTGACTCCATGACTCTCCGCGAACGTCGGGATCACACCGTCATTAACGGCAGCCGGAAGAAGCGAATCGCGCGCGGCAGTGGAACCAGCGTGCCGGAGGTCAATCGGCTGATCAAACAATTTCTGACCGCCCGCAAGATGATGAAGGCACTCGCCGGCGGCGGCGGCAGACGACAACTTGCCCAGCTTCTTCAATCGCGCTAAGGGCAGGGCATTTTCACAGACCGGGAAGAAGGAGATACGATGTGGCAGTTCATTTGCGGTTAACACGAGCAGGACGACACAAGAGGCCTTTTTACCGCGTAGTCGCGGCGGATTCCAGAAAGCCGCGCGACGGCCGGTATCTTGAGGTTCTCGGCACCTATGATGCGCTCAAGAATCCTCCGCTCGCGGAGCTGAAGCAGGATCGCATTCAATACTGGCTCAGCCAGGGCGCGCAGCCTTCCGTGACGGTACGCACCGTGCTCCGTCGCGCGGGGCTGCTGACGAAGGAAAAAGTCGAAACTAAAAAGTAAGTGCGTGATCATCAACTCGTGACGGTGGGTCGGGCTGGGTGAGTCAGATGTCTGAGCTGGTGGCTATCGGACAGATCGTCAAGTCCTTCGGAGTGAAGGGTGATGTTCGCGTGAAGTCGCTCAGTGATGTCCCGGGACGGTTTGAAGGGTTGCGGGAGGTCACAATCGAAATGCCGTCCGGTAAGACGATTGAGACCGTGGTCAGTCGCGTGCGCAAGGACCTGGACTCCTATGTGATCGGGCTGGAGGCGTTGGCCTCACCGGAAGAAGCGGCCTTGTTTCGGGGCAGCCTTCTCAAGATTCCAGAGGATCAAGTGCCGGGGCTGCCCGACGGACAGTATTACGAGTTTCAATTGATCGGAATGGCCGTGAAGGACGAGCACGGGCAACTGTTAGGCATCCTTGAAGAAATTATGGAAACGGGCAGCCATCCTGTGTTTGTCGTGCGTGGGTCGGGCCGTGAATGGTTAGTCCCCGGGAGACAAGCGGTGATCGCATCGATGGACGTGGTCCAACGGAGCATGACGGTTCGGCGCGAGGACATCGTGGGGGATGATCATGCGGTGTGACATCATTACACTCTTCCCGGACATGGTCTTGCCGGTTCTAGGCCAGAGTATGCTCAAGCGTGCCCGGGAAAAAGGCCTTCTCGAAGTGATCGTGTATGATCTTCGGGATTATACCCGAGACCGTCATCGCGTCGTGGACGACACGCCGTATGGCGGAGGTGCCGGAATGGTGATCAAGGCAGAGCCGGTGTTATGCGCTATCGATGCCCTTCGCGGGGAATCCGGCGAGGGTGGGCATGCGTCCCTGCGGATTCTCATTCCATCCCCGCAAGGACGGCCGTTCACGCATCAGCTGGCCGAGGAGTTACAGCGTGATCCGCGTCGGCTCGTCTTTATTTGCGGGCATTATGAAGGATTCGATGAGCGCGTGCCGCTCGGCCTGAACGCGGAAGAAGTGTCCATCGGTGATTATGTGCTCACCAATGGGGAGTTGCCGGCTCTTGTCATGCTGGACGCCGCCGTGCGGCTGATTCCCGGTGTTCTCGGTGACCCGGACTCCGCCCAGCAGGATTCATTTGTGGATGCCACGTTGGATTGTCCGCATTATACGCGTCCTCCGGAGGTGCGGGGGATGGTGGTGCCCGATGTGCTTCTGTCGGGAAACCATGAGGCCATCAGGCGATGGCGGCGAAAAGAAGCGCTCCGTAGTACCTCTGTGAAGCGCCCTGAGTTATTGCAGGATCGATTGCTGAGCGAAGAGGACCGTCGATTGTTGGAGGAGATTGTGCACGAAAAAACGAATAGACCGTCTGTGTTGTGCGTAGAGGAGGAATGATTCATGAACCAATTAGAGCGAATCCAACGATCATTGACTAAGAAGACCATGCCGGTGTTCGAAATCGGTGATACGGTCCGTGTCCACGTCAAAGTGGTCGAGGGTGAAAAAGAGCGGATTCAGGTATATGAAGGTCTCGTCATCGCCCGCAAGGGCGGCAGCAACAGCGAAACTTTCAACGTGCGTAAGGTCTCCTATGGCGTCGGAGTCGAGCGGATTTTCCCGGTTCACTCACCGACGATTGCCCGTGTCGATGTGGTGCGCCAAGGCAAGGTCCGCCGCGCGAAGCTGTACTATCTTCGCACCAAGAAGGGAAAGAACGCCAAGGTCAGCGAACGCGAGTACTCGCCGGATGCCAAGCTGGCGGCCGGTCGTAAGCGCGCCAAATCAGCGGAGACTGTGGCCGCCGAGCCGGTTCCAGCGGCGACTTCATAGGATCGGGCTTAGGGAACAGGGTGAGACCCTCTTTCATCGCGCGCGTCAGCCGTGACCTATTTCTCCACCTCAGCGTTGTCTGAAACACTGTGGAGCCTACCGACTTCTTTGAAATAGAAGCCCGGAGGTGTGGCTATCAGCTTATTGGAGGGCTGGACGAGGCCGGCCGAGGCCCGCTGGCGGGCCCTGTTGTGGCAGCCATCGTGATTTTGCCACGCCGCTTTGTCTTGCCGGGTCTCAACGACTCGAAACAAGTGCCCGAAGTGGTTCGGGAACGCCTGTATCATGCGATTGTCCAACAGGCCGTCGCCACGGGGGTTGGTCTGGCCACCGAGCGGGAAATCGAAACCCTGAACATTCTCCAAGCCACTAGGCAGGCCATGTGTCGAGCCGTGGGGGCCTTGACTATCCCACCCGATTTTTTGCTCGTGGATGCGGTCTCCCTGCCATCTGTTGGTGTGCCACAACGACCGATTATCAAGGGAGACGGGTTTTCCGTCTCCATCGCGGCGGCCTCGATCCTCGCCAAAGTCACTCGAGACCGTCTAATGCGCGAGTATCATCAGCGTTTCCCCCAGTATAATTTTGGTTCACATAAAGGATACGGCACGCCCGAGCATCTTCGCTTGCTCGCGCGGTATGGTCCCTGTTCTGCCCATCGTCAGACGTTCCGGCCTGTCGCAGAGGCTGAGGAGGATGAGTGGGAGATGTTCGCGTGAGCCTCGACCACAAGCTATTTGGACGGCAAGCCGAATCAGCAGCCGAACAGTATCTACGCGGGCAAGGTTACCGCATCCGAGACCGCAATGTTCGTTCCGTGTATGGTGAACTCGATTTGGTCGTCGAGCGGGACGGTGTGCTGGTCTTTGTCGAAGTGAAAGCCCGGCGGACGGATGCCTATGGCGGGGTACCCTATGCCGTCGATATCCGGAAACAGGCTCGCATCATTCGGCTGGCCGCGCAGTACCTGGCGCAACATCGCATGCAGAATCAAGCGTGCCCATTCGACGTCCTGCTGTGTGCCGGTCAATCGGCTGACCCGGGAGCCATCCAGCATATCGAGAATGCGTTCGATGTGCCGGGAGGACAACTGCAGTGGTAGAGAAAGCCGGTGCCCGATGGATGCGCGCAGCGAGCCCCACGCTCAACGCCCGCTGTCTTCCGGGTGAGGATGTGGAGTGTGAGGTCTGATGATCCAGCTGTACCACGTCTCAAAGCATTATGGCGGGCGGCTGGCACTCTCAGACATCAATCTTCACATCGAGAAAGGCGACTTTGTCTTGTTAATGGGGGCAAGCGGAGCCGGCAAGACCACGCTGCTGAAGTTATTGTTCGGCACGGAGCGTCCAGACGAAGGTCAGATTCTTGTTCAGACCCGGAATGTCGCACGCCTGACATCCTCGGAAGTGCCCTACTTGAGAC
Source organism: Nitrospirales bacterium (assembly GCA_040004695.1). Taxonomy (GTDB): domain Bacteria; phylum Nitrospirota; class Nitrospiria; order Nitrospirales; family Nitrospiraceae; genus JAICXS01. The sequence continues at coordinate 10,353 of JBDUAJ010000006.1, read as the reverse complement.
GCACCATGGGGTTCGTATTTCAGGACTTCCGGTTGCTGCCCAAAAAAAATGTGTTCGACAACGTGGCCATGCCGCTCTTAGTACAAGGTGCCTCGCACCACGAGATCCGACGAAAAGCGTTGGAGGCGTTAAAATCGGTCGGGGTGGAGCATCGAAAAGAAAGTCGGCCGGCCATGCTGTCGGCCGGTGAACAGCAACGGGTTTGCATTGCCCGAGCCATTGTGAACGGACCGATGGTCTTGTTGGCAGATGAACCGACGGGGAATATGGATCCTCAACTCGCCGGAGAAATCATCGACCTCTTTAAACTGATCAACGCTCGCGGGACCACCGTCGTCATTGCCACCCATAACCGGCAGGTGGTCGATCAGGTCAAGCGCCGGGTCGTGACGTTGAGCCAGGGTAAGGTGATCTCCGATGAAGGTGCCGGTCGATGAAACGGACCAGTTATCTTGTGAAAGAGGCCCTGGCCAATATTCGTCTCAATCAGACGACGACCATTGTCGCCGTGGCCACCACGGCCTTCACCATGGCGTGTTTTGGCGTGTTTCTCCTTCTTTATCTCAACCTGCGGGGACTGACCACGTCATTGCAGGATGATATCAAAGTAGTCGTCTATGTGACTGATGGAGTGTCTGCTCAGGCGTTGGCCGATCTCATGACCCGCATCAAAGGCGACCGGGAAGTGGCGGGACTTGTCTACGTCTCGAAAGAACAGGCCTTAGCGGAATTTCGAGAGCAATTCCCATCCGAAAGTTATTTGCTGCAGGGGCTGGGCGAAAACCCTCTTCCGGCGTCGTTGCTGGTGACGATGGCCCATCCGTCTCGATCCTCCGAAGCGGTGAGGCGCTGGTCTGAACGCCTGAAGGCGATGCCGGGCGTTGCGCAAGTGCAGTACAATCGAGAGTGGATCGAGAGTGTGGGCGGGATCGTCCGGTATATTGAATGGGTGGCGATCGCGGTGGGGACGATTCTGGCGGCGGCTTCGGTGACCATCATCGGCAGTACAACCCGACTGACGCTGTATGCACGGCGGCAGGAGATCGAGATCATGCGCCTCATCGGGGCGACCGGCACGTTTATTCGCATTCCCTACCTGATCGAGGGGGCAATTCTGGGTGCCCTGGGAGGAGCGCTCTCATTATCGCTCCTGAAGTTAGGGTTTGAGTTTCTGAAGCTTCGATTGGGAACACAAAGTCATCTTCTTGGGGGTGGCGTGGCCTTCACGTTTTTTTCCGGGCAGGTGTCTTTGCTCATTGTGCTGACAGGTTTTCTGCTGGGCTCGCTCGGCAGTTTCGTGTCGCTGCTCGCGTTTGAAAGGGTGCGGGCATGAGGACGACTGTCTGTCGGGCGATGGGTGTCATGATCGTGTGCGGGCTCATGATCACCGTCCCCGTCTCTGCCGGGAAAGACCGGACGGATCCCCTGGCTGAAAAAATCGAGCGGGAACGACGGACCTTGGAGAAACTTCAACAAGAAATTGAGAATAAAAAGAAGCACGCTCAGGAAACAGAAAAAAAGAAAGAGTCCGTCCTGCAGGCGATTCAGGATTTGGACGACACGCTGCTCACGAAACGGCAGGAACGGACGGTCATCAACCGGAAACTGAAAGAAAAAGACCACGAGATCGAGCGTATCAATGATCGGCTGGCCGACGTGCGCAGGACCATCGGCAATCGACGTCACTCGATTTTGGCTCGCCTCCGGGTTCAATACATCGAAGGGCGCTTCGGACATCTCGGGGCCCTGCTGGCGGCGGACAACTATGAGGCCTTTCAGCAGCGCATCCAATATTTGTCTGCGGTTTCCCAGCGAGAGTATGATTTGATGCAAGGCTATCGCGAGGATCTCGACCGACTGGAGCACATGGAGCGTCAACGGGCCGTGGTGCGGGACGAAATGCTCGTCATCAAGTATCACACGGAAAAGAAAGTGGGCGAAATCCAGGGCCTCAAGCGAAAGAAGAATGTGATTCTTGCCAATATCACGCAGCAAAAGGAAGCGTATGAGCATGCGTTAGCGGAACTGGAGCGGTCCGCTTCTCGCGTGGATGGACTCTTAAAAGAATTGGAGGCGCGGCGCAAAACAGCCGCATTCCAACTCCCGAAAGATTTGAAAGGGGCTCACCCGCTCAAAGGTGGATTGCACTGGCCCGCTGAGGGAGAAATCGTTTCCTTTTTCGGGCGGCAGAAACATCCTACGTTCAACACGTATGTTCAGCGAAAGGGAATCGAAATTCGAACCGACGAAGGGAGTTCGATTCGATCGGTGATGTCCGGTGTTGTCGTATTCGCGGACTGGTTGAAAGGATATGGGCAGGTCGTCATACTGGATCATGCCAACGGATTTTTCTCCTTGTATGCGCATGCCTCCAAACTGTTGGTCAAGGTGGGTGACCAGGTTGCGATCGGTTATGTGATCGGCGAAACCGGCGATACGGGGCTTACGGGCGACAGCACGCTATACTTTGAACTGCGCCAAGGGGCTCAACCGGTGGATCCGCTCACGTGGCTGGCAAAACGCCGGTGACAGAATGTTGAAAAAGACCTCCAGCTTCGTTCTCGCTCGTTCAGAGCCTGCGACGTACTTGCTACAGTACATCTCGGCTCTTCACTCCCTGCGGCCTTGCTGGAGGGTCTTTTTGAACATTCTGGATAATTTGAGCTGAGCAAGTAGTCATTACTGAGAAAGGACGAGACTGTCATGGAATACGAACGGCCGCGCAAATCCTGGTACATCGGGTCCGTCATCATCGTGATGGCGGTGGTCATGGGCGTGCTTATCGGCAAAGGATGGGAGCGAACGGTCCACGCCACCGAGACGTATGAGGAACTCAAGACGTTTTCTGAAGTCCTCACCCAAATTCAAAAACATTACGTCGAGGACGCCAAAGTAAAAGAGTTAGTGCAGGGCGCGATCCGTGGCATGCTTTCCACGCTCGATCCACATTCGGCCTACATGACGCCGGAGATGTACAAGGAGATTCAAGTCGAGACCAAGGGAGAGTTCGGCGGCGTGGGGATTCAGATCGGTATTAAAGACAATCGCTTGGCCGTCATTGCGCCTATCGAGGGCACGCCGGCGCAAAAAGCGGGGATCAAGTCCGGCGATTTTATTATCAAGGTCAACGATGAGACGACGAAGGATCTCACGCTCATGGAGGCTGTTCAGAAAATGCGCGGCCCTAAGGGGTCGAAGGTCAATCTTACGGTCCAGCGAGAGGGCGCTCCGGATCCCCTGCAATTCACGCTGATTCGGGATACCATTCGTATCGAAAGCGTTCGTTCCCGGGTGATCGAGACTACCATCGCCTATGTTCGGTTGACCCAATTTCAGGAACAGAGTGGGAAGGACCTCAACAAGGCCTTAAAACAGTTTAAAGAACAGAAATTAACGGGGATGGTGCTCGACCTCCGCAATAATCCGGGCGGCTTGCTGACCGCTGCGGTGGAGGTGTCGGAGCAGTTTGTCGCGCCGGGGAAGCTCATCGTCTCGATCAAGGGCCGGGATGGGAAAAAGGATGAATATTTTTCCCGCGCCAAAGATCAGCTCGACGATCATCCCATGATCATTTTAGTGAACGAAGGGTCGGCAAGCGCCTCTGAAATCGTCGCCGGGGCCATGCAGGACTGGGGTCGGGCGGTCATCGTCGGGACCACAAGTTTTGGGAAGGGGTCTGTCCAGACGATTCTCCCATTAGGGGACGGGTCCGGGCTGCGGTTGACGACGGCGAAGTACTACACGCCAAAGGGACGATCCATTCAATCGACAGGCATCACGCCCGACATCGTCGTCAAAGCTCAGCAGGTCGCTGCCAAGACGGCGGAGAAAGACAAAGACAAGGACAAAGAGAAAGAAAAGGACGCCGAGGCGAAAACGGTGAAGCCGAAAGAGACGCCTCCGGCGGCGAAACCGGATGAGCAGGCGCCAAAGGGCAATGGGGCGCTGAACGAGCCGTTGGGCGAAGGCGCGATCGAAGAAGATCCGCAACTTCAAAAGGCGGTTGAGTTGCTGAAGACATGGAAAATCTTCAAGGACCTGAGGCCGAGCTGATTGTTGGGCGTGCTCGCCCTTAGGAAGGATCGGGTTGAGCGTGGAGTCGCGCCTGAATGGCTGAGAGCAACTCCTCTTCCGTCACGACGACTCCCGGGAGCGTTCGCAGTAAATGCGACCGCACCAGGGTGTCCAGATCTTCGAGCGTCGAGAGCCCGAGACGGAAGTAAAGATGTTGGACTGCGGCGTCCGTCAATCCCGGCAACGTGGTCCATGCTGCAATGTCAGGAGGAAGCGGTCTCTTGAGCTGCTCGTAGGCTTGCATAGAGCCCGTCTTGAGAAACTCTTCGACTTTTGCCGCAAGATCTTTCCCGATCCCCGAAATGTCCTTCAATTCCCCGCGTTGCGTGATGACGGCAATATCGTCATTGAGCCGGAGGATCGAATCAGCGGCGCGGCGGTAGGCTCGAATGCGGTGTGGGTTCTCTCTTCTCGTTTCCAATTGGTCCGCCATCGATTGAAACAGGGTGGCCAATGTTCGGTTCGTGTCGGTCATTCTCTCTCCTCCTCCTCGTTATGCTACAGAAGACAGCCTATCGGGTCCAGCCCATTACTCATGGGCAGGCTGGTTGACAAGGGCGTGAACCGTCTCATACGATGGCCGCACGCCGCTGGCTAAGGACGAAAAAACGTTCGTTTAGTCGTCAATCGGGTGAAGAATTGGCAAGCGTGAGTCCCGGTACATCGATCCAAATTCACGTCAACGGTGAATCTCGAACAGTCTCTTCAGGGTCTACAGTCACCGCCCTGTTGAATCAATTGGAGATTCGCCCTGACCGTGTCGCCGTTGAAGTGAATCTTCAGATCGTGGATCGGCAGAGTTTTGATCGACAGATGTTTCAGGAAGGCGACCGGGTGGAGATTATCAGCTTTATCGGCGGAGGAAGTGGGGAGTGGGTGGACGAGGATGACCTTCGTTGCTCGCGCCCCGCGCACACTCCGAAGGTGCTCGCCCGGGAAGGGGCGCGCCTGGGGTGGGCGGGTGAACATAGACCGCACAGGGGAGGCCAATCCCAACTCTCCCCTGTATTGGTGGAGTGAGGGTATGGAAGGATCATCTAAACGGTGTAATTATGAATGAGCACAATGATCGGTTGGTGATTGCCGGGCGTGAATTTAAGTCTCGATTGTGGGTCGGGACTGGGAAGTACAAAGACTTTATCGAGACGAAGAAGGCCATTGATGCCTCAGGCGCCGATGTGGTGACGGTGGCCGTCCGCCGCGTGAATATTACCGATCGTTCCAAGGAGAATCTGTTAGATTACTTAGATCCGAAGAAATACATCATTTTGCCGAATACGGCCGGGTGCTACACTGTTGAAGATGCCGTGCGCTATGCGCGATTGGCGCGAGCCGCCGGCGTGTCGGATCTTGTGAAGCTGGAAGTCATCGGGGATGAGAGAACGCTCTTTCCGGATACGGCGGGCTTGATTGAAGCGGCCAAGATTCTCGTCAAAGAGGGCTTTATCGTGCTTCCCTACACCAACGATGATCCCATTGTGGCCAAAAAATTGGTCGATATCGGCTGTCCGGCTGTTATGCCCCTGGCTGCGCCGATAGGATCGGGGCTCGGGATCCGCAATCCATACAATCTCAAAATCATTCTGGAGACCGTGAAAGTTCCTATTATTGTCGATGCCGGTGTGGGGACCGCGTCCGATGCCGCGTTGGCCATGGAGTATGGTGCCGACGCGGTCTTGATGAATACGGCCATTGCGGGCGCCAAAGATCCGATCATGATGGCAGATGCCATGAAGCATGCCATTGAAGCTGGCCGACTGGCATATAGAGCCGGCCGAATTCCGAGGAAGTTGTATGCGACGGCGAGTAGCACAATCGAAGGCATGCTGTAGGCTGCTGAAATGCCCTTCAGCTGCGTTCTCAGTCGGGACTCTCCCTCAACGTACGGTACGTTGAGGGAGAGTCGCTCCCTGCGGCCTTGCTGAGGGGCATTTTGAGCAGCCTAAAGCTTGCGCCTGTCCTTAATTTAAAGTTCTTTCCTTCTCATGTCCCGCGTTGAGTTTTCTCTCTACCTGATTACCGATCGCCATCAGACGGCAGGGCGACCCCTTCTTCCACTTCTTGAGCGGGCGTTGTCTGCCGGTGTGAAAGCCGTGCAACTGCGCGAAAAGGATCTCGACACCCGGTCTCTCGCTGGACTGGCGGGTGAACTACTGGCACTGACGCGCAAACATGATGGTTTGCTCTTCATCAACGATCGGGTTGATCTGGTGCTCGCCCTTGGTGCGGATGGGGTTCATCTTCGATCCGACAGCATGCCTATCCGTGCTGCACGCCGTGTGCTCGGCCCTCATTGCCTGATCGGAAGGTCGGTCCATAATGGGGCCGAAGTCCTGAAGGCTGAAGCTGATGGAGCGGACTTCGCCGTCCTGGGTCCCGTCTATGACACGCCGTCGAAACGTGCATATGGGGATCCTATTGGGCTGCGCCCACTTGAGGAAGCCAGTCAGCAGAGTCACATCCCGGTTTTTGCCATCGGTGGTCTCTCTCTCTCTCGCGTGCAAGAGGTGCGGCGAGCAGGTGCATGTGGCGTGGCGATCATTTCGGCCATCCTCGAGGCGGCAGATGTCGAAACCGCCACGTGTCTTCTCCTCAACGCGTTACAGACAAGTGATTAATGCTACAATCGACGTGGTTCATGTGCCGCATACAGATGACGGGCTGCCGCGGTGCAGTTGACCCTTTTCGAGAATCGATGATAAGATTTGCTCACGTTGAGCAACGCATTATCAGCTCTCATTGATATTGATAGGGGAAAGATTCAATGGCCGATTCCAAGCGGAGTCAGGGCCGGCTCAGCTCCTTCCGTGAATCCGTTAAGAAAATCACTCAACGCTTGTCAGACGGAGATGTAGACGCCGTGCAAAAAAAAGACGAGCATTCACGAGAAGTTGAAAAACTCCAGATTCAGATTGAAACGATGCAGGACGAACTGCGTCAGCTGTATCAGTCTCGGTCTCAGTTAGATCAGGCACACAAGCAAAACGAAAAGCTGACGGCAACGTTACAGGAAGCAAAAGCTCAGATCCAGGCCTTGCGCGCAGAAGTCGAAAAATTGACTGCTCCGCCGAATACCTACGCGATTTTTTCCAGCATGAATGACGATTCGACCGCCAATATTTACGTATCCGGACGAAAGATGAAGGTCAGTTTGCATCCCTCCATTAAGCCGCAGGAGTTGCGGAAGGGTCAGGAAGTCATCCTCAACGAAGCCTTCAACGTCATTGAAAGCCGTGGATTCGATGGGCAGGGCGAGGTGGTGCGGTTGAAAGACTTGTTAGAGGGCAACCGGGCGCTGGTCACGCTGCATTTCGATGAAGAAAAGGTGACGGAACTGGCCGAGCCGCTTGCGTCCCAACGGCTGAGCGTGGGCGATCATTTGCTGTATGACGCGCGCTCCGGCTATGTCGTCGAGAAGCTTCCGAAATCCGAGGCGGAAGAATTAGTCCTCGAAGAAGTTCCCGATGTTGACTACGAGCATATCGGTGGCCTTGCCAAGGAAATCGAGCAAGTACGGGATGCGGTAGAGCTTCCATTCCTGTATCCCGATCTCTTCGCCGAGCACAAGTTGAGCCCGCCGAAAGGGGTGTTGCTCTACGGCCCTCCCGGATGCGGAAAGACGCTGATCGCAAAAGCCGTAGCCAATTCCATTGCCAAGAAACTCGGTCACTTGGCCGGCAAAGAGATGCGCAGCTTTTTTCTCCACGTCAAAGGGCCGGAGCTTTTGAATAAGTACGTGGGTGAATCGGAGCGGCAGGTGCGTGAAGTGTTTAAGAAGGCGAAGGAGCGAGCGGCCGAGGGGCATCCCGTCATTGTCTTTTTCGACGAGATGGATGCCTTGTTCCGCACACGCGGGACAGGCATTTCATCCGATATCGAATCGACGATTGTGCCGCAGTTTCTGTCTGAAATCGATGGGGTCGAGCGCTTGCGGAATGTCATCGTCATTGGAGCGAGTAATCGTCAGGATCTCATCGATCCAGCTGTGCTCCGTGCCGGTCGTTTGGATGTCAAAATAAAAATTTCCCGCCCGGATATGAATGCCGCTCGTGAAATTTTCTCAAAGTATCTTGCCACGGAATTGCCCTATGCGGATGAAGAGGTGACCCGTCATGCCGGCGATCGTCGCGCCATGGTCGATCGCTTCATTCAGTCGACCGTCGAAGGGATGTACGCCACATCGGAGGAGAATAAATTCCTTGAGGTGACATACGCCAACGGCGAAAAGGAGATTCTGTATTTTAAGGATTTTGCAAGCGGCGCTCTCATCGAGGGCATTGTCTCTCGGGCGAAGAAGTATGCGATCAAGCGCGCCATTGCCAACGAAGGCAAGGGGCTTCGTAGTGAGGACTTGATGCGAGCGGTCCGGGATGAGTTCAAGGAGCATGAAGATCTTCCGAATACCACGAATCCCGATGATTGGGCGAAAATTGCCGGCAAAAAAGGCGAGAAGATTATTCATGTCCGAACGATCACGACGGGGTCGACGGAATCTCGCCAAATTGAGACTATTACCACCGGCCATTATTTCTAGCCATACGGTCCGGCAGTGGGAGGATCAGTGATTTCGCAACGAGTACTGGGGACCGAAACAGAGTTTGGCATCGCGACACGCGATGCTGAGTCTATCGATCCGGTTTCCAATTCCATTCAACTGATCGGTCATTATCCGCTGTTGCCCTCGCCTCAGGCGCTCTGGGACTATGAGCATGAGAATCCACTGCTGGATATTCGTGGCTTTGAGGCGGAAGGGGAACGTGAGCGGCCCGGGCCTGACTATAATCGTCTGTTAAATAAAGTGCTGGCCAACGGGGGGCGTCTGTATGTTGACGGGGCCCATCCTGAATACTCGACACCAGAGTGCACCAACGCCCGAGAGCTCGTCGCCTTCGAGCGTGCCGGCGAGCGCATCGCCGCAGAGTGTTTGCGTGCCATGGCCAAGTCACGTGGCGGGGAAAAGTTTGTTCTGTACAAGAACAACACCGACGGCAAGGGCAATAGTTACGGCTATCACGAGAATTACCTCCTGGAGCGATCCGTTCCCTTCGATCGCATCGTCCGTGTGCTGATTCCCTTCTTCGTGACTCGACAAATCTATGCCGGCTCCGGCAAGGTCGGTGCGGAAAACCAGGGCCATCCGGCCAATTATCAACTTTCGCAGCGCGCGGATTTTTTCGAATGCCTGGTCGATCTCAATACGATGGTCAAGCGCCCGATCATCAACACTCGTGACGAGCCGCACGCAGAGTCGTCGAAATACCGCCGTTTTCATGTCATTGTCGGGGATGCGAACATGGCCGAGCTGTCCACCTATCTTAAGCTCGGGGTCACCTCCCTCGTGCTCGATCTCCTGGAAGGGGGTGCCGAGATTCCGACGGTTGAGCTGGACGATCCTGTCCGGGCGATTAAAGAGGTCTCGCGCGATCTCGAGGTGAAAAATACCCTGAAACTCGCAGATGGGAGAGTGACGACTGCAATCGAGATACAGCGAAGTTATCTCAAAGCCGCACTCGATTTCTATGCGTGTCACGAGCTGAATCAGGTCACCAAAGACATTTTGGTGCGCTGGGAAGAAGTGTTGGATAAGCTCGAGCAAGATCCCATGCTACTGGTGCGCGATCTTGATTGGGTCGCCAAACGACAGATGATCTACTCCTACGTGGAGCGTAAAGGATGCGACTGGAACGATCCGCGCGTCAGGCTGATGGATTTGCAATACCACGATGTGCGGCCCGAGAAGGGACTGTATTTTACATTGGAGCGCAGCAATCTCATCGATCGTGTGCTCCAGGACAGTGACATCATTAGAGCGGAGCAACATCCTCCGACAGGAACCAGAGCATACTTTCGCGGTCACTGCTTAAAGAAATTTGGTCGCGAGATCTACGCGGCGAGTTGGACATCCGTCCTATTCGATGTGGGGAATACCACCATCAAGAAAATTCCCTTGATGGACCCTCTCCGCGGAACCGAATCCTTGACGCGTGAGCTGTTGGAAGGATCGGACTCGGCGGAATCATTGCTTGCCAAGCTCACCGCATAGATGTGGCCCACCATTAGCCGGTTTCTGCTTTTTCGACAGATTGGGGTGCCCATTACTCCCGCACCGGCATTGTGTTGATTGAGGAGCAGCATGTCATCATCTCATATGTTTCCTGAGCACGATGGTTCCAGTTTTTTCGATTACTTACTGCACCACCGTCCAGACCTCGTGCCGGCCAATCGCGACTGGAACAGTGAGGCCGGCACATCAAAACCAAAGGCATGGCGGTCGGTCTG
>JBDUAJ010000005.1:0-27008 GCA_040004695.1 Nitrospirales bacterium | reverse complement strand
GGCGAGCACAGAGCACGCCAAGAGAGAAATGACCAGAGAACCGGTCAGGACAACTGACTTTCTACTCGACTTAACCCCATCGATCATGGAAGCCGCCTTCCTCGACTAGGGCCCACGCCTCGAGAAGAGAAGGAGGCACGTCATCCAGGAACCGGGATGGTTTTGACAGAACCGACCCGGTGATTTTGTCGTACACATTAATAGGGTACGTCAAGAAGAGATGCTGTTTTGCCCGCGTCACCGCAACATAAAAGAGGCGACGTTCCTCTTCCAGTTCTTCTTCGGTCGCAAAGGAGTAGGCGGAAGGAAACCGGCCGTCGACGGCCCAAATGACGAAGACGCATTGCCATTCTAACCCTTTGGCCGAATGGATGGTCGACAACACGACTCGTTCATCGTCTCGATCAACGCCGTCGACATCCGTCACCCTCTGATCCGGAGGCTCCAAGGCCAGGTCCGCCAGGAATGTGTCGAGCTTTTGATAGCGTTCCGCGATCGTGTAAAGATGTTCGAGATCACGCACCCGCTTCGGATAGTCGTCATAGTGCTCTTTGAGAATGGGCAAGTAGTAGCTATAGATCTCATTCACCTGTTCCGCCGGAGTCAGTGCCGCCAATTTACCGGCTTCCTCCAAGGCTTTGGCGAGATCCTTCAAGCCGCGGGAAGATCGCCCTGCCACCTCTCGAAGCGTGTCAAGAGGGGTCCGATCAGGTCGGCCTTCCTTGACAAAGGACGCAATGAGATCTTGGGCTTTCTTTGGCCCGACGCCTTCCACCATCAGCAGAGCACGATTCCAACTCACGGCATCGAGTGGATTTTCGATGACCCTGAGATGTGCGAGCAGATCCTTCACATGGGCCGTCTCAATGAACTTGAAGCCCCCACGCTTCACGAACGGCACATCTCGTCGAGACAATTCAATCTCCAGATCGAACGAATGGAAACTGGACCGAAACAGAATGGCCACCTCATCCAGGGGAACACCTTCTTCCCGCAATTCGAGAATTTTTTGTGTAATGAACCGGGATTGGGCGTTTTCGCCTCCGGCTTGGACAAGGGCCGGCAATGGCCCGTCTAACTTTCTTGTAAACAGTTCCTTGCTGTATTTTTCGGTCGCCCCTCGAATGATTTCGTTGGCCACATTTAAGATCGGCTGCGTGCTTCGATAATTCTCCTCCAGCTTATACGTGTGACACTCCGGAAAGAGCGTCGGAAAGTCCATAATGTTCCGGAAGGTGGCGCCGCGAAAAGCGTAAATTGACTGGGAATCGTCACCCACGACCATGACATTGTCGTGGGTGGCGGCCAATTTTCGAATGATATCCGCCTGTAAACGATTCGTATCCTGATATTCATCGACCAGGATGTAGCCAAAGCGACGGGACACCGTCTGTCGCACCGCCTCCTCCGTAGACAGCAATTCTCGAAGCTTCACCAGTAAATCGTCATAGTCCAACAGTTGTCGTTTTCGCTTGTCGGCGTCGTAGGCGCGCCATAATTTATCCAGATCTTCAAGATGTTCAGAGAAATGCGCGAATTCTGACAGCACCACATCATCGAGACCTTGTAGCGTATTGGCACACTTGCTGAACATCTCCGCGATCGTTCCTTTACGGGGGAAGCGCTTGTCTTTTTCGCTCAAACCGAGTTGTGCGCGCAGCAAGCTGATGAGATCTTCTGAATCCCCACGATCCAAAATCGTAAAGCTCGGCTGCAACCCAATCGGTCGACCATATTGCCGAAGGAGTGTATTCGCCACGGAATGAAAGGTGCCACCAAACACTCGCTCACTTCGACTCCCGATGAGCAGCCCAGTTCGGTTCAGCATCTCTTGTGCCGACTTTCGGGTGAACGTCACCAGCAAAATCGAACTCGGGTCAATACCTTGATCAATTAAATAGGCGACGCGATAGATCAGCGTTCTCGTTTTTCCGCTGCCGGCTCCCGCAATGACGAGCGCGGGACCGTCTGCCGCCGTCACCGCCGCCAGCTGTTGGGGATTCAGGGCCAGCGCATAGTCAAGAGACAGCTTCGATGGTGTCTCATCCTCGGTATGCCGCAGCACATACGGCTTTATCTCGCGATCCATTCCATCCTCCACAAGGTTGCAGTGGTTATACCGTCTCGGATGGGGTGACGCAAGATCATTGGAATTTCGTTCCCAGATTGGACTAGACTCATCTGAACGCTTGGACGCTCTCCATCAAGTTGTATATAATAGTCCAGTTTTGGAGGTCATCATGTCAGCTTCTCAGGGGGAACATGTCAGGGTACTGCATGAACTGGCGGCGCTGCTCACTGCAGTCTCGGGTGAGTCCGTCACCATGATCAAGCGCAGCCTTCCCGATCAGACACTCAAGCTCACGTCACAGCAGGAATGGAAGATCTACCTCGAATTTTTGAAAGTCTTATTCAACCTTGTGGACCGTTTGGCTGCCTTTTACCTGCCCTTGAAGGACCGGCCTGAATTCATGGATAGCCTGGAAGATGCGGTCACCCAGCAGTTGAAAGCCGTCCTGTCTCCAGCACTGGGGCCCGATACCGACCAAATGGAAGTCACGCTCACGATTGGCCAGGCCGTGGCAGAGAGCCGACAGGTGTACGAGCGTCAGGCCTTCGTCGTGACGGAAGAGAGTTCGGCAAAAGCGGAATATTTGCGACTATTCGGTGAACGAATCGCAGACGCCACGCAAGCGCCCGGCAGTGGCCTGATCATTTCGGCGGCGACGTTGTGTGCACATGCTGCGATTCCGGCAATGAAAGCGGCATTCGAAGGAGCGATGCCCAGGTCTCCGACGCTGAATGCGACCCCCGAAGGCGGCGCAGAGGCGCTCTGTCAACCGCCGCCTAGCGGCACCATGGGCAACGAAATTAAACTCGTCAGCGTCATGTCCACGCTTGAAAACGAGGAAGTGGAAACGAGATGGGGACTCCATCCACGATTCCGTCAGGACCTCACGCCAGACGAAATGCGAGAACTGTATCGACTGATGAACCGCGTGACCAGAATTATCGGAGAACGCTATGCCGCCGTCGCTTTTTCACCCAACTGGGCGCCGTGGCAACAAGTAGGTCACGCATAACGGGATGCTGAAACAGTCTCCCACTTCGTTTTCGGTTCAAACAATCCTCAACGTGCCTAAGACAAAGCCTAGCGCCGTAAAGGGCGGGCCACATAGCGAGATCAATCTGTTGACAGACCGTACACCACTAGAGATGTTGAATCGCAAGGAGGAATTGTGAGCGATAGCCACCCGGCGTCTCGTCCCGGCGGACTCATTCGGCTTTCAGAATTGGCCTATAATCTCTGGTGGAGCTGGACACCTGAGGCTCGGCAGCTATTTGAAACGATCGATCCCACGCTCTGGCGATTGTCGCATCATAATCCCGTCAAACTGCTTCAGGATCTGAAACCGGATCGGCTCTCCGTCTTAAATGAAGATCCTATTTTCGTCCGGCAGTATTCCGCTGTTCTCAAAGCTTTCGATCAGTATATGAGCCGAGAAGGCACCTGGTTTGGCCGACAGTATGCCAATTGGAATGACCTCACGATCGCGTACTTTTCAGCCGAATTTGGATTGCATAACTCGGTACCGATTTACAGCGGTGGGTTGGGCATTTTAGCCGGCGACCACTGCAAGGAAGCCAGCGACCTCGGTATCCCGCTCGTCGGCTTGGGCTTCATGTACCCCCAAGGATATTTCCATCAACACATCACCTCGGACGGATGGCAGGAAGCGCACTATGAGCCCTTCAACCGACTAGAGTCACCGATCACGCAAGCGCTCGATCGCTCAGGGAGCCCCTGTTGTGTCGAAGTTGAAATGGGCGAGCGAACGGTAAAAGTGTTGGTATGGCAAGTTCGGGTCGGCCGCGTGTCGCTCTATTTATTGGATACGGACGTTGCGGAAAATGCGCCACGGGATCGGGAACTTTCGGCGCGGTTGTACGGTGGCGATCAGGAAGTGCGGCTGTGCCAGGAGATCTTGCTCGGTATCGGGGGAGTACGGGTGCTGCGAGCGCTGGGATTGTCGCCGAGCGTGTGGCACGCGAACGAAGGCCATTCGGCATTTCTTACGCTGGAACTGTACCGCGAATCTATTCGAGCCGGACATACCCATACCGACGCGACTGAACAAGTCCGTCGATGTTCGGTCTTCACTACGCATACGCCCGTTCCGGCCGGCCACGACGTGTTTCCATTCCATTTAATGGAGCGGTACTTCCGACCCTATTGGGAGCAGGTCGGATTAAGCCGGGACGCGTTCTTACAATTGGGGCAGAATCCTGATTATCCCGATGCCGGATTCAATATGACGGCTTTGGCGTTACGCATGTCCTCCCATGTGAATGGCGTCAGCCGAGAACATGGGCGTGTCTCCCGACACATGTGGCGGAACCTGTGGCCCGACGTTCCCGAAGATCAGACCCCGATCCGAAGCATTACGAACGGTATTCACATCCCAACGTGGGTGGCCCCTGAGCTGAACCAGCTCTTCAGTAAATACCTAGGACCGGAATGGGCCAATCACTCCGATAACGCCGCAGTGTGGCATCGTGTCACGGAGATTCCGGATGCAGAACTATGGGCCGTCCGGACAATGCAGAAACGGAAATTGATGGCGCTCATTCGTGAACGAGCACGGGCGGGATGGATGCAACAACGCCTTGACGCCACACAAGTGCTGGCAGGAGGGACCTTGTTGGATCCCGACGCTCTCACGATCGGCTTTGCCCGGCGGTTCGCCACCTACAAGCGAGCGCCGTTGATTTTCAGTTCGCTAGCCCGCCTTCAGCCCCTGCTGCAAGATCGCTGGCGCCCGGTCCAAATTATTTTTGCGGGGAAAGCGCATCCTGCGGATGAGCCGGGCCGGCAGTTTATTCATGACGTCTACAGCTTTTGCAAAGATCATGGCATGGGGGGGCATATTGCCTTCCTGGAAGATTACGATATGCACGTCGCAAAGTACCTTGTGCAAGGTGTCGATGTCTGGCTCAACACGCCTCGCCCACCGATGGAGGCCAGCGGCACCAGCGGGCAGAAGGCCGCGCTCAATGGTGTCCCAAATCTAAGCGTGCTGGATGGCTGGTGGCAGGAAGGGTATGACGGCGCGAATGGCTGGCCGATTCCCACCTCTCTGCATCTCACCGACTGGCAGGCACAAGACGCGCACGATGCTGATCAGCTCTACAGTATTCTGGAGCAGGATGTCGTTCCACTCTATTACATGCGCGATCGAGACGGCATTCCGCGCGGCTGGATCCAAATCGTCAGAGATGCGATTCGGACGATAGCTCCCCGGTTTTGCACCCGACGGATGGTCAAAGAATACATGGAGCTCCTCTATGCACCCGCCGCAAATCGATCACCGGCGATGCGGTAAAGAGCTGTCATTCCGGAGTCGGATTACGGAAAACAATCAGGGCCATGGCCGTTCAAAAACAGCCGGGATCGAATGAGGTCGACTCGTTCGGCAAGATCAGCTGACGTCAATAGCTGTCTCTCGTGCACCACGGTCCAGACAGGATCGCGGGGTGACGGATCATCGACTAGGCGAGGAATCAGGTGCCAATGTATATGGGGGAGCTGATTGCCGAGCAGCTCATAGTTGATTTTGACAGAATGAAACGCTTCCGTAAGCGCTTTCGCTATCGCGCTGACCTCTTCGATCAATCGGCTGCGCTCGTCACTTGAAAGCTGAAACAGTTCCGTCGTATGGCGTTTCAGTACCAGCACTGTCCAACCCGGGAAGAATTGATCTTCAAACAAATAGGCAACTGATGTGCCGCAGTCCACAATCCGATGGTCGGTGGGAGGCCACTGTCCTGAACAGGCTGTACAGGTGAGATCCATAGTAGTCCTGGCGTTGAGTATCGGTATCAAGATGGGCCCTGTCAACGAGGCATTCCGTTTGAACCTCTACATCTTCGATGTTAAGATACGCCGTACCTGATCGGACAATTCAAACCCTTGATTCTCCTCCCCGTCATTCTCACTATTCTTCTGCTGCTGGCTCCAAATGGTCATGCTATCCCCGCGGCTGTTCAGCCGAACCATGCCGGCACACCGCGTGAAGCGCTGGCAGCCTTTAAGAAAGGTCACTTTGATCAGGTCATCCGGCAGCTTGAAACTCTTCCACCGGACCAGAATCCGCCACGCGAATTGTTAAAAATCGGCGTGGAAAGTTATCTCAAGGTCGGGCGCCCTGAGACGGCCTTCAAAAGTTACCTGAAGCTCATTCCTTCGGGACAACCAGATGATGCCCACCTTCTTCGCGAGATCGCCACCGCCTTTGTGACCAGTCATGTCCGGGTCCCCGAAGAATATGTACGGATCGCCGCCTACACCGCCCTCAAAGACGACGCAGATCCACAGATGACGCCTGTACTTGAGGATGGACTGTTTGACTCTTCTCCACTGATTCGCGCCTTAGCGGCGGAAGGGCTTGGGCGGGCGCTGGTCTCGGCAAAATCATCGAAGCCGTCAAGTGCCCTCACGGCCCTCAAACGCGCCTTGCAAGATCCCGCTCCGGCCGTCCGGATTGCCGCTATCAGTGCCTTAGGCGACGCCGGTGATCAGAGCGTCGTCGACATACTGCGCCGCATTGCACGGGGTGACGAAGGCGCCCTCCCCGTGTTCGCCGCCGCCGCGCTCGTAAAATTAGGACACGCGGAAGCTTTCGACAACATCATCAGTACAGCCACCTTACCTGATCCCAATGTCCGCATGGCAGCGATCGCCGTACTCGGTCGATTGAAGCTGCCTCGCGGATTTCCTGTGCTGAGTCAATCTGTGTACGATCCCGACCCCTCCGTTCGGGCCTTTACGGCCGGCGCATTGGGAGAATTCGGCACACCGGAGAGCGCCGCACCGCTCACACATGCGATCGGAGATGAAGATCCACGCGTCCGGAGTATCGCAGCCGCGAGTTTGGGACGCTTGCAGTTACCCCATGTCAGACCGTTGCTGTGGCAAGCCGCCAAGGATCCTGTCGATTTCGTCCGAGCCGGAGCAGTGGAAGGTCTCCTGAGGATTGGCGATACCGAGGCCGCCTTGGTCGCCAGGGAATTGAGCAAACATGCCGATCCATCTATCCGTAGCGCAGTGGCCCAAGCGATCGGGCTCTCGCGATATAAGCCAGGCATTCCCCTACTCGATTTATTGCGACAAGATCTTCAGCCTCAACCGCGGCTTATGGCCGCTCGTGCGTTGGGTAGAATGGCGCGGCGAGAGGCACTGCCCGTGTTGAAGCCTATGCTGCAGGACTCCGATACGGCCGTACGCGTGACGGCAGCCGGCAGCTTACTTCACGTATTGCGGCAGACTCGATGAGCTTGAAGAGAGGAGCGCAATGCTGAAGTTTCTGGGATTCCTGATTGTCCTGACGGCCACTTTTGCGACGGGTTTCTATCTCGGGCGACATTCGCTCGGCGAGCTGACCAAAACCGTGGCTGACACGGTCACGGATTTGTCTCGGAACGTCGTCGATACGACGGTTGGGCTCGAACGTAATTTGCGTGGTCGTCAAAGCCTGGTCGATGTGAAAGCCCAGGTGATACAAGCCAAATCAGATCTCCTGGATCACAACTTTGGGAGTGCGGCCAAGGCGTTGAATCAAGCAGTGAGCGATCTAGAGCGAACGAAACAGATCGAAAAGGTGGCAGAACGAACGACTCAGATCAACAATCTCATCCTAAAACTCAGAGCCGTGCAACAGGAACTTGCCTCAGGAAAATCAATCCCACGAACCAGGCTGGATGAAGCTCAAAAGGAAGTCGACAAACTGACCGTGCAGTAAACAAAGAAGGTGCTGCTCAACGAAGCCTGCAGCAAAGCCGCAAGGAGGGAGGCGACTGCGACGTACTGCGGTGTACGTCGCAAGGAGACGCCCGACTGCGAACGCAGCTGCAGGGCTTGTTCAGCAGCTGCTAAGCGTTGGCGGCGCGTTTTTTCCACGCCGCCAGTATCCGCTCAACCCGCATTTTTACGACCATATCCGTATCTTTCAGCAAGGACTTGATCGCTTCACGGCCCCGTTCATCGCCGATCTTTTCCAACGCAGCAGCGGCTGTCAGACGCGTATACCAATCTTTGTCTTTGAGTTTTTCAATTAATGGATCGAGCGCCGAAGGATCTTGAATACGGCCGAGCGAGATGACGGCTTGCTTACGAATATTGTCATCTCTGTCGCTCAAGGCGGCGACCAGTTTCTCCACTGCGGGCGATCCCAACTCTACTAAAGCATCAGTGGCATCTTCCCCGAATTCATCGCTCCGGAGTTGATTGATCAAGGGATCCAGGACTCGCTCGTCCTTGATTTTGCCCAGTGCGCGAATAGCCGCTTTCCGATGGTCCCAAGAACGACACAATTTGATCAGCGGATCGACGGCCGGTGAACCCACCATGCCTAACGCTTCGCTGGCCACCTCGCGGACCTGCCAGTCGCCATCCTGAAGCGCGCGGACCAGCGGTTCGACACACCGCTCATCCCCCATTTCTCCGAGTGTAATGGCGGCTTCTCTGCGCACTGCCCAGTCCGGATCCTTGAGCAGGTCGATCTGGATTTCAACTTCATCCTTGATGCGCTCTTCTTCCAGCGCTGTTTCTTGAGTCGACTCGCCGGCCGTCTGTTCCAATGACGCCTCATCGGAGGCAGTCAAGGTATCAGAGACTTGGTCCGCCCTCTCGTCTTTATGGTCTTCAGTTTGAAGTGAAGAACCTTCTTCCATTTTTTGGCGATCGTCACTCATAGTTTGATACCCTCAACCTGAGGCTGGGCCGCTAAGCAGTGGCTGTTTCGGCCTTCTGAGTGCCGGCCTTCTTGCCCATGGCATGTCGTTTCCGGGTGGCGAGTCTTCGCTTTTTACGCTGAGCACGTTTCAAACGTTTATGGAGAGATCGCAGCTTGGGATTCCCTTCGGTGTTTTCCGCTACGGTTCGCTGCTCCGAGACTTTTTTTTGTAATCGGACCATATCCGCTTCCAACGGCGTTTTCTTAGCCATTCGCACGCTCCTTGATTTCTGAACAGTCGGTGAATTGATGAGTGTAGTAGAGGAACAACGACGGTGTCAACATAGACCGTATGAGCCAGGGAAGACTGCGATAGCTGACCGGAAGGATCACTGCACTAGGCCAGCGCAAGCTCTGCCACGACTTCAACCCGGCAATCGGCGGCCATAATGTCGCCGACCCGGCGAGCGCGCCGCTCCCGAATAACATCGGCCGGCATCAAGCGAGGACCGCGGTCAAGGGGCTGAATCTGAGAGAGAACTTGTGGCATAGACACCGACACGGGATGAAGCGCAGTTTCCAGTGACGGAGCTGCTCCCGCCTGTCCTCCTGTTGGTTCGCTTAAAACGGTACCGAGCCCATGCTGGCCCACGACTTCTAACTGGATCGCCGAAATGCCGTCATGCAACATGTCCAATCGTTTCGCAGCAGCATAGGACACATCAAGAATGCGACCATTAACATACGGGCCTCGATCATTAATCCGGATCACGACGTGCCTGCCGTTTACCACATTCGTGACGCGCACAATGGTTCCCAGCGGCAATGCCCGATGCGCAGCGGTGAGCATATGCATGTCATAGATCTCTCCACTGGCGGTCACCCACCCATGGAAGTCATCTCCATACCACGATGCGATTCCTCGCTCTTTCATGCCGATATCTAAATCGGCTTGCCCCTTGGTCAAGGCGGCACACCCGCCCATCAGCACGCTGCCCGTGACTACGAGTGCCCACAGGTATGGTTGTGTAAAACGCATGTCCCCTCCAGACTGACTGTCATCAGTACACTGACTGTCTCGCGACGAATGAACGAAAGAAGAAAACGGCACGATCAGCACGGGAAGAAATTTCGGGGAGGATGAACAGGTGACCACACAGTATCAAATCGCTCACGCCACCGTCAATCCGACTTTAGTCGTCACGCTTTCGAATGGGACATGACCTGCGACGCACGTAACAGACCGTTTTCATTCAGGCGTCATGGCTTTTTTCTCCTGCCCGCGCAGGCGGAGGACGGCCATGGACCGCTCCTCGAGATCGAATCGGTCTCCACCTTTGTGAAAAGACGTCGCTTTGTGGTCTTCTTGTTTGGCATCTCCGCCTGTTTCCAATAGCGTCTCCCATCGAACGCCACGCTTGTGTGCGGGCAAGGTAAACGGGAGCGCCTCGTGGTGAGCGTTGAGCAGAATGAGTATCGTATCCCCAATGATTCGGCGTCCCTTTTCATCCTTTTCCTCAATCGCGTCACCGGCGAGACGAAGTCCCAAACACCGGACGTAGCCTTTGTTCCAATCTTCATCCGTCATTTCTTTTCCATCCGGACGAAACCAAGCCAAGTCTTTTACTTCTGATCCCCAAATCTGGCGCCCCTGAAAGAACCGGCGGCGACGCAGGACCGGTTGCTCACGACGCAATGTGAGGAGCTGCTGGACGAAGGCGAATAGATCGCGTGAGGAGCGGTCCAATTTCCAGTCATACCAACTGAGCTCATTATCCTGACAGTAGGCATTGTTGTTGCCTCGCTGCGTACGACCAATCTCATCGCCTCCGCAAATCATCGGCACGCCCTGAGAGAGCAGAAGGGTCGCCAGGAAATTCCGCTTCTGCCGTTCTCGAAGCGCATTCACATCGGGATTATCAGTGGGCCCCTCTACGCCGCAGTTCCAACTGGAATTGTCATCCGTACCGTCCCGACTGTCCTCGCCATTAGCCTCATTGTGTTTCTCATTGTAGAACACCAAGTCGTTGAGCGTGAACCCGTCATGCGCGGTCACAAAGTTGATGCTGGCATGAGGACGCCGGCCGCTGGTCTCATAGAGGTCGCTGCTGCCGGTCAACCGATATGCCAGTTCCCCGACCTGATCGCCGTCTCCCTTCCAGTACCGCCGTATGGAGTCGCGATAACGCCCGTTCCACTCGGCCCAGCCGACCGGAAAATTTCCGACCTGATACCCGCCTTCACCCAGATCCCACGGCTCGGCGATCAATTTCACCTGGGACAGGACGGGGTCTTGGTGGATGATGTCAAAAAAGGCGCTCAATCGGTCGACATCATGGAGTTCTCGGGCTAACGTCGAGGCCAGATCAAATCGGAATCCATCGACGTGCATCTCCTGCACCCAATAACGCAGACTATCCATAATCAGTTGAAGCGTGCGCGGATGGGTCACATTCAGTGTGTTTCCGGTCCCCGTGTAGTCCATATAATAACGCTTGTTGTCGGGCACGAGTCGATAGTACGCCGCGTTATCAATCCCTCGAAACGAAATTGTCGGACCGAGATGATTGCCTTCTCCGGTGTGGTTATAGACCACATCCAAAATCACTTCGAGCCCCTCCGTATGGAAAGTTTTCACCATCGTCTTGAATTCTTTGACATGCTCCCCCCGCTTCGGAAACATGGCGTACCGAATATCCGGTGAAAAAAATCCGATTGAGTTATATCCCCAGTAGTTGGTGAGTCCGCGGTCGTAGAGATGTTTGTCCCGAACAAAATGGTGAACCGGAAGCAGTTCGACGGCGGTGACCCCCAACGATTTCAGATAGTCCAAGACGGCCGGAGACGTGAGCCCGGCATAGGTTCCACGTTGGCTTTGCGGGACGTCCGGATGGCGTGCGGTGAAACCTTTGACGTGGACTTCATAAATCACCGTCTGATCCCATGGCGTGCGCAAGAGTTGATCGCCGCCCCATGTGAACGCCTGATCGATGACCACACACTTCGGCAGGTTGCCGGCATTATCGCGATCATCTTTTGAGAGATCGGCGGCTTCATCGCCGATCCGATACCCAAACATCGCATTGGACCATTCAATCGTGCCGGAGATCGCTTTCGCATAAGGGTCAATCAGCAATTTGGCTGGATTGAAGCGATGGCCGGCTTCAGGCGCATAGGGACCGTGGACACGATAACCATAGTGTTGACCAGGTCTGACTTCCGGCAAATACATATGCCAGACCTGATCGGTCCGCTCTTCCATCCGAATTCGATGCGATTCCTGCGCCGAATCATGTCCGTCGAAAAGACAGAGTTCAACCTGCGTCGCATTCTCTGAAAATAATGCGAAGTTGACGCCTTCGCCATCCCACGTGGCCCCCAGGGGATAGGATCGCCCATTCCAGATTCTCATGAAATGACGGCTTCGCCATGCTGGAGAAGCTCTTCTTTTACCAGTCGTTCTGCCTCCAGCCAGTCCTCGACATCATGCCCTTCGTTGCGACCATGACGTTCGAAGAGGTCGTAGGCCTTCCGGGCGACACGCGCGTTGTATTCTACGAGACTCAGTCCAGGTTCTGACGTGACGGTTGCTGTTTGAGATTCAAACTGCGTCTCGGACTTCGAAGCTGCGGGAGCCTTTGCATTCTTCCGCACATCAGCCGGCTCGTTGCCTGTCTCTTCTGTCGTAGAACGCCGCTTTGCCATAAAAGTCTCCCTCGATAAAACAGTTGAGAGAGCATGCCCGTCGATGGCCGTCAGCCGTATCAGCCAAACGCCATATTTAGTGTCGGATGAACACCAACCTAGAATCACATGCCGCGATCTGGCAGACTAAGGCCATGACACACGCCTATGAGCAGTTGAACCTGGGCGCGCAGCCCCATGCATCAGGCACTCGATTTACAGTATGGGCACCTCATGCCTCCCGTATCGACCTCAAACTACTGAGTCAAAGCCGGCCACCACTTCCCATGATACGTCGTGCCGCAGGTTATTTCGAGACGGACGCCCCGGACGTCAGAACAGGCGACCGATACGTCTACATTCTTGATGACAACAAGGAGCGGCCAGACCCGGCTTCTCGTTCGCAACCCGAGGGAGTGCACGGGCCGTCTGAAGTGGTCGATTCTCGTCAATTTCAGTGGACGGACCGGCACTGGCAGGGCGTGGCTTGCGAACAACTTATTATCTATGAAGTTCACGTCGGAACTGTGACGGACACAGGGACTTTCCAGGCGATCATTCCGCATCTTGAGTATCTTCGAAACCTCGGCATCACTGCAATTGAACTCATGCCCGTCGCGCAGTTTCCCGGCACACGCAATTGGGGCTATGACGGCGTGGGGCTCTTTGCCCCTCAGAACACCTATGGGGGACCCCCAGGGCTCAAGGAGTTGGTGAATGCCTGTCACCAATACGGCTTGGCCGTTATCCTCGACGTCGTGTACAACCACTTCGGACCGGAAGGCAATTACCTTGGTGACTTTGGCCCCTACTTCACCGACAGGTATCGAACGCCGTGGGGATCAGCCATCAACTATGATGGTCCGGACAGTGATGCAGTTCGTCACTTTGTTGTCAGCAATGCCTTGTATTGGATCACCGAGTATCACATTGATGCCTTACGATTAGATGCTGTCCACGGCATTTACGATTTCAGCGCGGTCCACATCCTCAAAGAACTGTCTGATGCCATCCATGCTGAAGGCGGACGATTGGGCCGAACAGTATTACTCATCGCTGAAAGCGATCTGAACGACAGCCGGATTATCTCTCCGCCGGCGGAAGGCGGATATGGAATGGACGCACAGTGGAGCGACGATTTTCACCATGCGCTCCATACCGCTCTCACCGGCGAACGAGTCGGCTATTATGAAGACTTCGGCGAGCTAGCCCACTTGGCGACTGCCCTTCAAGACGGATTTGTTTATGCAGGTCGGCATTCCAAGCACAGACGTCGACGCCATGGCAATACCGTGCGTCATCGTCCGCCACAACAACTCGTGATCTGCGCGCAAAATCACGATCAAATTGGAAATCGTGCATTGGGCGAGCGACTGAGTACGCTTGTGTCTGCGGAGGCATTACAAGCGGCGGCCACCGCTGTTTTGCTCGCCCCACAAACCCCTATGCTCTTCATGGGAGAGGAATATGGCGAAACGGCGCCGTTTCAATATTTCGTCGATCACAGCGATGCGGATTTAAATCAAGCCGTGCGCGCAGGGCGCAAAAAAGAATTTGCGGCCTTCGGATGGACCGAGGTGCCGGACCCACTGGAGGCAGCGACGTTCAAGCGTTCACGC
Source organism: Nitrospirales bacterium (assembly GCA_040004695.1). Lineage (GTDB taxonomy): Bacteria > Nitrospirota > Nitrospiria > Nitrospirales > Nitrospiraceae > JAICXS01. The sequence goes on along the minus strand of JBDUAJ010000005.1, from coordinate 12,973 downwards.
GTGCATCTTGACGGACCGCATGACGAACGGCAGAACGCATTGCTGGCGTGGCATCGCCGGCTCATGCACCTCCGGAACACGTTGCCGCCCTATACGACGTCCCATAGCCATCATCACGTCCACAGCTTCGAGGAAGAGCAGGTCATTACGATCCATCGCTGGACCGAGGAGGGCGACGCCACACTGGTTATTGTGGGAATGAATAAGAAACCGGGCCATCTCTCATTGGACAAGCCGGAAGGCACGTGGACATTGCAAGCGGCTAGTTGGGCGTCAGAATACGGAGGGAAAGGAGAACGCACTCTACCGCACACGATCACCATCCCATCGAATAATGAGCGAATCTTCCTCCCGGCGTACGGCGCAGCCGTGTATGTGCACCGCGAGGGCAAGGGACACCAGTGAGCTACTGTCGTTTTAAAAACAGCACCGACAAGGGCGGAAGCGTTAACAGGAGCGAATAGGGTTGTCCGTGCCAAGGAAGGTCCTCGGCCTCGCGGCCCCCTCCATTGCCCATGTTGGACCCGCCATATGCCGTTGAGTCGCTATTGAGCACTTCTCGATACCAGCCGAGTGTGGGCACGCCAATACGGTACCGTTCCCGAGGTATCGGCGTAAAATTTCCAATGCAGACGACCGAATCGTCGGTATTGCGCGCGCGGCGCATAAAGGCAAGGACGGCGTGATCGGCATCACTGAAGTCAATCCACTGAAAGCCGGACCAATCGAAATCCACTTCATACAATGCCGGCTCGGATTGATAGACACGGTTGAGGTCCTGCATGTATCGCTGCAAGCCGCGGTGTGACTCATGTTCGAGCAAGTGCCATTGCAGACTATTGTCGTGATTCCACTCCCACCACTGACCGAACTCTCCGCCCATGAACAACATCTTCTTCCCGGGATGTCCGTACATAAAGCCGAACAGGGCGCGTTGATTGGCAAACCGCTGCCAGGGATCGCCCGGCATTTTGTCCAGTAACGCTTTCTTGCCATGCACCACTTCGTCATGCGAGAGGACCAGCACGAAATTTTCGCTGAATGCATAGACGAGGCCGAACGTAATTTTGTTCTGATGGTAGCGGCGGTGTACCGGATCGAGGCTGAAATACTCAAGCGTGTCGTGCATCCAGCCCATATTCCATTTCAGACTGAACCCCAGGCCACCTAAATAGGTCGGCTTGGACACACCCGGCCATGCCGTGGACTCCTCGGCAATCGTTAAGACACCCGGATGGTCTTGATGCACCTGAGTGTTAAATTCCTTGAGGAACGTGATGGCATCTAGATTTTCGTTGCCGCCATACTTGTTGGGAATCCATTCGCCCTGCTTACGCGAATAATCCAGATACAGCATGGACGCGACGGCATCGACTCGCAGGCCATCGATATGATAGTGGTCAAGCCAGAAGAGCGCGCTGTTGAGCAAGAAGTTCCGCACCTCCACCCGACCGAAGTTGAAAATGCGGCTGTGCCACTCCGGATGATAGCCAAGACGAGGATCTTCATGATCGTAGAGATTCGTGCCATCGAACCAGGCTAATCCGTGAGGATCATCAGGAAAGTGGGCGGGGACCCAGTCCATGATGACACTGATCCCGGCCTGATGGCAGGCGTCGATAAAGGCCATAAAATCGTCCGATGAACCGAATCGACTGGTCGGCGCAAAATATCCCGTCGTCTGATAGCCCCACGAACCATCAAAGGGGTGCTCTGTCACCGGCATCAGTTGGAGATGGGTGAATCCCATGTCTTTGACGTACGGGATCAACGTGGTCGCCAGCTCACGATAGGTCAGCCACCGATTGTGCTCTCCAGGCACACGACGCCATGACCCAAGATGGACCTCGTAAATGGACATTGGGGCTGAGAGGGAATTCCGCTGCACACGTTGCTCCATCCAGGTCTGATCGCTCCACTGATATCGGGTGAGGTCGCGCACGATGGAGCCGGTCTTCGGGCGCAGCTCGGCGGTAAACGCATATGGATCAGCCTTTAAAAATGGCGCGCCGCCCTTGCCGGGCCGCAGCTCATATTTGTAAAGGGAGCCTTCGGGTAAATCGGGAAGAAAGAGCTCCCATAGACCGGAGGCCCCTCGGTTTCGCATCTGGTGGCGCCGGCCATCCCATCCATTGAAATCGCCGACGACGCTCACGCGCATGGCATTCGGCGCCCACACCACGAAACGAACGCCCGGCACGCCGTTGATCAGGATGCAATGGGCGCCGAGTATCTGATATGCGCGGTACAGACGTCCTTCAGCAAACAAGTGAAGATCGAAATCCGACACTAAGTTCGGGAAGGCGTACGGATCGTGCCGTTGTGTAACGGCTCCCAGTAGGTCAGTCACTTGAAGCTGATACGAGTTCGAGGGGATATGCTGGGGGATCGTCGCCTCGAAGAGCCCCTCGTCATGAACCCGCGTCATCGGGATGGCCCTCTGCCCGTTCACCAGCACCTCAGCGGTGGCCGCTTCAGGCAGGAAGGCCCGCACGACTACAATAGGCTGACCATTTTTCGTCGAGGGATGAGGCCCCAGCAGAGAAAAAGGATTCCAATGCTCGGCGCGCAGGAGTCGCGTGAGGTCGTCGGCAGTACGAGTGATCATGCTCTTGTATAATAAACCATGGCAGTGAGAAATACGAAAGTCCTCTTGCGCCTCGCCGAGGCAGGTGGACTGGAGACCGAGTACACCGACGAACTAGGAAATCTCAAGACCGTCTCGCCCCAGAGCCTCCGCGCTCTTCTCGAATTACTGAACACCCAGACGAACACAGATGATCAGACGCGTCCTGGGCTTACTGACGCCGTTCAGCGGCCTTGGCAGTCCCTCATGCCTCCGGCCCTGGTTGTGAGAGACGGCTCATTGCCGCGAGTGTGGCACATTCACCTTCCTGTTGGTAAGTCGGTGTTATCTGACATGCACGTGACCTGGAGTATCCAAGATGAATCAGGCGGCGTGCGTCAGCATCGGGCCTCACCAGGTGACCTAAAAGTCGAGGGAAGCAAGACAATACAGGGACGCCAATACACCCGTGTCATTCTCCCCTTTCCACCAGATCTTCAAGTTGGATATTACGAGATGCAGGTCAACATACAGGGCCACGGTCAAGACTGTCACGAAACCACGCGAATCATTGTGGCTCCTCAACATTGCTATCTCCCGTCAATCTGGCGACAAAACGACAGCACGAAAGCCAGAATGCGAGTCGACAAATGGTGGGGGCTCACCGTGCAGTTATATGGCCTGCGGTCACGACGCAACTGGGGGATCGGAGACTTTCGCGATCTCGCCGATCTGATGCGCTGGGCCAAGCGGCTGGGGGCCGCTATGGTGGGAGTCAATCCGCTTCACGCCCTCCCGCCGGGCGGGATCAGTCCCTATTCACCGTCAAGCCGGCTCTTTCACAATCCGCTCTACCTCAACTTGGAATGGATCACTGAATTCAAAGACCCAGCAATGCGACGCCTTGTGGCCCGCGGGTCGTTTCAACGAAAGCTTGAATCGCTCCGACAGAGCGAGACCGTGAATTACGAAGCCGTGTGGCGGCTCAAATGGCCGCTGCTCAAAAAGCTTTTTCGCATCTTCACCACGACACATATCGGCCCTGGAACCAGGCGGGGCCGAGCGTTTTTACGCTTCATGGCTGAACAAGGGCAGCCTTTGCAACGATTTGCCCTCTTCCAAGCGTTGCAGGAACATTTCACGACGCGAGGGGCACGACCACGGTCCTGGCGGGAATGGCCACCCGACTATCAGCATCCCGAATCTCCATCGGTGCAACGGTTTCTCCGAAGCCACCGAGGCCATGTGAACTTTTACGGTTATCTGGAATGGCAATGCGATGAGCAGCTGAAACGCGTTCAGTCGGCGGCACAGCGTGCGGGCATGCCGATCGGGCTGTATACAGACTTCGCCATCGGTATCGATCCGAACGGCTCGGATGCCTGGGCCTTTCAAGACGACTTCGCACGAGGGGCATCGGTCGGCGCGCCACCCGACCTCTTTTCACCGAAAGGGCAGAACTGGGGCTTGACGCCGCCGCACCCCGAACGGATTGCCGACAGTGGCTATCGGCTCTTCGTGGAAGGATTCCGGCGGAATATGCGGCATAGCGGTTTGTTCAGACTGGACCATGCGATGGGCTTGTTCCGTTTGTTCTGGATACCTGAGGGCCGGTCCGCCGCCGAGGGCGCCTACGTGAAATATCCCTCGCAGGATCTACTTGGCATTCTCGCATTGGAAAGCCGGCGTAACAATGTCATCGTGGTCGGTGAAGATTTAGGCACTGTGACGCCCGAGATTCGAGCGCACCTGATGCAGGCAGGGCTCCTCTCCTATCGGTTACTATTGTTCGAGAAGTCAGATGCCGGCACGTTTTTCTCGCCTCGCCACTATCCCCAACAAGCCATGACCGCTGTCACGACGCATGATCTTCCCACGCTCCGTGGATTTTGGACGGGGCGCGATATTGACCTGAAGGCGGAGTTTGGATTGTACCCGGATGACACCCTGATAGAGCGAGACAAAGACACGCGACATCGCGACAGGCAGGCCTTGTTGACAGCCCTCAAGAACGCGCGGTTGCTTCCGAAAGAATATCCGGAGGGATCGACCATCCCTGGACTGGACGAGACGCTGTGCCGGGCGGTGTATACCTACCTTGCGCGTACGCCGTGCTTTTTACTGGCCGTTCCGCTCGAGGATCTTCTTGGGGACTGTGAAACGCCTAATCTTCCGGGCGCACCAGGTGACAAATACCCCGTGTGGAGAATGAAAGCCGGTCCTGCCGGTTCGACCATGGAAACGTGGTCACGACTTCCACACGCCCGCATGCTGGCGCAAGTCCTGAGGCGCGAACGTCCGCTTCGGAAATTCAAAAAAGCCCGCAAACAAACTAGCCTCGTAGGATCGAATCCGCTATAGTGTCGACCGCATTTCATGACGCCGGCCGCGCGTCGGTCCATCGAAACGACCAGGGGCCATTTCATGTCACCTGTGACTACAAACGTCTTGACCGCCACGGCCGTATTCGGCGCCGTCAGCGCGCTGGCATTTGGGCTGCGTCACTTCGCGATCCGCGCGCTGAAACGTTGGGCCACCGTCACGGCATCTCCCTTTTCCGAAGTGATGATCGAGAGCTTCCGCGTTCCTTCTCTCATCTGGTGCGTCCTCATTGGGCTCTATACCGCCATCGATACGGCCGAGCTGCCGCAGCGCCCCAGCGCAACGGCCCTGAAGCTACTGTTCAGTCTGCTGGTCATTTCAGTCACGGTGGCAATCGCCAATCTATCCGGCACCGCGCTTCGCGTGGGACTAAGACAGAGCCACGTCGCGATGCCGGCAACCGGACTGTCGCTCACCTTTGTGAAAGTCGTGATCTGGATCACGGGTGGGCTCGTGCTCTTGGGAGGCGTCGGCATTTCTATCACGCCGGTCCTCACCGCACTCGGGGTAGGCGGCCTCGCCGTTGCCTTGGCGTTGCAGGATACCCTCTCTAACTTTTTCGCGGGCATTCACCTCTTGATCGAACAGCCGATTCGTGTCGGCGATTTCATCAAGTTGGAAAGCGGACAAGAGGGCTATGTGGCAGATATAGGCTGGCGCACGACTCGCATCCGCATGTTGCCGAACAACATGGTCATACTACCCAACAGCAAACTGACGCAATCCATTTTGACGAACTATTATCTGCCTGAACCACAAATGGCCTTCCTGCTTCCCATCAGTGTGTCCTACAAGGCCGACCCGGATCAGATTGAGCGGATCCTCGTCGAAGAGGCCAAGGCAGCCCTGGGCCAGATACCGGGCTTGCTGGCCGAGCCTGCTCCGTTTGTACGATTTATTCCCGGCTTCGGGGAATCATCCCTCGATTTCACCCTGATTTGCCAGGTGCGCGAGTTCACCGATCAGTATTTGGCGCAGCATGAACTTCGAAAACGTATTTTGAAGCGGTTCAATCAAGAAGGCATCGAAATTCCTTTCCCACAGCGAACCATTCACTTGCGCACCGAGCCTCACTCCATCCCAACTAAATAAAGATATGGTTGACTGACAGGACAAGTTGTCCCTACATAGGACAAGATGCGACCGCTTTTCAATTTTTCTCATTCTCTGCCCCTGGATCACCTTGCCTAGTCCTGATTTGATGCAGATACTGGGACCGGCCTCTCCCTTGCATATCTTTCACTGGCGTCCCACCCACCCTCTATCATGACAATGGAGAGATCCTGTTGAAACAGAATATGACCCTATGAATATTTTGGCGATGATTATGGCCGGTGGCAAAGGCGAGCGGCTCATGCCGCTGACTGAGCATCGAAGCAAACCCGCGGTTCCTTTTGCCGCCAAATACCGAATCGTCGATTTTGTGTTGAGCAATTTCTTAAACTCGAACATCCGCTCGCTTTATGTGTTGGTTCAATACCGTTCGCAATCATTAATCGAGCATTTGCGGCGAGCCTGGCGAATCGGGGAAAGGCTGCCGAACGAGTTTATCTCGGTGGTCCCTCCGCAAATGCGGACGAGAAGCGGCTGGTACGAAGGGACGGCGGATGCGGTGTATCAGAATATTAACTTATTACGTGATTTTAAGCCGGATCTTGTCGCGGTGTTCGGAGCGGACCATATCTACCGCATGGACATCAATCAAATGGTGCAGTTTCACCTGGAGCACCAAGCCGATATTACGGTCGCGGCCCGACCCGTGCCGGTGGATGCGGCTCAAGGCTTCGGCATTATCGAGGTGGACGAGAAAGACGGAGCACCTCACATTGTCGCGTTCCAAGAGAAGCCAAAACAGCCCAAGCCGATGCCAAACGACCCCCAGCACGCGTTTTCTTCGATGGGTAATTATCTGTTCAATGCCGGGCTCCTCCAAGAAATCCTCGAACATGATGCGAAGGCACCCGGCTCGCATGATTTCGGTCGGGATATCCTGCCCCGCGCCATCGGGTCCCATCGCATTCTGGCCTATAACTTTTATCAGAACCGCATTCCCGGGCTGAAACCATACGAAGAGCCGGCGTACTGGCGGGATGTCGGCACGCTAGAAGCGTACTGGCAGGCCAACATGGATATTCTCGGCCAGTCTCCCCTGTTCGATCTTTACAACACGCAATGGCCGATTTTAACCGACAACTATGATGCCCCTCCGTCAAGCCTGATCCGGGCGCATCTCGATCATTGCGTCGTGGGACAAGGGAGCCGCATTGTGGAAGCCGAGATCAGACGGTCCGTCATTGGACGCGATATTACGATTGAACACGGGGCCTCGCTGGATGAATGCATTATTCTCGACGGCGCGGTCATCGGAGCGAAATCGCGTCTGCGGCGCGTCATCGTGGATCGGTTCAATCATATCCCTGAAGGGACGTCCATTGGGTTTGACTTGACGGCGGATCGCAAACGGTTTCAAGTGGGCCGGTCCGGCGTGGTTGTGCTGCCACAATGGCATACGGCAGATCGGGCATCGCTCTACCAGCATCCGACGCTCAATTAGTCACAGGAGACTTCATGACTGCACCTCCCGCTCGAATACCCGTTGCGACCTATCGGGTGCAATTCAATCGGTCGTTTACCTTTCAGGATGCCCGGAAGATCATTCCATACCTACATGCATTGGGCATCACGGACTGCTATGCGTCGTCGTACTTGAAGGCCACCCCCGGCAGCCTTCACGGATATGATATTGCCGACCCTCGAACCCTGAACCCGGAGATCGGGACAGAACGCGACTATCATGATTTCGCCCAGACGCTCCGCGAGCACCGGATGGGACAAATTTTGGATGTGGTCCCAAACCATATGGGCATTTCCCACTCGTGCAACACGTGGTGGCTCGACGTGCTGGAGAACGGGCCAAGCTCGCGGTATGCCCCATTTTTCGACATCGATTGGCATCCCATCAAAGCCGAACTGAACAATAAAATTCTGTTGCCCATCCTCGGCGATCTGTATGGGGCGGTGCTGGAGAATCAAGAAATCGTCCTCTTCTACGAACAGGGTGCGTTCTTCATTCGCTATTACGGGTATCGATTACCGGTCTCGATCAAGTCGACGGTGCGCGTCTTGTCCCATCGCCTCGACGCGTTGATTCAAGAGGCCGGCGGAGCGCAGGTCGACGTGCTGGAGCTTCAAAGCATCATCACGGCGCTGAATCATCTGCCTCCTCGAGAAGAACACGATCCGGCCCGTCTCGAAGAACGGCATCGCGAGAAAGACATCGTCAAAAAACGTCTGAGCCGATTGGTCCAGGACAGTCCGACGATTGCCGCCTTCCTCGAGGAAAATATCCGGCAGTTCAACGGTACCAAGGACGATCCGCACAGTTTCGATCTGCTCGACGGTCTGCTCAATGAGCAGGTATATCGGCTCGCCTATTGGCGAGTGGCCGCCGAGGAGATTAATTACCGGCGGTTTTTCGATATCAACGAATTAGCCGCGATCAGGATGGAGAATCCCGGGGTCTTCAATGAAGTCCATCAGCTCGTTTTTCGTCTACTCAAAGAAGGCACCGTGACCGGACTTCGCATTGATCATGTCGACGGTCTCTATGATCCCGGAGAGTATTTACGGCGGCTGCAGACGTGGGCGGCGGCAGAGCTGCCCAACACGAAGAATGCCACGCATCCTCTCTACGTCGTGGTGGAAAAGATTCTTGGCAAAGGTGAGACGCTGTCCGAGTCCTGGCCCGTTCACGGCACCACGGGCTACGACTTTCTGAACCTTTTGAACGGCATATTCGTCGATCCCGACCACGAACATGCGTTCACGGAAATCTATGCTAAGTTCATTCGCCAGCGTGTACTGTTCGAAGACCTGGCCTATGAGAAAAAGAAGCTGATCATGAGCGTCTCTATGGCCAGTGAGATTAATACCCTCGGTCACTATTTGAATCACTTTTCCGAGCGGGACAGACGATCCCGAGATTTCACCCTAAACAACTTGATTCACGCCATCCGGGAAATCATTGCGTGTTTTCCCGTCTACCGAACCTATGTCGGCTCCGATTCCGATTATGTCACCGAACGGGACCGTGCCTTCCTTCGCCTGGCCGTGATGAAAGCCAAACGTCGCAATCCGGCCACGAACAGCCTGGTGTTCGATTTCATTCTCAACATCCTGCTGAACCGAACGGAGGACCGTCTTCGGCTGGACCGCGAAGAGCGCCTTGGCTTTGTCATGAAATTCCAGCAAACGACCAGTCCGGTGACGGCGAAAGGAATCGAGGACACGGCCCTCTATATTTACAACCGGCTTCTCTCCCTGAATGAAGTCGGCGGTGAGCCTGAACGGTTCGGCCTGCCCATGGCCGCATTTCATGAGCGCATGCTGACGCGCCAGGCGCAATGGCCGGCCGCGCTCTCTGCCACAGCCACACATGACACCAAACGCGGCGAAGATGTCCGGGCACGGCTCAATGTGCTGTCGGAAATGCCGGGTGCCTGGAAAGTGCATCTGTCTCGGTGGAGCCGGCTCAACAAGCGATACAAGATCGACCTGGAAAGTCATTTGGTGCCCGACCGTAATGAAGAATACCTTCTGTACCAAACGCTCGTGGGGGCATGGCCGTTAGAACCCATGGATGATGCTCAGTACCGAACGTTTGGCGAACGGATTCAAACGTATATGGACAAGGCCTTACGTGAAGCCAAAGTGCACACCAGCTGGCTGAACCCCAATCAGCCGTATGATGTTGCGGTGCACAAGTTCGTCGAAGCGATTCTGGATCGAACCCGTCCCAATCCGTTCCTCGATGATCTGCGCGTCTTTCAGCACAAGGTCGCGGCCTATGGCGTGTATAACAGCCTGTCGCAGGTCCTCTGCAAAATTGCCGCGCCCGGGGTACCGGACTTCTATCAAGGCACCGAACTGTGGGACTTCAGTTTGGTCGATCCGGATAACCGTCGATTAGTTGATTACGATCACCGTGTGCAGCTATTGGAAGACGTGCAGCAAGCCATTGCACACGCGAAAGGCCGACGCGCCGCCGTGCGAGACCTGCTTGCCTCTCCTGCGGATGGCCGGATTAAACTCTATGTCATGATGACGGCCTTGCGCTATCGCCGGGAGCATGCCGCGCTGTTTCTTGACGGCGCTTACGTGCCGCTGGAAGCGGGTGGCGCTGCACACAAACATGTCGGTGCATTTTCCAGACGGCTGGACGGTCAGACCGTCCTCGCCGTCGTACCGCGGCTCATTGCCGGGCTGAGTGCCGATCCATCGCTGCTGCCGCTAGGCGCTGAAGCGTGGAGAGACACATGGATCGACTTGCCCGATGGGACGGACACGAGCAGCCGGTATCGAAACCTTTTCACCGATGACATCCTCGTGCCTAAGGCGCAGAATGGTCGGTCCGTTCTCCTGCTCGCAGAGCTCCTCTCCCATTGTCCTGTGGCGTTAGTGGAGAAAGTCTCGTGAGCGGGCCGAGCACGGAGGATGCCCGGCATGCATGGCTCGGGGGAGAGGCCCACGTTCGACGACAAGAAGAAGGCCGCCTGTGGCGACTTCCCCAGGAATGGCGACAAGGATTATGGCTGTCCGGAGCCCTTCTGCTTGGGTCGGCAATTGGCGGAGAAGCCACGGCCGCCGCCTTGCGCCACACAGGAGGTAGGCCTTCATCCCAGGTGCGAAAAGGAGCACTTCGCATGAACATCAACCACTCACGGCGGCGGCGCGAGAGAGCGTCCATCTCACCCCTGTCCATCGCCTTTGCCGTTGGCGCGGCCGTCGGGGCCGCCGTGGCCCTGTTCACGACCCCCCATTCGGGAGGCGAGATGCGGCGTCGAATTGCCTCCGGAGTGAAAACCGCTCAAGAGGAACTCAGTGAGGTCGTCGAAGAAACTCGTGGAGCGGTCGGAGCGCTCACGAAAGATGCCCGTCAGACACTGAGATACACCGCCTTGCGACTCACGGACGTGGTCAGCGCGACCAAGGATGCGTTCCAGGCAGAGGCGGGAGTTCCGGAAAGGATCCCGGCTGATGAATGACTTCCGAGCGCCCGCGCCGTTTCGATTCGTCGGCTGCGTGGAGCTTCGCGAGATGCTGGGCCGCAAAGCGGCAGATGTGCAGCAACTCATGGCAGGCATTGAAGAGGTCCCGGCCGATTCTATTTACTATCATACGCATAGCTATTTTCTTCGCTACGAGCACGGCCCGAGTCTCTTTCCCAGCGATTTTGCCACCTGGGTAGCCGTATCCGTCCGTGACCGTGTCCTGAGCGAACGACTCGGGTTGATCGATCCGTTCGAATTTCGCGACGTCGAGGGCCTTCGCGCGGCGATCGTGGCCACGATTGACGATCATCTCAAATCGTTGTGGAATGTGCCGCGATTGATCCATGGAGACCCCTTCGAATTCGTGAGCTCGCATATCCTCGAAGTGGACCTCGAACTGTCGGCACAGAGCCTCCAAGAGTTTCGAGATCATTTGGCTACGGTGGATCGGAGCGTGCTCTTCAACCACATTTGCGAGGCGAAAATCCGTAAAGGCCGCCACAGCGGTGACTTTATTCTCTGGATTGGTTCGGAAAGCGGGTTGAATCTGCCTGACTTAGCGACGCAAATCGGCGCCATTCAGCCGATTGGGCTCACACTCGAAGGCATTCGCACGCGCACATTAGATATCTTGGACCACTGGCTCGCACGCACGGTGCCAGCGTAACCCCTTATGCCTATTTCATTGAATGCGTATCGAGAGATTGCCTCACCGGGTCGTGTGGAGTTGCTGTATCGACTCAGTCAGCAGACCATCGGCAAGCGCATGCTGCATATCACGGGGAACCGAACCGGCGGTGAGATCGGTGAGATCCTGCACACACTGATTCCCTTACTGACGGAAGTCGGCCTCGACGTCCGATGGGAGAGAATCAAAGGCACCGGCAGCTTTCATGAAGCCGTGCAAACGTTCCGCAACGGTCTCCAAGGCGAAGATGTGAAGGTCCCCGACGCGGTACTGGAAGGCTATCGTGAGGCGATCCATCAGACGGGTCGTACGCTGGACCTCAGCGCCGATAGCGTCATCAGTCATGATCCGGACACGCTCGGACTCATCGATTACGCGCCCACGGATTCCCGTTGGATTTGGCGGTGCTACTTAGACGCCTCGCGGCCGCAACGGAAGACCTGGGCCTTCCTCCGTCCGTACATCATTAAGTATGACGCCGCGGTGTTCTCGCTGCCGCAATTCGCGCAGCCCTTACCGGTCCCGCAATTTCTCGTGTATCCGTCCATCGATCCGTTGAGCGAAAAAAACCGCGAGCTGGAGCCGGAAGAGATCACAGAAACCCTGGACAAGCTGCAGATTGCCCGCGACAAACCAATCCTCTTACAAGTCTCGCGATTTACCCGCTCGAAAGACCTTCGCGGCGTGATCGAAGCCTATCGATTGGTCAAATCTCATTTCGATTGCCGCCTGGTGCTGGCCGGAACCGCGTCCGCCGATGACCTGGATGAACAAGCCGTCCTGAACGACGTGCGGGACGCCGCAGCCAAAGACGAGGACATCCATATCGTGCCGCTTCCGCCCGAGTCCTCCCTCGACATTAATGCGCTGCAGCGTGCAGCCACGATCGTCATTCAGAAATCCAGGCGGGAAGGCTTTGGGCTCTCGGTCACTGAAGCGATGTGGAAAGGCAAGCCGGTGATCGGCAGCGAGACGGGCGGGATCACCCTACAGATCATGTATGGCCAAACCGGGTACACGTCCAATTCCGTCGAAGGCACCGCCTTCTACGTTCGACATCTCTTGAATAATCCCGCCATCGCACTCGAGATGGGAGGGCGTGCTCGCGATCGAGTTCGGCAAAACTTTCTGATCACACGGCACCTCGAAGATTATCTGTCCTTACTCATTTTTATGGGGCGCCTATGAAGGCGGTCTCCCCTGGCCTCGCCCCTCAGATTTCTCCTATGGAGGACACCACTTCTCAGGGTGTGCTCTCCACCATTCTCATCGAACGGGTCTCCCCTG
>JBDUAJ010000129.1:0-8327 GCA_040004695.1 Nitrospirales bacterium | reverse complement strand
TATGGGTGGATCTCACGAGAACGGTTATGACGTTCTCGATCCCTGCCCTCTATGGGAAGAAGACCCCGTCAAATATGAAGATCAGTTATATTGTGATAACGATAGCTGTATGTATCAATGTGATCCTTCGGACGTAGATACGAGAAATAAATCAAACTGACCCACTGCCCACTGTCCGGCCTCATCGGAGGCGCGGCGCTCTGTGGGCTCGCCTGGACTCACGGCCTGCTGTGGGCGACGTTGCTGGTCGCCATCATCGGCATGGGACTTGGCATGTGGACGCCAATTGCATGGGGCCTGATTCAGGAAATTTCCCCCGCCCACATGGTTGGACGCGTGATGGCAATTTATACGGCGATTGCGACGGCCGCTTCCATGGTGGGTATGACCGCCTTTGGTTGGATCATCGAAGCCTATAACGAACAAACAGGCCTGATCGGAATCGGTATCGTACTCTTCATCATGGCGGCGGTGGCCGCATGGTTTAAAGAGCGAGTTATCAAGGTACACGACTCCGGCTCTGCGGAGTGTTCGGCCAGTAGGCATGACCCTCAAGCGTCGCTTGAAACATGATCTATGCTCGATCTCGCTCGGCCTTCATGTCTGCTGGATGTGTCGAGATATTGAGCGAGGGTTTTTCCATCCCGCTCTCGCAACGTGACCCCGATGTGCAGCTGTTCAAAATATTGCTCTAACGTTTTCCCTCCGAGGTCGATCTTGCGCTCCTCAAAGAATCTTCGCACGTCACGTTCGAGTTGGGGACTGACAAGCCCGGTGATGCCTTCACACATGCGGCGAAGACCGTTCTTCGGATAGAGACGGTCCATCGTGTCCCATTCTTTTTTGACGAAATCCCAGGCTAGCTCCCGCCCGTACACGCTGGTCATCACCATACGTACCATGAACGGCGCATCCTGCGTGCGAATGTCGCCGTTGATCGCCTTCATGAGCGTCTGTTGAAGAAGCTCGCGAGGGCGAAAGAGCGCTAATGAGTACAGGTAACGTCGTTCTTCCTGGGGCGTCGAGGCATGCTGATATCGGTCAACATACTCTTGATACCGGGCCGCATCACCGATGTGGGCCAGGATGGCAATAATGGCCGGCAAGACATTCGCGTCCACAGAATCAGGAACGGCATATAATTTTGTCGCTCTCTGCTGAACGGCATGATCGTTCCCAAGGATTCCTAGCGCTCGAATGATCTCCGCACGGAACTGTTTGGTCAGCTCACTTTCTCCATCTTTAGGTGTCCACCCCAGATCTGCAAAAGCTGGTCCAACTCGATCACGTACCAGCGCTTCGAGCTTGGGCCGATCTGATGTGTCGATCATACGGTTCAAAGTATGGAATGATCCGAGGATGATTTCCCAGACGTTTTTATCCCGATCATTTGTGAACTGAGCCGTCAAGTCGAGATAATCGGTCATCGGCATAAGACCCGCGACGGCTGAAGCCCACGCGTCGTTCACGAGGTTGAACCGTTCGATCGCCGCCAAACTGTCCGGCATGGAACCCACTAGCCGCTTTAACAGATCAGGGGTATAGCGCACCCGGTAAAACCCGTGTCCCCCTTCGTTGAGCACAACGGACTCGAATCCGGCCGGCAACGTGATCTGGGCGCGCGTCTCGTTCAGTAAGAGCCGTCTCGACTCAGCCTTGCCGTTCGCCATGACTCTCAGCTGCACCGGGACCTGCCACTGCTGATTCGCTTCGACGGTTGAGCTGGTGAGTGGCTGTGCCAGATAGGTGAAACGCTGTTGCTCGATAATGAGGCGGTCGCCATCCTGCTTGACATTCAGGATGGGATAACCGGGCTTGAAGATCCATCCATTCATGACGTCGGGGACCGGTTGCTTGGCCGCATGTCCAAGCGCAGTCCATAAGTCGCCGGTATCCGCATTGTCATACGCGTGCGCACGCAAGTACTCGCGCACGCCGTCGCGGAACACATCGGAGCCAATATACTGCTCCAGCATGCGAAGCACCGACGCGCCTTTCTCATACGTGAGCACATCGAACATGGCATCGGCATCCTTCGGCGCGATGACCGGATATTCGATCGGGCGCGTACTATGAAGACCGTCCACGCTCATCGCCACGGCGCGCGATATCCCGAACGTTGTCCAGCGTTGCCACTCCGGCTTCCACGCATCGACCGCCGCCATTTCCATGAATGTGGCGAACGCTTCATTCAGCCACAGGCCGTTCCACCAGCTCATCGTGACGAGGTCGCCGAACCACATGTGCGCATTCTCATGCGCGACGACATCCGCAATGCGTTCCTGCTCGGCATGAGTCGCTGTCTGCTGATCTACCAGCAAGGCCGTTTCCCGAAACGTGATAGCCCCCAAATTTTCCATGGCTCCTGACGCAAAGTCCGGGATAGCCAGCAAATCCAGTTTTTGTCCGGGATACGGGATGCCGTAGTAGCGTTCAAAGAACCCAAGTGAAAAGGCACCGATCTCGAGACCAAACGGCGTGAGCCGCCTCTTGCCCGGCACGGACCAGATCCGCAGCGGCGTAGAACCGATGAACACCGGCTCCGTCGACTCGAGCTCGCCCACGACAAAGGCCACTAAATAAGTAGACATGCGAATCGTATCGCCAAATTGAAGCACTTTTTTACCCTCTACTCGACGCTCGGAGACAATGGGGGTATTGGAGACTGCTGTCAGCGCTGGATCGATCGCAAGCGTCGCGGCAAAGACCGCTTTAAATGCCGGCTCATCCCAACAGGGAAATGCCCGCCTGGCATCGGTCGCTTCGAATTGCGTGGCCGCCAGCGGCCGGGTATTCCCTTTTGCATCTTGGTACGTACTGCGATAAAACCCCCGCAGCTTCTCGTTAAGGATCCCCGTAAAAGAGAGAGACAGCCTCCACATGCCGGGCTGAAGACGCGTGACAAAGCGAATTCGACAGCGTTCTGTCGAGGGCTCCAATTCAATCGAGCCTTGATGTCTGACGTTCGCCTCGTTCTCGATACTCGCTTCCGCAATTTGCAAATCGACCGCATTGAAGACGATCTCAGAAGTCGATTCGCGCACGGTCAGCACGACGGTTTCTTTGCCTGTAAATGTGAAGCTTTTTAGGTCCGGCTCAAGCCTGAGATCATAACGGGACGGGACCACATGCTGTGGAAGCCGGTACGGATTCGCCGATCGTTGACTGCTTAATATCTGATTCATGTCCACTCCAGAAGGTTTTTGGATGCCATACGGGTCAACATCCGTGGCGAACATTCGCTGGACGTTGATCGTGCGACTAATGGTGAAGAAAACCGGCAGGCGGCAAAGGGCGGTCAATGCTTGACGACGTGTCACTTGCACCTGATCGGCACATCATACCTGCCGCGTGTGCACTTCGACACCGTGGCAGGTCCCCACGATCAGGATATCGGTCCGGCCGACAAAGAGCCCGCATTCGATCACCCCGGGAATTCGGTGGAGTCGCGTCTCAAGACCGCCGGGATCATCGATCCGCGCCATGTGCAGATCCAAGATGTAGTGTCCTGACGCGGTGCGGAACGCGTGCCGGTTGCGCTCGCGCCGAACCGTCTTACCGCCAACCTGTTCGATCATGCGTGCGGTATTTCTCCAACCGAATGGGAGCACTTCGATCGGAAGTGGAAAGGTACCGCCGAGCACAGGGACGCGCTTGGTCTCGTCGACCATAATGATCACCTGTCGTGCGTTCGCCGCCACGATCTTTTCCCGCAAGAGCGCGCCCCCGCCACCCTTGATGAGATTAAGCCGAGGATCGACCTGGTCCGCTCCGTCGATCGCCACATCGATTGGCCACAGGTCCTCGTCAGTAAGCAGGGGAATCCCGGCTTTCCTGGCAAGCTCAGCCGTTTCTTCTGACGTTGGCACGCCTGTGATCTTCAACCCCGCATGCACCCGCTGTTCTAGCGCTATCAGCAGATGCCGGACCGTCGACCCCGTGCCGAACCCCACGACGCAGCCGTCCTTCACATAGTCAAGAGCCGCTTCCGCCGCCAACTTCTTCAACGCTTCTTTATCTTCCACTCTTCCTCACCATCTTTCTCTTCCTACTTACCAACGGTCGAGCATGGCGCGGCGGTCAGACTGCCGTTCACTGCGCCCGTCCAGCGGGCACATTCTCATCGTGCGCGCTGCGGGAGCACAAAGGGCAGTCTGATCGCCGCGCCTCTTCAAACCTTACTTTGGCAACTTCGCTGCGACCGAGGCCGCTCCAATCAATCCCGCACGATCATTCATCACCACCCGCACGGGGATCGAACTCATGAGCTTTTTGTACCGTCCTTTATTGGTAAAGCCACGCATGAATGAACCATCCTGCAATTTCGCGAGTAGCTTAGGCGCAATGCCGCCGCCGAGGTAGACCCCGCTTAGTGACATGGATTTCAGGGCAAGGTTTCCCGCTTCTGCGCCATAGATTGACGCGAACAGGTCGAGCGCTTGGACACCGATATCCGCCTGCTTCTTAAGACCCACCTCCGCAATGACGGCGGCCGGGTCTTCGACCTGAATCCGCTCCGCCATCCACGTCGGTTCATTTCGTTTTGTATCACGGAGAAACTCGTAGATCGCATGGAGACCAGGCCCTGATAAGACACGCTCCCAGCTGACATGAAGGTAGCTCGCGCGCAGATGCCGCAAGAGCTCGATCTCCAAATCGCTATTCGGGCCGAAATCTGCGTGGCCTCCCTCCGATGGGATAGGACGGTAGTGCGTGCCATCCCAAAACAAAATCGCTTCCCCCAAGCCGGTGCCTGCCGCGATGAGCGCAATGGGTCGCTTCTGCGACGGCATTGTTCCGGCATTCAACACAGTGGTTTCTCCCGGTCTCAGTTCAAGAAGACCATGTGCCGTTGCTTCCAGATCATTCAATAGCCGGACCGTAGGGATATCGAAGCGCTTCGCCAACGCGTCTCCGTCCAACAACCAAGGCAAATTGGTAGTCTGGCAACGGTTCTCGATCACAGGTCCCGCGACGCCGATACAGGCTGCGGCGATCTTCAGGGGTTCCTGCGGCAGCGCTTCGGGCAGGGGCTGGTCCTCACCTTCAACAGGCTCGACGGGGTCCGATTGCGGTGGGCTGAGAAACTCCGAGAGGATGTCTTCAAAGGATTTGTAGTCGGTGCTGATATAGACCTGTTCGGTCAAAGACTCCACCCGCTCTTCTTTCCAATCGAACAGAGCCAGCCTGGTCTTGGTTCCACCAATATCGCCTGCGAGAATCATGTACGCCTCATCGAATTCGTGACTGTGTCGCCATGGTTAAGGCCGATGCCGCAGTCTTATCGAGATACCAGATAAGTCGGCCCTCGGCCGGCTGGATCAATGTGGCCGGATACCGGTTCGCATCGGGTGTGTGGTCTTCCAACACGGCACGGACAGCAGACGCCTTTTGGGCCCCTGCCACCATAAAGACGACCATGTGTGCATGATTGATCATTGGCGCGGTGAATGTGACGCGATGCGTCACGCCTCGCGGCGCCTCCGACGCGACGACGGCACGCATCTTTTCGTGTAGAGCCGGCGAGCCCGGAAACAGGGACGCGGTGTGACCGTCATCCCCTAGACCCAGCAAGATCAAATCAAACCGTGGCCACGCCGGAGCACGGACCCCGAATTGTTGACGAATTGTCTCTTCATAACGACGGGCGGCCAGATCCGGTGGACCGGCCTCACCTTCAATGCAAAACACTTGTGGCGGCTTGATTCCGAGAGGCTGAAACAGCATGTCGCGGGCGAGTTTGAAATTACTGTCCGGATGGTCTGGTGGCACGCCACGTTCATCGCTGAAATAAAACTCCACATGCGACCACTCGACTCGAGTCGCACAGTCGGTGCCGGCTAATCGGCCGTATAGCTTTCGCGGTGTGGAGCCCCCCGATAACGCCACCCGAAATGGGCGGCCATGTGCTTCTCGCGCCGACCGGATGAAGAACTCTGCCACTTCCTCCGCCAGCTTTTCGTCATTTTCAACCAGACGAATGTCATGCACGACGGCCACGAGGGCGTTCCCGCTTCGGCTGAGCCCGTTTCGGGTTTCGACTGCTCCTTTGTTTTCTGCTCATCAGTAACGCTTTTATTTCAAGAGCCGGCTGCCTGCCCAAAGCCAGGTGAACGACAGGACGCCCGTGCGCCTGTAGCGACTGCACGTCTCCCACCGCCTGGGCTTGCGCCAGAATGCCGAAGGTATACGCTGCACCGGGAATCCTGACATCGCGTGAGGGTCGCTCCGTCAATTCGAGAAACACGCCTTCGTTTGGCCCACCCTTGTGTAATTGTCCGGTCGAATGCAGGTATCGCGGCCCATACCCCGCCGTGGTGGCAATGCGATAGCGCGTGACCATACGTCTTCGAAATGCCTTCAGCGCCGCATCGATCTTCGCTGACGGCCGTAGATAGGCCAAGACGGCGAGGTAGTCGCCCGCTTGATCTGCGCGCACAGTTCTTCCAATGTACTGTGCTCTTGATATCGGGCAGATGCCCCTCGCGCTGAAACTGCTCCAGGATCCGCTTCGTATTGTCCTTGCTTTCCTGCACATTCGGCTGATCAAAGGGATGAATGCGGAGAGCGTGCCCGGCGATCGCCGTCGCGAATTCCCACCGGAAGAATTCTGCGCCAAGATCAAACCTGTCTCGTAAGCGAAGCTGGACGACCGGATAGCCGGCCCGCTTCAGCGCCGCCACATGACGATCGATGTTCTTGTTGGCATCACCGTCGAGTCGGAGTGCGATGAAGAGACGATCCTGCCCATAGGCCGACGGCGGCACCATCGGTTCCTGTGCCACCGGGATCAATCCGTTTCCTTCCTTCCCGGTACTCTCCGCCAGCAACTGCTCCGCCCACAGGCCGAAGGACTGGATTTTTGGCGAGGCGATGAGCGTCACCTTGTCATGCCCTGCCTGACCGAGTACCCCCATGACCGCTCCCAGGAACGCAGCGGGATTTTGCTGCGTGGCGACCGTTGGGCCGCAGAGTCGTGTCATGTCAACGGCGCGCTCCAGGAGCCTCTCCACATTCACGCCCATGAGTGCGGCGGGGACCAGGCCGAAATAAGACAAGACTGAGTAGCGGCCCCCGATATCGGGTGGATTGAGAAAGGTGGTGCGAAAGCCGCGGTCATGGGCAAGAGTTCCCAAGCTAGTATCGGGATCGGTGATCGAGATGAATTGATTTCCTCCGGAACCGCCTCGGGCGCGAGCCACCACATCCCAAAAGTAGGCGAAGAGGGACATCACTTCAATCGTTCCGCCTGACTTGCTCGAAACAATAAACAGGGTGCGAACCGGATCGATCGAGTCGTGTACATCGCGCACAGCGCCCGGGACAGTCGAATCCAGCACAAATGGCTTCAAGAACCCACGCGATGCACCAAAGGTCTGCCGCAACACTTCCGGGCCTAAGCTGCTTCCTCCCATTCCTAACACAACGACGTAGCGAAACCCCGCGTCGCGAACCGACTGGGCAAAGTGCTTCAGCACGCCCACACGCTCTTGCATCTGTTCTGCGACGGTGAGCCAGCCAAGCCGATTGGTGATTTCAACTTGAGTGGGCTTCCAGACGCGATAATCTTTTTTCCACATGCGCTCAAGCAGACGACGTTGCGCCATGTCGGCCAATGCCGCGTCCACCGGAGCTTGGAATTGACCCAAATTGTGATTACGGCTCACAGTCGACCTGCGTGTTATGGATGGTGAGGGTGGATAACAATCTCGTGTATCTTAGGCCCGGCGATGAGGAAACGCAAACCTGGTTTTCGTTACGAGGGCAGCGCGGTGCGACCAATAATCAACGGCATACCGTCAGTCATGGTCCATGCGAGGGATCGAGCGACCTCCTGTAACAAAGTGAGATGAATTCGGAGTTCGGTGGCGCCATCGGCATTGACTGTCATCCCCAGCATGTCGGCTAACCGGCTCCACCATTCCTCCACCTTCCCTCTCACCCACGGCCATGGCCGTTCACGCGCAGACTGACCGACACTGATGATGAGGCCTGGATCGAAGACGAGATCGTACCGATCCGGCATATGTTGAATTTCGATCGCCGTGACTGTGGTATTGGTATTCTCTGCCGGCGCGGCCTTGGGTCGGTTCACCGATGGGCGCGCACGCAGCCGGAAGACACCGGTCACTGATCCCTCACCTACTTGACGCCACCCTGCAACGGGCAGTCGCTGCAATTCGATGCCCCGACTCTTGATCAGAATAATCTGCGCGGACAGGTCCAGCACCATATAGATTTGCGGGCGGGCCGCGAGTTTGACTTCTTCCTCCAGCAGCCGGTTCGCCTCAATGATCGCCGTCGCGCCATCGATCCGTTCGCGGACG
>JBDUAJ010000128.1:0-8394 GCA_040004695.1 Nitrospirales bacterium | reverse complement strand
CTTCGCTCAGAGGCTCAACGTACTCAGAGTACGCCTCGCCTCTTCGCTCTCTGCGGCCTTGCTGACGACCTTTTTGAACATCCTCTCCTATTCAGGGGTTAGCATGTTTGCCAGGTTTCTGAATGTCAGGAAGGATCGAATCGCCATCATGGCGGCAGTGCTTCTCACCAGCATCTTTCCCGTCAATATGCTCACCAGCGCGCCGCCTGAGCCACGCGGCATCGATGGTCAGTTCAGCGGCAAACAAGGCGAAATTGTCGTCGTGCGCGTGCCGGCCGATCGGCAGATCACCGTGGTGACGGGACGATTCCTCAATCGCAAGATTCCATTCTTTCCGGACAGGTCTGGTGAGGCTCCACCGTCGTATGTCGGTCTGGTCGGCGTCGATCTACAAGACCCCCCCGGTACGCATGAACTGGTTCTCGACATTGTCTCGGACGCAGGCCATCGCCGATTGAGCTATAACTTACTGGTCGTTAAGGAGAAGCGAGCGGTTCAGCGTCTGACGCTGCCCAAGGATAAGGTCGATCTGGATGAAGATAGTCTGATTCGTGTGAAGGCCGAGCAGGCGCAGGTACGCACCGCGCTCGAAACGGTGTCGGAGCGGCGATTGTGGGCCAGCGACTTTCTTCGACCTGTTGAAGGGCCCATCACCGGCGCGTTTGGACGTCAACGGATTATTAATGGCCAGGCCAAGAATCCCCATAATGGAGAAGATATCGCGGCCCCTTTTGGCGCCGACGTGGTCGCGATGAATGACGGGGTGGTCTGCTTGACCGCGGATCACTTCTTCTCAGGCAAGGGCGTCTTTATCGATCACGGCCTCGGTCTCTACTCGATGTACTTCCATCTCTCAGAAGTGTCCGTCAAAGACGGAGCGGCCGTGAAGAAAGGTCAGGTCATCGGGAAGGTCGGCGCATCAGGACGGGCGACCGGCCCTCATCTTCATTGGGGGGTGAACATGAACGGTGCCCGAGTGGACCCGCTGTCGTTGACCAAGTTGTCCTTCGACCATTCCACTCCAGCCGTTCAGTAGCTATCTTCCACGGAAGTGTACTCTTCCTCGCTCCAGGCCCCATCACTTTTACACGTTGGTATGGATACTTGAGGGCGCCGCGTTGAGGACGGCGGCGGCAGCCCGCGACAACTCGGCATCGGTGTCATGATTCAATGCATAGAGTCTGAACTGCACCAGACGCGTGGGCAGCAAATCTAAGAACTCTTCCAATGGCTCGGTGGACACGGTCTTGCTTCCCGCGTCGTAGACGAATAGCGGCGTGGCACGTGTATCTTTTGGATCGGGACGCGGATCGAGCGGCGCCATGTCAACGGCGAACGGCATCTTGGCGAATTTCGGCGACAATTCTTTTCGCACGTGTTTTTCAAACTGCACGGAACTAGGAAAGTCCATGCCACGAGCCTGCCCTTTTTCCTTGAGCACGGTGTTGTAGGCCATTTTCCATTTCACATCGCGACTGAGAATCCGGGCCCATTCTGCGCCAAGTGCGCGCCGTCCGGCATGCCGTGACGTTTTCCACCCCCGAACCTCTTCGAGCAACGACCAATCCGTGAGCGTTAAATAGCGGTCCATGTTCTTGAGCGGATTATCCGAAAAGACCAGGCGCATTGTATCTCCGAAAATTTCTCTGAGATGAATATCGATGGCTCTCGTGGTCCGATGGTAATACACATTCGAATAGAGGTACATCCTCGTTGTCAGGAACATTTGTAAAGCGGGAAGTCCGGTTTTGTGAATCGTGAAGCCTTTGTCGGTGATCAGGGTGTAGTGAATCAATCGAGTGAGATCGACGGGTCCGACCGCCACGCCGCACATATAGGCATCGCGCAAGACATAATCCAGATTATCTCCCGTGTAGCTGCCTGAAATCACCGGTTGCAGCACATTGAGCCAGGGCGGCAGACGGGAATTGTCTTTCCCCTTTTCTTTCAAAATAAGGTGCGCGATGTGAGCAGGGTCTAAGGCCTCCCCTTTTGCAAACGGTCCGCTCGGACTTCTCCTAATCTTTTGGATGATCGGGCCGAGATGGTCGCGAATGATGACCTGCCCAAGTTTTTCGTGCGTCAGTTGATAGATCTTCAGAAAATTATCATCGAAGAAATGGCAGAAGGGCCCATGACCGATATCATGAAGCAACGCGGTGACACGTAACAGTTCTTCCACATAATTGATCGACGGGACCTGAGGAAACTGTGTCGCTAAAAACGGGTACAGATGGCGAGCGAAGCGGCCTGCTACGTGCATCGTGCCCAAGGAGTGGACGAACCGGCTATGCTCGGCTGATGGATACACCCATCGTGCACTCTGCAGTTGGAAGATATAGCGAAGACGCTGGACCCACGGGGAATCGATGAGATCCTTTTCGGTCCGCTCCGTCGCGTCTGGAGACGAATATGGTACGGTGAAGGAAATATATTCGTGAATCGGATCGGCAATCAGCGCCGATCCATCATACAGGGCCTGTGGGGTAAGTGTGTGGGGTTTCATGATCTGCCGGGGTGGTTCGAATGACCGCATCTTACCCCAGTTACTTCAGGTCGGCAATCGTTCATCCACCGACGATCGCTGTGTGCGATACCGGGAGATGAGCCAATAGGAAATGGGGTAAGCGATCAGCATGCCGACCACACTCAAGATCACTCCGCCGATGAAAAATGGGAGGAGATATGGCAGGATCTGATTGTAGAGCGACGTCAGACTCAGATCGTTCCAGTTAAAGGGGGCGGCCTGCGGCATATCGAGCACTTGAAATCCTGTCCAGACGGTGGCGCCAAGGATCGGCACGATGGTCCACGGATTGTTAATGAACGCGCCGGCCATCAGCGCGAGAAAATTCAGCCGGAACGCCCACGTGCAGAAGAGCACTTGCAGTGTATGCAATCCGTAGCTTGGTGAAAATGCGATGAATACACCGACGGAAAATGCCAGTGCGGTGCGATGGGGGGATTCGCGCAGGTGTAGAATGTGATTAAGCCGTGAACGAATCTGGGCTATCGAGACCACGATCCCTCTGGACGATTATGGGCATTGGAGTGGAAATGCTGGTAGCTGAGCATCGGCAATCGACGCACCGAGCCGGAATGGTCTTTTATACGGAAGCCGTATGCTTCCGGTTTAATGATCCCGATGCACGACAGCCTACAGTCGACCTGTCGGCCAAGCTGTTCTACTTTCTTGCCGTGAGGATGAGCGACGGTGAACAACAGTTCATAGTCCTCGCCCCCCTGTAGTGCGACATCGACGGGGTCAACTTTGCTCATGTCGGCATACCGGCGAAGCGCAGAGGAAATCGGTAGTGCGTCCCTATCAATTTGTGCCCCGACATGGCTTTGTTCGCACATGTGCTGGAGATCGCCCGATAGACCGTCCGAGAGATCGATCGCGGAGGTGGCAAGTCGTTGTGCGCTTAAGATCTGTCCGACTGTAACCCGGGGCGTGGGCCGGAGATGGCGACGGATCAATCCTTGGGTCGGATCTTTTTTGGTACCCAGTAAGGATCCTTTGGTTCCGGGCCGAAGCGAAAGCAGTCTGAGACCCGCAAGAGCGTCTCCAATCGTGCCCGTGACATAGAGGAGATCGCCAACCTGGGCCCCATCACGGGTCAGTGCGCGGCCAGACGGGATGCTGCCGATGAGCACAATATTGACAAACAGGCCATGACGAGAGGCCGACGTGTCGCCACCGATCAGTTCAACTCCGTGAGGGCGACAGGCCAACATGAGGCCATGATACAGTCGTTGAATGTCAGATGCGGTCCGTGACGACGGGATCGCAAGGGACACGAGTAAATAGTCGGGCTTTGCTCCCATGGCGGCAATATCACTCAGGCTGGCGACAGCCGCTTTATAACCAATATCCTGAAAGGTAGCGGTCTTGTGATCGAAGTGCACCCCCTCTGCCAAGAGATCCGTCGTCACAACTAATTCATGCCCCTTGATGGGGGTCACGATAGCCGCGTCGTCGCCGATCCCACGCACAACATGGGGGCCGGTTGTACCGTACCGCCGGTGAAGAGTCTCGATGAGCTGAAATTCGTGGAGTGGAGTTGGTCTCCTCGATCGAGAATGAGGCATGTCAGTGAATTGATGATGGGGGCGATACGGAGAGCGACGGTGAGATGGTATGGGGCCGTGGTGCACGCCGCGGCAGTTCCAACCCATTGCTCTTCGACCGATTTCGTCCGGACCGGCGCGTGGATTTGATTTTTCTGGAAGACGTCTTAGGATACCGGAGCCCCCCTTTCAGCACATCATCCATCGTCTTGGCAAATACCAACGTGACGCCGCGCAACAGATGTTTGGGGATTTCTTCGATATCCTTTTCGTTGCGCTGAGGCAGAATGACCGTGGAAATCTTGGCTCGTTTTGCGGCGAGTATTTTTTCTTTCAGACCGCCGATCGGGAGCACGCGGCCTCGCAGAGTGATTTCTCCAGTCATGGCGACATCGCGGCGAACGGGGATACCGGACAGAATGGAGGCAATGGCGGTGGCCATCGTGATGCCCGCTGAAGGGCCATCTTTCGGAATCGCGCCGGCCGGCACATGGATGTGGATATCGATTTTCGAAAAGACATCTGGATTGATGCCGAGCAACTTCTCACGTGAGCGCACATAGCTCAGGGCCGCCTGTGCCGATTCTTTCATGACCTCGCCGAGGTGACCGGTCAACATGAGCTGCCCTTTGCCTTTCATCACTGTCGCCTCGATATAGAGCACATCCCCGCCGCTCTCCGTCCAGGCGAGTCCGGTGGAAACGCCGATCTCATCCTCCTCTTGCTCGGCTTCCGGTAAGTATTTCGGCACACCAAGAAACTTATGCACGTTGGCCGGTGTGATGCTGTAGCATTGAATCTTCCCCTCGGCCACCTTTTTCGCGACCTTGCGCATCACATTCGCGATTTCTCGGTCTAAACTTCGCACACCGGCTTCACGGGTATAGTGCGAGACGATCGTCTGGAGACCCGATTCCGTGATGCGGATGTGCTTCTCGGTGATGCCGTGCTCTTTGAGCTGGCGAGGAATCAGATAGCGCTGCGCGATACCGAGTTTTTCCTCTTCCGTGTAGCCGGGGATCTCGATAATTTCCATGCGATCGCGCAGAGCCGACAGTATCGGGTCCATGAGATTCGCGGTCGTGATGAACATGACTTCGCTCAAGTCAAAAGGCACGCCGAGATAGTGATCGCTGAAGGCATGGTTTTGTTCGGGATCCAGGACTTCCAGCAGTGCCGCGGAAGGGTCCCCACGAAAATCTTGTCCGACTTTGTCGACCTCATCCATCATAAATACCGGGTTGCCGGTCCCGGCCTGTTTGAGGCCTTGAATGATGCGGCCGGGTAATGCCCCGACATAGGTTCGGCGATGGCCACGAATCTCAGCTTCATCCCGCACACCGCCCAAGCTGATCCGGACAAATTCCCGTCCGAGCGAGCGGGCAATCGATTTGCCCAGCGACGTTTTCCCGACGCCGGGGGGGCCGACGAAGCAGAGGATAGGGCCCTTCATCTTGTCTTTGAGTTTTCGAACCGCCAAATATTCAAGGATCCGTTCTTTCACCTTTTCCAAGTCATAGTGATCTTCGTCGAGAACCTTGGCGGCGGCTTTAATATCGAGGCTGTCTTTTGATCGTTTGCTCCACGGAAGATCGACCATCCATTCCAGGTACGTGCGAACGGTTGCGGATTCTGCCGTGTCCGGGTGCATCTTCTCCAAGCGCTTGAGTTGCTTTTCGCACTCTTTGAGGACCTTGTCGGGCATCTTGGCATCTTTGATGCGCTTCCGAAATTCAGCCACTTCCTCGCCACGTTCGTCCAGCTCGCCCAGTTCTTTCTGAATCGCTTTGAGTTGCTCACGCAGGAAATATTCACGTTGGGTCTTATCCATCTCGCCCTTGGCTTGGGCTTGGATTTTCTGCTGCATGGAGAGGACATCGACTTCTTTGCTGAGAATTTCGCTGACGCGTTTCAATCGAGTGATCGGATCTTCGATTTCCAGCACCGATTGCGAGATGTCCACTTTGACGCCGAGATTAGACACCACCATATCCGCGAGCCGGCCGGGATCGTCCAGATTTTCGATCACGACCATGACGTCCGGCATGAGGACTTTGCCGAGTCCGACGATACGTTCGAGCTGTTCCTTCACCGTCCGCATGACCGCCTCGGCCTCCAACGAAGACCCGGCGGGTTTGCTGTCTTGCATTTTGACCATGCGAACCGAGTAGTAGGGCTCGTTCTGAATATATTCTTGAATGCGTCCCTTGGAGATGCCTTGGACTAAAATTTTGATCCGCTCGTCCGGGAGCTTGAGCATGCGCATAATGATGCCGATGGTCCCGACGCTATGGATATCATCGGGGGTGGGGTTTTCTACGTCGAGGGCCTTTTGCGTGGCGAGAAAGATCATGCGATTGCCCGCGAGCGCAGCCTCAATGGCTTTAATGGACATGTCCCGGCCTACGAAGAGCGGCAGGACCATATAAGGAAAGACGACAATATCACGCACGGGCAGTAAAGGGAGCTGCTCGGGGATATCGAGGTTTTGGATGTCGGGTTCAGGTGTGTCGGACGCCATGGGGTTTCGTTACTCGTCTCTCATGAGGTGAATTGCATGTAAGGGCTGACGCACACGCGTTCATATCCCTGGCGGTGAATCAGGCATCGGACTTCGCGCCGCGCCGGTGCAGATTGTTGAGATATTGCCTAAAGGGCGGCCCGAGTGTGGGATTCTTGAGGGCAAACTCGACCGTGGCTTTTAGAAAGCCCAATTTCTCACCGGCGTCGTGGCGTTGGCCCTGCATTTCATGGGCGTACATGGGCCGCTTTTTCGCCAGAATGCGCAGCGCATCCGTCAATTGGATCTCTCCATTTTTTCCGGGCGGAATGCGTCGCAAAATGGGGAAGATATCTGGGGTCAGGACGTACCGCCCAATGACGGCGTACCGAGACGGGGCATCCTTGGAGTCCGGCTTTTCAATGAGATCGTCGACGCGATGAAGCCCTGAAGCGATACGTCGACTCGCGATAATGCCATAGCGACTTACTTCTTGGAGGGGCACTTTCTTAACCCCCAAGACCGGTCCTTCCCGTTCCTGAAACATCTTGATCAATTGGGCCAATCCTGGAATCTGCGCGTCGATGACCTCATCGCCTAGCATGACCGCGAACGGTTCTTCACCGACGAGATGCTGTGCGCACAGCACGGCATGGCCCAGTCCACGCGCTTCCGGTTGGCGGACATAGCAGAAATTCGCCAATTCAGAAATCCGACGAACCTCTTTCAACATGCCGTCTTTCTTGTTGCCTTTGAGGTTTTCCTCCAGCTCGAACGAACGGTCGAAATGGTCCTCGATCGCCCGTTTTCCGCGTCCGGTCACGATAATGATATCTTCAATTCCCGAGGCGACAGCTTCTTCCACGGCATACTGAATGAGTGGTTTGTCCACCAAGGGAAGCATCTCTTTGGGCGATGCCTTTGTCGCAGGCAGGAACCGAGTGCCGAGGCCGGCCGCGGGAAACACGGCTTTTCGAACGGGTAAAACGGACATGAACGGATACTAGGGGATGGGTGAACGGAAAGTCAAGAAACTGAAAAGGCTGTAAGGTTCTCACGCGCCAGATGCGGGCATCACGGCCGTGTTTATGAAGGTTCTTTACATTGCGGTGAGCGCTCTCTATAATTCCCCAGTTTTTTCAATCCTCTTATGGAAAGGTTCCCTCGGGCTTTGGAGCAGCCCCATCGTCTTACCCTATCAGGCTCGATCGGCGTGGCTTCCGGTGTGTGGCTGGGTGATCGAATTGCATCACTAGGTTCTGCCATTGTCCGATATGCTCATCCTGTGGATTACCAAACGTGTGATGCCAAGTCTCAAGAGAATGTGCCACCGGTCTGTGTAGAAAGGCCTCAGTGACCATTCCACTGAGCAATTGGCTGATCGTACACATGACGATGGTCACGCTCTTGTTCGCAGGTGTTCCCGTGTCTCTGCTCTATGCTGAGGAGACGACGGAGACCGTGGCCTCCGTCGACATTCGAGGGAACAAGCGTATTGAAGATCAAGCCATCCGGGGCCGCTTGACGCTGAAAGTTGGAGATCCGTACACGCTTGATGCGATCCGAGCCCAAATCCGGATCATCTATGAAATGGGATTTTTTGAAGACGTTCAGATTGAAACGGATCGGCTGCCCAGTGGGATGGCGGTCGCATTCATCGTCAGAGAAAAGCCGTTTATCACGGAGGTGGTATTCGATGGAAACGAGAACTTCAGCGATGACAAGCTGAAAGAAAAGATCACGATTCGGAGCCAGACCTTCCTTGACCAGCAGCAAGTAAAGGAGAGTGCCGAGAAGATTCGGCTGATGTATCAGGAGGATGG
>JBDUAJ010000127.1:0-8428 GCA_040004695.1 Nitrospirales bacterium | reverse complement strand
GCCGAACATCACGCCGAGTTTCATCCGAATCTGATTGATGAAGACCACCGTTGTCTGGCTTTTAGAAATCGCCGCCGTCAGTTTGCGCAGGGCTTGGGACATGAGCCTGGCTTGAAGGCCCATGTGCGCGTCCCCCATCTCACCTTCGATCTCTGCGCGGGGCACCAGCGCGGCCACTGAGTCCACCACAATGATGTCGATAGCGCCGCTCCGCACCAAGGTCTCCGCGATTTCCAGGGCCTGCTCGCCGGTATCCGGCTGGGAGACCAGGAGATCATCCGTCTGCACGCCGAGTTTTCTGGCGTATCCGAGATCCAACGCATGCTCCGCGTCGATAAATGCCGCGATGCCCCCCGTCTTTTGGGCTTCGGCGATGACATGCAGCGTCAAGGTTGTCTTGCCGGATGCTTCCGGGCCAAAGATCTCGATGACCCTCCCGCGCGGCAGACCCCCGACGCCGAGGGCGATGTCCAACCCGAGGGAGCCGGTTGGAATGGCAGGAATATCGGCCGCAGCTTCCGCCGTTCCGAGTTTCATGATGGCCCCTTTCCCATACTGCTTTTCAATTTGGGAAAGCGCCAAATCCAGCGCACGTTTCTTTTCTGTCGTGTCGGCGGTTCGGTCAGCCATGCGCCCTCCTTCAGCTCAGCGGTTACAGAGTTCGCCAATTATACTCAATTGACCGCCGTAAACCTAGGCTAGACTTTGTCGTGTGCAAGCGTGATCAAACCCAGGCGGGAATAGATCGAACCGGATGGAGTCGGCTCACTTTTCATCAATGCCACGGCCTGGATGGACAACGTTCCCACACCCGTGGACTCTCGCATCACGCCACTGTCGGCTAAGGCTTTTCCAATAGCGCGTGACTGCTCTTTCACGCGAGCGAGCGTGAGATGCGGCGTATAGGGTTTGTGTTCGAGTTGAAATCCTAAAGGTATGAGCGCCGCATCAATCGATCCAGCCAACCGAATCAGCCGATCGATATGACCCGAGAGCCCCATCCATACGACACGTGGGGCACGAAGGTCCGGGAACACGCCGACTCCCTTCACGTCGACCGAGAACGGCGCATGGTCGCGGCCGGCGACGTCCAGTGCCTGTAGAATATCCTCGGCTCGGCGCTCCTCAATGTCGCCCAGGAATTTGAGCGTCAGGTGAATGGAGTCCGTCCGCACCCACTGCATTCGAACGCTAGGCGTGAGACGATGCAATTCGCGTTGTAAGGTCTCTTGCACACTGGCAATGGCTTGCTTGAGAGTCGAATCCAGTTCGACGGCGATGAAGGTTCTGATCATGGACGTGTGGGCATGCCCGTATGCGCCAGCCACAGCCGCAACATATTGAGCGCCGCTTGCGAGGACCGCATTTTGATGGTGTGTCGGTCGCCATGAAAACGGAACTCCTCGGTGATGGTCCGCTGAGTGGATCGCCGAGCCGACTTGGCGTCGAGTCCAATGTAGACGAGCCCGACCGGCTTGTGCTCCGTGCCGCCACCGGGGCCGGCAATGCCGGTCACGCTCAGTCCGATGTCTGCGCGGCTGTTCAGCCGGACGCCTTTGGCCATTGCGGCCGCGACTTGATGGCTGACGGCTCCATAGCGCCGAAGCATCGAAAGCGGCACACCCAAGACATCGTGCTTCGCTTGATTGCTGTAACTAATGACCCCTCGGTCGAAATAGGCAGAACTGCCGGGCACTTGGGTGAGGCGGTGACCGATCAGACCACCTGTGCAGGACTCCGCGACAGAGAGCATCAAGCCGTGTGTCGATAATTGTCGCCCGACGACTTCCTCCATCGTCTCGTCACCCTCCGCATAGATATGGTGATGCAGCCGTCGCCTCACGGCAGAGACCATGCGATTCAACAGCGGTGTGGCGCGAGAGGGAACGCCGCGTGCCGTCAACGAGATATTGACGCCGAGCGCAGAGGCCAGAAGACCGAGTTGGATAGAGCGGTGGGTCTTCACCAAATCGCTGAGCTGTTGGTCGATGTCGGATTCGAATAAGCCGAACGTATGCAACAGTCGCCGTTCGATCCGAGTTTCATCCCGAGTTCCATTGCCCACAAGTTGTGGGACGACTGCCGCCTCGAACATGGCTTCAGCTTCTCGTGGCACTCCCGGCAAGACGGCAATGAAAGAGCCGTTCCATTGAAGAGAAAACCCAGGAGCGGACCCGACTGGATTGGCAAGAACGTCCGCACCGGAGGGAATGAATGTTTGTTTGAGTTGGGCCGCCTTAGGTGTTCGCCCCCAAGCCGCAAGACGAGCGGACATGCCGGTGAAGGCCTCGGCTCGCCGGCGCAATGGCCGGCCCACGGCGCGAGCCACAGCCTGCCGTGTACAGTCATCGCTGGTCGGACCTAATCCGCCGGTCAGGATCACGACGTCGGCACGGCACGTGGCGGTCTTGAGGACGGCAACGATATCGTTTTCCGTGTCGCCGACAACGGATTTAAATCGAACCTCGATGCCCAGGGCGCCGAGTCGATCGGCCAGGAACAGGGAATTCGAGTCCAGCCGCCCTCCGATCAGCAATTCCGATCCAATGGCAATTATTTCTCCGCGCTTCATCGCGCGGATGCTAGCATCGGCCGTAGAGGGGGTCAAATCTGAACAAGGTTAAGGCTACGGTTGAGGTTCAGTTCTTCCGGGATCTTGAGAGAAGATGATTCACAGGTGACGCAGCAAGCGAGAGGGTCAGGTCATTTTCCACTGGATGAGCACGAACGCCGCGCCGAATGTGATGAACGCGAGCGAGATGAAGGTGAGCATCGATAAGCTGGTACTTAACGCCAACAGAATCATGATGGCACCCTTTCTCCGATTCACTCTGTTCAGTATCCTCAATATGCCCGCCTCAATTCTATCGGCCTGAAGTCCTAATCCTTTGTCCTTCAGTCCCCTACGAACGATCCTCTTCAGAAAGTCCTGCCCTGTCGTTGATTGGGTTTGTTTGATTGATTGACAAAGCCGACGATGAAATGCTAAACATCGCAATCTTTTCAGCGAGTCGTAAGGAGGAAGAGCCGATGGCCAGCGGTGAGCAACAGCCTGTTAAGCGCCAGTTTGTCAATTTTGCCTTTTATAGAATCGATCCTGCCTGGCGCAGGCTCCCGGAGGACGAACGGAGTCGCGGCAAGCAGGAGTTCGTTCGGGTGGTCGAAGGATATACCTCTCGTGTCATTGTGATTCCCTATACGATGGTCGGCATTCGTGGCGACTGCGACATCATGCTCTGGCGCATCAGCTATGAGCTGGAACTGTTCCAGGACATGACGTCCAAACTCCTGGCGACCAGTCTCGGGAAATATCTTTCTACCCCCTATTCCTATCTCGCCATGACGAAGCGATCCATTTATGTGGATCATCACGTACACGAAAATCAGGAAAGTAAGCGGTTGACGA
The DNA here is from genome assembly GCA_040004695.1 of Nitrospirales bacterium. Taxonomy (GTDB): domain Bacteria; phylum Nitrospirota; class Nitrospiria; order Nitrospirales; family Nitrospiraceae; genus JAICXS01. The sequence goes on along the minus strand of JBDUAJ010000127.1, from coordinate 5,022 downwards.
TCGTCCCGGGCAAAGGCAAGTACATCTTCGTCTATCCATTTGTGAAGACCCGCGAATGGTTCCTGCTGACGAAGGCGGCCCGTCAGGGCATGATGGACGAGCACATCGAAGTCGGGCATCGGTTCCCATCCGTGAAGCTCAACACCACCTATTCCTTCGGCTTAGACGACCAGGAATGGGTGGTCGCATTTGAAACCGACAAGCCGGAGGACTTTCTCGATCTGGTCATGGCGCTGCGTGAAACCGAAGGCAGCCGGTACACGTTGCGGGATACGCCGATCTTTACCTGCATCCATAAGAGTCTGAAAGAAGCGCTCGACACACTCGGTGGATGAGTGCACCCACTAGACGTGACCTGACGGCCTTCCGAATGGATTCGGAAGGCCGTCGTCGTTTGAGCGCCGGCAATATGGTTGTGCCTGGCGCTCTGGATACCGAATGACGGCAGCCTCACGTAGTGACCGCTCTTTGCCGTTCGCGGCCTTCTTATCCACTGTCTTTCCGGGATTGGGACAAGCGGTCAAGCATCAATTCACACGAGCGGCTGCGCTCGCTTTTGTGTGGACTGCTCTTTGGGGTGCGCTGTGGGCCACATGGCGAACAGCGGGCCCGGGCGCCGCGATCTTTTTTTTCCTTATGATCGTCCTGCCTTGGTGGGTTATCCAAGCCTATGACGCCTTCCTGCCTTCAAGCGACCCCTCCCCGTCCCTGCGAAAAACAATCCGGATCGTGCTGCAACGGGCCCACGATATCCGCTTTCTCGGGTGCCTCTTCTTGCTCACAGCGGTCCTGGATCTGTACATCATTGTGGTTAATCCTGAGTATGCCCTCATGGTCTTTTGCGCCAAGCCCGGCGGCGTTCTCGGATTTCTCGTAAAAGCCCAATCTCCCACCTTGCACGTCCTGATCGGGTTTGGATTCCTCCGCATCCGGCGTTGGTCGATCATGCTGTACCTGGCCTATGCCGCATTTGGCCTTCTCAATGCCACCGCCAATTTCGCCTGTGTTGGATACGGCCGCGTGCGAACGGTCTTTCTTCTCTCCCTGCTTGGCTTTACCGCCTATGTCTGGTGGCGCCGGACAGCCTTCCATGGCAACGGTAGCGCAGGGCCAGGGCTTTGACACTATGAGGCACCGTGTGTTAATTCATTCGGATACAGCCAATGGTAGATGGTTGGAGAATCAGGGTTGAGCGTGATGGAAGAATCGCATGCACTGTACGCCATCCGGCACACCGACGGATCGGTGAGTTTATACGTGGATGAGGCGTACGCGATAGAGCGAGGCGCCGACCCGGCCCACCTGCACTGTGTGGAGGTTCCGCGAGAGCTCTACGCCACCGGCACGGTCCAACAAATCCGGGAATACGTGGCTTCCTACCTAGAAGCCCAAGCGACAGGAACCGCCTAACCCATGGCTGCCGTTCTCACAAAACAGCATATCGATTCCGCCATCCAGGGGCTGCCTATCCAAGGCCGAATCATGCTGCATCTGCTGATGCTCGGGTATTTCGACGTGCCTCAGGAGGAAATTGAATACATGGCGGTTGACCGGCCGGACCCGCGCATGGCTGCCGGTATGAAACGAATTGTCTCGGTCATTTCCCGCGAGGCGCTGCAAGGTATTGTCGATCGTGTGGTGCAATACCAAACACAAGCGCGCCTGAAACGCGAGCGCATGTGGCTGCAAGGCGAATGTCTAGGACGTCAGATTGCCCGCTGGGAAGCATGCATCGCCGTCGCCGAGCGTCTTCTGAGCACGCGATTCGGGATGACGCCTGAGACCTTGAAAGATCTTCAGACCCATGCGCGTAGCGCCATTCTAAAACCGGTTGTCCGTGATCTGAATGCGCGCTGGGAACGGAATGAGATTTCGGAAAACGATTATCGCGAGCGCCGCTTGGCAGCAGAGTATCAGACGCTGCTTCGCAAAGTCGATCGTGATCGAAAGCGCTATGACGTCGCGAAGCGCGAGCTGCAGCGCTCCAGTTCCGTCCCTCTTCAGGATCACGAAATTGCGCATATCTGGGGGATCCCGGCTGGAAGCCTCGCCGGCCGAAAAGTAAAATATCTGAAGCAATATTTGGATAACCTACAGGCGGAGGTCCTTCGCGGGTCATCGGCGACCGAATCGGAGCCTGCCGCTCCGAGAGATCTGTGGAAAGAGTCGTTTCTCGTTCTTGCGCAGGGACCCGTTGAGCGGTCGGCGGCGCCGTATGATGGATTGGAATACACCGAGCAAGCGTTAGTGGAAAAACTGTTGATACTCGCGTCCGGCACGTTGCCTGAGGACCTGGAAGGTCGCTTCTGGCTTCCCGTGTCCCTCTCCCTCTTCACGCTGCAGCGGTTGGCTGCGATCCAAAACGAGTGGGATCTCTCGCCCGATGCCGTGGAACGGGAACTGCTCGACCGCATCGCGCCGACACCGAAAGTGGCGGAACTGTCTGAGGAAGAGAAGGCTCAATTGCAACTGGGCGAAATGGGTGAACACGTCCTTCGAAGCATGTTAGGTGAAGAAAAGCGATAACTCCAACCTCGAGAGGATGTCACGATGCTGATACCGACCATGCCTCGCCTCCTGTCCTCCCTGATGATCGTAGGTCTCCTGTCTCTGATACCGCTCTCTGCGTGTCCGGCCGGTGCGGGCATGGTGGAAGTCGCCGATCTCGTCACGCACCCGGATCAATATGACAAGCAAATGGTGATCGTGGTGGGTCGAGTGACGAGCGTTCAAATCGCCGAGAATCGACAAGGCCAGTCGGCGTATGGCTTTCTTTTGAAAGACACGAACGGCACGGTAAAAGTGATCGGATTAGGCAAAACGGATGTTCACGAAGGAGAGCAGGTCATCGTCGAAGGCGTATTCAGTCGCTTGCGACAAGCCGGGCGAACCGTCGTCTACAACGAAATCAAAGCCAATAGCATTCGGCCCATCGATCGCCTCCATCCCGACTTCGTCGGCTAACCCATTCGAGGGTTAGAGCGGGTGATCGGAGTCGTTCATCAGCACCAATATCTCCACCCGCCTATTCTTGGCGCGATTTTCCGTCGTCAGGTTATCCGTCAGCGGGTGAAATTCCGCATGGCCCACTGCCGACACTCGTTCCGGCGAAATACGATAGAGCTCGGTGAGCACCCTGGTCACCATCACCGCACGCACGGCTGATAGTTCCCAATTAGACGGAAACAACGCGGAGCGAATAGGCACGTTATCCGTGTGTCCCTGCCACTCGAATTTCCTTCACGGACGTGTTCACCGCCAGTACCTCCGCCAGTCCCTCCAGAAGCGGCAGCGCTTCCTTGCGAATTTCATCTCAGACCCTCGGCAATGAAAATGGCAACGGCAATGGGAAGAAGATTCTACAGGCAGGTGCATGCCTTACTGAATGGATATTAATAGCCTATCCAAACTGCGGTTCGATTGCTCGGTGTCGATACCTCCCTTTTTCTCATTTCCTGCGCTTCTCGACCTTCGGCGACGCGATCGCTAGGCCCCTTCATAAGGTATAGAGTTGTCGCGGATTGAGGATCACAAACACAATACTTGGCCTCAATCTAACATTGATCACTCGGACATCTAATCGTCCAACGGCTTAGAGACGACTTCCTTGTGTCGCCACAAGTTAATGTTTTATTTTAACCTTTTACAGCATGTACTTTTGGGCGAGCCACATCTTTCAAGGTCGGGCCCTGTGCAAAACATCAGATTCCGATGACCGGCTAGCCGTGTATATGCTGAAGGCCATGGTCGATGGGGCCGAAAATGTGGAGAGCGCCTGTTATAGCTAGTCCGTCATCATTCAAGCTGAAAAAAGGCAGGGGGTAACATTTGTTGTGCCGGCCTACCTCTACAAGACCGACCATGTGGCTGCTCTAGTACGGACTAAATACCGCTGCACATAAATAACCCAGGCCGCAAGCAGAATTGCTAAACGAGTTCTGTCGTAGCATTCGCCAGTCATGATTAGTTTCCTCAAACTTCGTCCACAGCATCGGTCACGATTTCGAGTCGAGACAAGTACAGAGATAAGGCGTGAATCTGATCGGTGATGGCGACGGCATCCCTCAGCTTCGCGGCCTCCTCAATCAGCCTCCCGATTTCCGTGATCCCGTGAAATCCGTACCCGCTTCCGCATCCTTTCATGCTATGGCCCAGAATGCACGCCGTCTCGAAATCACTCTTATACACCGCTCTTATAAGTAAAGTCATATCTTTGAATCGATTATCGAGAAATTCAGGAACAAGGGAAGCTATTTCGGGGTCGACTCGAATGCGGATCACTGCATCGGATGCAAGCTCTGGATCGATCATCGTGTCCTCTCACGCCATCCATACTCAGCCAAGATCGACAAAAGGGTGAATTTCTGGGATAGCTTTGTGAGGTGGGAGGTGCACCCCGCCGCTTGGCTGTTCTCCACATCATCCGGTCGCGCATTTGCCGTCAATGAAATAATGGGAATTCCCGGATAGCCACTGGTATGCTCCCATTCTATGATAGCTTTCGTCGCAGCGTGTCCTTCCGTGATCGGCATTTGCACGGCCATAAGCATGAGATCTCCCGGCAGACTTTTACAATTCTCCAGTGCGATAGAACCGTTTTCAACAGTCGACTTCAGATAAGCCAGTATAAACGTCCAATTATCAGGCGGATCCTCCACCAGCAAAATCCGCAAGGACTCAGACGCCTCAAAGATTCGACCGTACGGATGTCCCTCCCCCTTGCCGCAAGAGCCCAAGCGGCTTGTGCGTTCCCTAATACCAGCTGAGAGAGCAGGCCTCGCTATTGGACGAGCATGATGTCATCTACTGCTGCCTCTGCACTTCCAAGCTCTGTCACAATGGCCCTGACGCCAGCAACATACTGCGCACAGCCTCAGTTAATCATGTTACGGCAAGGTTTGACCTACGGAAAATGTCGATCCGTTTACTTAACTTGTCAAGTTGTTCCGACCGCTGGATCGCTGTAAGAGATATAGTCAGAAGTTGTGGAACGGCGTGAGAAGGTGGCGTACCTTTCCGGGT
>JBDUAJ010000126.1:0-8527 GCA_040004695.1 Nitrospirales bacterium | reverse complement strand
TCTTAATTGGTCTGTACCGACCTCTCGTCTCGGGTGCGCTGCGCGTGCGCTGGCTGGTGCTGGTCCTGGCGGTGGTGGCGATCGCGGCCACAGTGCCCTTGTATGGAAAGCTCGGTTCAGAATTTATGCCGCCGCTCAACGAAGGGACCATTCTCTACATGCCCACAGCGTTGCCGGGTATTTCGGTGACGGAGGCCACCAACCTGTTGCAGCGACAGGACCAACTTCTCAAGCAGTTTCCGGAGGTCGACCACGTATTCGGCAAAATCGGCCGCGCCCAAACCCCCACCGATCCATCGCATTTCAGCATGGCTGAGACCGTGGTGACCTTGAAGCCCGAAGATCAGTGGCGGCCCGGTATGACATGGGATCGCCTGATCGCGGACATGGACGCACGCTTGAAATTTCCCGGAATGCCCAATATCTGGTGGATGCCCATTCAGACTCGGACCGAGATGCTTGCCACGGGAATTCGCAGTAACCTCGGCATTAAAATCTTGGGTCCTGATTTGTCGGAGATCGAACGTATCGGGGTGAGCATGGAACGCCTGCTTCAAAACGTACGAGGGACACGCAGTGCCTATGCGGAACGGGTGACTGGCGGGTATTACTTAGACTTCCGCATCAATCGTCAAGCCGTGGCCCGCTATGGGCTCAGGGTCCAGGATGTGGAAGAGGTGATTGAATCGGCGATCGGCGGGAAGACGGTCTCACAGACCGTGGAAGGGCGAGAGCGCTATTCCATCAATGTGCGCTATCTGCGCGCGCTGCGAGACGATCCAGAATCCTTGCGACGAGTCTTGGTGGAGACGCCGCGCGGGGCGAAAATTCCTATGGCCCAACTGGCGCAGATCACGCTGATGACTGGGCCGCCGTCCATTCGTGATGAACAGGGATCGCTCGCCGGCATTGTATTTGTGGATGTGGCCGGCCGAGATCTGGCCGGCTATGTGGCCGAGGCGCAACGCGTGATCCTCGGACAGGTCCCGCTCAAACCCGGGTATCGATTGGAATGGGGCGGCCAATTCCAATATCTGGAACGCGCGAAAGCCCGATTGCAGATCGTCGTTCCTCTGACCATCTTTCTCATCTTCGTGCTGTTGTATCTGAACTTCCGCTCGGTGAGTCGGAGTCTGATTGTGCTGCTGTCGGTGCCATTCGGCGTCGTGGGTGCGATCGTCTTTCTGAACGTTCTCCAGTACCACTTGAGTGTGGCCGTCTGGGTCGGGATTATCGCACTGGCCGGCGTGGCGGCCGAGACGGGAGTGATCATGATCATTTTTCTCGATGAAGCCTGTGATCGCTGGGAACGCGAGGGCCGGCTTCGGTCACTGGCCGATCTGCGGGAAGCCATCATTGAAGGCGCCGTGCAACGGGTGCGTCCGAAAGTCATGACCGCCTCGGCCATTCTCATTGGCCTCCTGCCTATTATGTGGAGTCACGGAGCGGGGGCGGATGTGATGAAACGCGTTGCGGCGCCGATGATTGGCGGGATGGTCACCTCCACACTCCTCACGCTCCTCGTCATTCCTTCCCTCTACGCTCTCTGGCGAGGTCGGCGCGTCACAATGGAGGAGCTAGCTCGGAAGACGATGGTTCAGGAACGGGCCGCGTCAGAGACGCCGACGTGACGCCAATATACGACGAGAGGGACAACGATCTGCATCTAACACCCTTTCTGAGGCTTGAGGAGGACGTGCGATGAAAATGTGGGTTCACCTGCTATGGCTGACACTTATGCTCATGAGTCTCACTCCAAGCGCGTTAAGGGCTGCGCCGCCGCTTGAGATGCCCCTTGAGCTGTCCGCCTTGGTGCAAGAGGCGCTTGCCAGGAATCCAGAGATTCAGGCGGCTCGCAGTCAATGGGAGGCGGCGCTGGAGCAAATCCCCCAAGCGACCACGTTGCCGGACCCCACCATTGGGATTCAGCTTTGGAATGTTCCACAAAACGGGAATCTCGGGACCAGCGTGACCCGGACTCAAAACACCATCTATACCTTGTCCCAGACGTTTCCCTTCCCCGGAAAACTACCCTTAAAAGGCGAGATGGCCCACCGAACGGCCGGCATGACCCAGCAGGCGCTGCGAGCCAAAGAACGGGACCTCGTGGGGCGTGTCAAGCAAGTCTACCTCAAACTGTTCTTTGCGCATAAAGATCTACAAATCCACCATGAGCATGTCGATCTGCTCAAGCAGTTGTTCGACACCGCCAAGGCGAAGTTCCGCGCCGGTCAAGGAACACAAGTTGATGTCCTCAAAGCGCAGGTCGAACTCTCCAACCTCTACCAACGACTCCCCGTCCTCGAGCAGCAACGTGAGACTATGGCGGCGAAACTCAATACCCTGCTGAACCGCGATCCCAGAGGGCCGTTGGGAATCCCGCGCGAACCGACGGCGACAGGCTGGGCTAAACCGCTCGAGGATGTGGAAGGTGCCGCATTGATGAGTCGGCCCGAACTCAAGGCCGCCGAGCTGGCCATCGAAAAGGGTGAGAAGCTGCGCGCCTTCGCCGAACGGCAGTACTACCCGGACTTTGAAGTGGCCGTGCAGCGATTCCAGAATTTTCAGGCAACCGATGGGTTCGGGGCCATCGCATCGATCAATATCCCTTTTTCGTTTTGGACGAAACGGAAATACGATGCGGGTGTCCGAGAAGCGCAAGCCATCGCAGCGGCGGCACGAGCCGAGTACCAAAACTGGCAGAATCTCACTCGTCTTCAGCTGACTGAATCGATCTCCAAGGTGCGCGCTCAGCAACAGGTCGCCGACCTGTACCGGACCACCATCTTACCGCAGGCCGAACAGAACTTGGAGGCGGCCCGTGCCGGGTATCGGACGGGTAAAAATGGTTTCTTAGATGTCATCGAAGCGCAACGAGCGCTGCTTGAGTTCCGGTTGGCCTTCTATCGTGCGCTTGTAGAGCGAGATGTCGAAGTGGCGGCTCTTGAACAGGTCGCAGGCACACTCTAGCCCTGTCGACCGTGCCTCCGAATTCCATTGGAGGACTGCTCGATGAACGTTAGATATTTCGATACCCGTTCGTAATGGGCATCCGGCGGTCTTTCCCGAAGGCCCGATGGGTTATTTTGATGCCGATGGGCGCCTGTCGACGCTTGTATTCGCTTCGATCGACCATGAGGATGACGCGAGCCACCGTGGCGGCGTCAAAACCCATTGCCACGATCTCTTCCGGTGCGCAATCTTCCTCGACATACGCTTTCAGAATGGGATCCAACACGTCATACGGGGGAAGCGTGTCTTGGTCGGTCTGACCCGGCTTCAATTCGGCGGTCGGTGGACGATCGATAATCCGCTTTGGAATGTCGGGTCCCTTGGCCGTTTGATTGCGCAATAATGCCAACTGGTACACCAGCGTCTTGGGCACATCCTTGATGACCGCAAATCCTCCGGCCATATCGCCATAGAGCGTGGCATAGCCGACACTCATCTCACTCTTGTTGCCCGTCGTCAGAACAAGATGGCCGAACTTGTTGGACAGCGCCATCAGCAAGTTGCCGCGTATCCGGGCCTGGAGATTTTCTTCCGTCGTATCGGGCTGACGGTCTTGAAACACGTCGGCCAACGCACGGAAGTAAGACTTCAACGTGCGGGTGATGGGAATCGTATGGACGTGAACGCCGAGCCGCCCGGCCAGTTCGGCCACGTCTTCACGGCTTGCGCGAGCGGTGTACAGAGACGGCATGAAGACGCCCAGCACATTTTTGGCTCCCAGCGCATCCACGGCGATCACGGCCGTCAAGGCGGAATCGATCCCTCCGCTAAGACCGATCACGACGCGCTTGAATCCGTTCTTGACGACATAATCCCGCACGCCCAGCACTAATGCCCGATACACTTCGTGCAACGGATCCAGAGGAACCCGGCTTTCAAGCACCAGACGGGACCGTTTTCGCGTGGTATAGGCCTCCGAGACGACGACGCGATCGACCGTCGGTAAAGATTTTCGGAAAGCCCTTCGTGTGTGCGCGAGCCGTGTTCGAGTGACGCCGTCTATATTCAGATCGGCTATCAACAGATCCTCCTCAAAGGCCTTCCCTCGAAGAATCACCTCACCGGTCTGATCGACGACCACACTGTTGCCATCGAATACCAATTCGTCCTGTCCACCGATCATATTGGTATAGGTGACGATCACCCCGTTGTCCCTCGCGCGCGTCGCGAGCATCTGTTCCCGAAACCGGCTTTTCCCCAGATGGAACGGCGACGCATTGATATTGACGATGACTTCCGCGCCGGCGGCCGCCAGAGCCCTCGTCGGACCTTCCGGCAACCAGATGTCTTCACAAATGTTGACGCCTATCCACGTGCCGTTAAGCAGGACGACCGGCAAACGACGGCCTGAATGAAAATACCGACTCTCATCAAAGACGCCATAGTTTGGGAGATACCATTTGCAATAGGTCGTCACCAGGCGTCGATCGGCAAGAATCGCAGCGGCATTATAGAGTTCGTGCCGCCCGGCAGGGAGGACCATTGAGAGGTCCGCGCTAGGCTTGGCAGGCGCCCCTTCAGCCACATACCCGACGACCGCTGCGATCCCGCGACACTGACGAGTGATTTCCTCTAGACCGCGCCGGTTCTCCTCCAAAAATCGTGGCTTCAGCAGCAGATCTTCCGGCGGATAGCCGGTGATCGCTAATTCAGGAAAGGCCACCAGATCGGCATGCGCCTTCCTGGCTTCCGTGATCCAGTAGCGGATGCGTCGAACGTTCCCCACCACATCTCCCACCGTGGGGTTCATCTGCACCATTGCCATCCGAAAGAGACGCATAACTTTGTCGTTGAGTCCGTATGGTCAGGTCGGCTGGTCCACGGAGTCAGCCGTTTCGCGAGGAAGGAGCCGCTCTAACTGATTGAACGTATCAGCTGCCCTTGCTAAAACAAACGCCCCCTGCCCGAAGGTGGGATGAGGACGTCATTGTCTCGAACGACGCGCCGATCTTTTCGCGTGTGCTGCAGGAAAGTGTCAACTTGTTTTCCATGGATTTGATGAGACCACAGTCGCGTCACGACCATTGACGGCCACTCACGTTCCCTCTTACAGCGCTCGTTCGTGGATTTCCCCGGCCAATAAAATCGCTTCGGCAATCTCCCGCATTGACTTCCTGAGGTCCATGCTTTGTCGTTGAAGAAATCGAAACGCCTCTTCCTCGCTGAGTTTTTTCGTCTTCATCAGATACCCCTTCGCTTGCTCCACTAATTTGCGTACGGCGAGGGCCTCTTGCATCTCGAATGATTTTTCAATGAGCGTCGCATGCTCGATCGCGATCGCGGCTTGGTTGGCAATGGCCTGCATCAATTTCACTTCGTCCGTCGTGAACCGATAGGGCATCGACGTGTAGCTGTTGATGACGCCCACAATTTTTTCGCGAATCATCATGGGAACCGACAAAAGCGAACAGAGTCCTTCTTTCTTGGCAATATCGGGGTACATGTAATTGCGCTCCCGGGTGACGTCCGCCACGATAATGGGACGCCGTTCTTGCACGACCCGCCCGCTGATACTTTGACCTATTTTCAAATTCGGCTTCAATCGATACTGCTCACTGAGGCTCTGTGTCGCCACAATACGGAGCTCTCCGGTCGCATGGTCGAACAACATGATGGAACAGATTTTTGACTGCATCATCTGCGCCGTCATGGTCACCATGAGATGCATGACATCTTCAATCACCCGATTGGACACGACGGTCTCGGACACTTGTGACAGTGTCTCGAGCTGGCGCGCCTTTCGCGTCATCTCATCATACAGCCTTGCGTTCTCGATGGCTCCGCCGACCTGATTGGCAATGGTCGTCAACAAGGCTAGTTCATCCGGGCGATATCGATGCAGCCGCTTGTGTTGGACGTTAATGACCCCGACCACTTCCTTCTTGGCCATGATCGGCACGGACAGGAAGGCTTGATAGCGGTCTTCGGGGAGGTTGTGAAAAAACTTAAAACGCGGGTCATCGCTCGCATTACTGGAGATAACGACCCGCGTCCGTTCTCGCGCCACCCATCCCGTAATACCTTCTCCGAGACCGATGGTAATGCGTCCGATGAGCTTAGGATGCGGGTTTTTCGAGGCACGTAAGATCAATTCTTCGCGGCTGTCGGAGAGCAGATAGAGCAAGCACGCATCGCCTTTCGTCACATCGGTGACGATCTCCACAATATGAGACAGCACGGCTTCAAGATCGAGGGTACTGCTGATCGAGTCACTGATCTTATGGAGCACCTCGACTTCACGAGTTTTTTCTCGAAGCGCCCGTTCGACGGTCGTATGCGATGTACGGTCTTGTGACTTCATCTGTACATAGATCCAGTCAGCTCCTGTTCAGCGTCGCAAAACCTCTAGGTGCGTCGTGTTCCGCACTACCACACCGTCGCTATGGTCGATTCAGAAACCATTTCTTGCAATCGGATCGCTCCAATGGCGCAATCCGCACCTGTCCGATCCGTTCCGGGAACACAGAGTACACCCGCCCTTGCGCGACCTTCTTATCATGCTGCATGGCGGACCAAAGGTCAGTGAAAGTCATCTTCGGGAGGGAATCAGGCAGCCCTGCTCGATGAATCACATCCCGCTGCCGGCTCACCAGGTCCTGCCTGCATAGACCAAGATGGCGTGAAAGCGCCGCTTCATGGACCATTCCAATGGCGACCGCCTCCCCGTGAATAAGCGTTTTATATTTGCCCAATGACTCGAGCGCATGACCAATCGTATGGCCGTAATTCAAAATTCTCCGCCGGTCGGACTCCCGTTCATCCTCCATCACGACCGCGGCTTTGATCCGACACGATTGCGTGACAATGTGTCGAACCGGTTCCGCGTCCATCTTCAAAAGGGCGTCCATATGCTGTTCCAAATACATGAAGAGTGGCTCGTCGGCAATCATGCCGTATTTGATGACCTCGGCCAGACCCCCGAGCCACTCACGCGGCGGCAACGTCTTCAACGTGGCAATATCGCTCAGGACGAGTCTTGGCTGATAAAAGGCGCCGATCAGATTTTTACCAAGCGGATGATTCACTCCGGTCTTGCCGCCGACACTAGAGTCTACTTGCGCCACCAGTGTCGTCGGAACCTGAATAAAGGGGATGCCTCGAAGATAGACGGAGGCGGCAAACCCCGTCAGATCTCCAATGACCCCTCCACCTAATGCCACGAGGGCAGACCCCCGCTCGAAGCGCCCTTTCACTAATTCATCCAATACCCGAGTCACCCAACGCAATGTCTTCGTCCGCTCGCCTGCTGGAAGCACAATGAGATGTCCATCAAGACCCGCAGCCTTGATCGCGCGCATCGCCCGCGAAGCATACAACTTCCCGACAGCGGCGTCCGTGACGACGCCTACTTTACCGCAGAAGCCCAATGCCTGAAGTCGCCGGCCTAGGCTGTCGAGAAGACCGGCGCCCACGACAATATCGTAACTTCGCTCTGCCAGCGATACCTTAACAGAAGATTCAACGATGGCCATACAGATAGGATGATGAGCCTCACGGCAATCCTCGCGGTGCATTCCAGCAAGGATCCGAACGCTCAAAGGAGTACTTTTAGGATGGGCGGGATGGTATCACAGAGACAGAGAAACTAAAAGGCTTTCACGTAGTGTAGCCCGGCTGGATGTCGTCGTACGTTCCTGGGGCTGCCCCTGCTGAGGGCTTCAGAGCGACGGAGCAGGGACAGCGCATTATTCTCGTTCGGCTTTATATGGTCTTCACGATCGAGGGGGTAAGGAAAATCAGGAGTTCCTGCTTCGACACACTCTCCGTCTTATTTTTAAACAGCCATCCCAGCACGGGAATACGCGAAAGATACGGCAATCCGGCGACCGTGTTCGTTTGTGTATCCACAAAGATCCCGCCAATCACCATGGTCTCCCCGTCAACGACCAATACCTGAGTGGTCGCTTCCCGTTTATCGATACTGGGACCCGCAGGGTTGCTTCGCGCACCGACCGCATTACGAGTGGCCCTAATTTTCAACAGGACCTGCTTATTGGGTTCTTTTGGATCCCGTGAGGTAATCTGAGGCGTGACTTGTAATTCCAGGTTGGCATCTACAAACGTCGTCTGTGTTCCCTGTAGCGACGTGGTCTGGAATGGAATCGATTCACCTTGAGATATCTTCGCTTCGCGTTTGTCTAAGGTGGTAATCTTCGGAGCGGCGATGACCTTTGTTAAACCGAGCAACTCACCGGCCGACAAGCGCAGATCCAGCGAAAACCCATCCCGCGTGCCGATCTTGCCGAAGGTAAACCCTGCGCCTGGCACGGAAGACAGTCCGGATACAGCCGCTGGAAGATTGACCAGAAACGATCGGGTGATCGTTCCCTTCGTATCCAATTGCTGCTCTGAAAATCCCCCCGTCGGATTTCCGAAAAAGCTGCTGCCAGCCCCGCCGGGCTGGGTTGCCGTATTGGAAATACCCCATTGCACGCCGAGGGACCGCGAGTATGATGTGTCCGCCTGAACGATACGCGCTTCGATCTGAACCTGAGGCACTTGCAAATCTAAACTT
>JBDUAJ010000125.1:0-8580 GCA_040004695.1 Nitrospirales bacterium | reverse complement strand
CATCCTGCCTGAAACGCAGCCGGGGTCGTCGATCATGCCCGGCAAGGTCAATCCTGTGATTGCCGAATCCGTCACCATGGTGGCGGCACAAGTGATCGGGAATGACGTGACCATTACGGTCGGTGGACAGGCCGGTAATTTTGAATTGCTCGTGATGCTTCCCGTCATGGCGTACAATCTGCTCCAGTCGATTGAGTTGCTGGCCACTGCCTCCAATAATTTTGCGGCTCGCTGTATCGAAGGCGTCAAGGCCGACGAAGAACGTTGCCGAAATTTCATCGAACAGAGTCTGGCCATGTGCACAGGTCTGGCTCCAGAGATAGGTTACGATGCGGCGGCAAAACTGGCGAAAGAAGCGTATCGCACGGGAAAGAGCGTGCGTGACATTGCACGCGCTCAGAAAGTCCTGCCGGAAGATCGGCTCCATGCACTGCTGGATCCGTGGCGTATGACCGAACCGGGAGGACCGATGGGTTCGGCCGGTGGTTGAGGAACCGTTCAGTTCCACATTCGTCATCCGTTCCACCTTTCAGCCTCGTCGAGCGGTTCATTCAAGACTTACGGACTCCTCTGCATTTTGACATTTTAAATGCGGCTATGCTAATTTCGCAAAATTGTTGAGAACTTAATGTTTATTCATCGGTGGGGTCTCAATGGGTGAAGTCACTGCTAGCGGTCAAGGCGCACACGTCCTCATTGTCGTGGGGGCTGGTCCAGCCGGTATGTCGGTCGCCAATACCCTGTCCAAAGCCGGGCATGAGGTCGTGATTTTAAATCGGGATATTAAGTTCGGCGGCCTGGCAGAATATGGAATTTTTCCAAGCAAACTGAAATTGCGTGGCGGTTTGCGAAAGACCTATTGGGAAGTGGTGGAACGGCCGAACGTCCATTATTTCGGGAACGTCTCCATCGGCCAAACGAAAGCGCTGACAGTGGAGGATCTTCGAACTCTTGGTGCCAGTGCGGTGGTGTTTGCCACCGGTGCACAAGGCACAAAGACGATCGGCGTGGAAGGCGATTCAGCGACGGGCGTGTTTCACGCGAAAGATGTCGTCTACCATTTCAATCGACTGCCGGACTTCGGCGAGCGACCGTTTGACACGGGGCGGCGGGTCGCCGTAATCGGAGTCGGCGATGTCATGGTCGATATTGCCCATTGGTTGACCAGGTATAAGAAGGTAGAGCAGGTGACCGCGATTGCCCGTCGTGGTCCGTTCGAGCGGAAGTATAATCCCAAAGAGATCCGCGCCGTCTGTTCCAACATCGACCACGAGATGTTGCGTGCAGAGTTCACACGTGTGCGTCCTCGTTTAGAAGCGGTCGGGCAGGAGACGGACAAGATTTTTAAGGACATGACTGAGGAGTTCACCAAGTGCGAGCCCACGGGAAGTGCCACCAAGATGGGATTCCGTTTTCTCGCGTCACCGCGACGTGTGCTGACCGATGCAAACAATCGCGTTCGCGCGCTAGAGCTTGAAGAAACGAAGCTCGAGCCCAAGGGGCAAGACACCGCCGCCGTTGGACTCAAACAATATTACGAGTTTCCCTGTGATAGCGTGGTGTTTGCGGTGGGAGATCGCGTGGACGACACGCTAGGGCTTCCTTATAGGAATGGCATGTTCGTCACCAATCCGACGTCTTCCGGGAACGAGCCGGACGATGCGCTCTTTCAAGCGTATGATGAGGCCACAGGTAAGATCGTGGAGGGTGTGTTTCTAACCGGTTGGGCGCGGAAGGCCAGCGAAGGTTTGGTGGGAATCGCCAAGCGCGATGGTGAATGGTGTGCTGAGGTACTGGCCCGTTATCTCGAGACGCAGACGCCCTGCAAACGAGAAGCCATGCATGGAGTGGTAGATCGACTGCGCGGTCTCCTACAAGAGCGGAAAATTCAAGCGGTCGGAGTAGAAGGTCTTCGTCTGCTCGAAGGGGCGGAAAAAGCCTGCACGAATAAACAGGATTGCATCGGAGAATTTAAGTTCGCCACCAATCAAGACATGCTGCAGCGCATCCTTCAGAACAATATGAGCGCGGCGTCACGGTAACGATCCATCGCCCCACTTCAACTTCTTTCGCAGCACATCATAATAGGTATGGTCGGGAAAACGGATGAGCCGTGTCCGATGAGTGGATGCGTTCATCGTCACGGTGTCGCCTTGGACCATGGCGACGCCCACCTGCCCATCGAACGTCGTCATGGCCCCTTCGTCCTTCCCTGTGAGCACCACCTCCAGCTCCACGGTGCTCGGGATCACGAGCGGGCGATGGGTGAGTGTGTGCGGACAGATCGGGGTCACAATGAGCGCGTGCACCGAAGGATTGATAATTGGTCCTCCAGCGGAGAGCGAATACGCGGTCGAGCCGGTTGGCGTGGAAATGATAAGTCCATCACCTCGCAGTCGAGTCACGAACTGCCCGTCGATCGAAATTTGAATTTCGATCATGCGAGCCAGCGTTCCTTTACTGACGACGACATCATTCAGGACGGTGGCCTGGGCGACATGCTCGCCATGACGATCGATCCGCGCGCGTAACATCAGCCGCTCTTCCAGGTGATACTCTCCGGCAAATACGTTCAGCAATGTGGGGTAGAGTTGTTCCACCCCTACCTCTGTGAGGAATCCCAGCCCTCCCATGTTCACGCCAAGAATTGGGATGCCGCGCTCTTCCACCAGACGGGCGGCGTTCAGCATGGTGCCGTCTCCGCCCAAGACCACGAGCATGTCGGCCAGGGCGGCCATTTGCGGCTTTTGGTGCGTGGCGGATTCACCGATCAGCGCGGCCGTTTTGCTGTCCAGCACGACGTCTTTCTGATGCTCTCGCAACCACGACACCAAATCCTTTAGAATAGGTTTGACGTCAGGAAATTTCGGCTTCGTGAGAATACCGATGGTTTTCATCTGGACGTGTTCACACCATGAGGATCTGCAGCGTGGGAAGGGCGATTGTATCGAGGCGTCAGAATGGTGTCAACGAAGGCATATTGGCCGCTCGGATTCGCGCGGTGTCGCGCGTTCAGAGCCCTTGACATGCCCGGTTTCGGCCGATAGAATTACAGCAGCATTTCCGATAGTTTGCCTACGTTTTCGTCTCACCGCAAAGCCACAGAGGAGGTAGGATGTTCGAACGATTCACGGATAAGGGTCGCAAGATCATCATCCTAGCCAGGGAGGAAGCAGAGCGCCACCAGAATGACTATCTGGGCACGGAACATTTGGTCTTGGCCATTCTCCGTGAGACGGACGGCATCGCCCTCATGATCATCAAGAAAATGGGTCTCTCCACTGAGCAGATCAGGCTGGAGATCGAAAGGAATCTCCCCGGTGGCGGCACCACCATGACGTTCGGTGAAATTCCGTTTAGCCCTCGTGTGAAGAAAGTGATCGAATATGGGGTGGAAGAAGCGCGCCTGCTTGGCCATAACCATATCGGTGGCGAACATCTGCTGCTTGGACTTCTGAGAGAAGAAGAAGGCATCGGCGGGAAAATTCTTCGAAGCTTGGGCGCCAA
Source organism: Nitrospirales bacterium (assembly GCA_040004695.1). GTDB lineage: Bacteria > Nitrospirota > Nitrospiria > Nitrospirales > Nitrospiraceae > JAICXS01. The sequence goes on along the minus strand of JBDUAJ010000125.1, from coordinate 5,073 downwards.
CTTACTGACGGCTCGACAGCTCACGGTGACGTTCCTCCGCAAGTCCGCACCACGTGAACGCGACCGGAAAAGCAATACCCCGGCGCTTGATGAATTCGGTCGCGATCTGACTCAATTGGCGCAAGAAGGTCAATTGGATCCTGTGATCGGACGTGCGGATGAAATTGAACGGGTGCTGCAGATTCTCAGTCGACGCACGAAAAACAATCCTGTCCTGATCGGGGAATCCGGCGTCGGCAAGACCGCCATCGTTGAAGGCCTAGCCCAACGCATTGTGCAATCCGAAGTGCCCGATAACCTGCTTTCGAGGCGGGTGATTGCGCTGGACCTCGGCTCACTTGTGGCGGGTACGAAATATCGAGGACAGTTTGAAGAACGGCTCAAAGTCGTGATGAAAGAAATCGCTCAGGCCGGCAACATCATCATCTTTATCGATGAGCTCCATACTTTGGTTGGAGCCGGGGCGGCGGAAGGGTCGATTGACGCCTCAAATATGTTGAAGCCCGCATTGTCGCGCGGTGAGATTCAGTGCATCGGTGCCACGACATTGGACGAGTACCGCAAGCACATCGAAAAGGACGGCGCACTCAAGCGACGGTTCCAGCCGATCTACGTGCAACCGCCGAGCATCGATGAGACCATTCGCATCATTCAGGGCCTGCGTGATCGGTATGAAGAACACCATGGCGTGGAAATTACCGAAGAAGCCATTGTGGAAGCCGCAAAGCTCTCCGATCGGTATATCACCGACCGGTTCCTGCCGGACAAAGCGATCGATCTCATCGACGAAACGGGCTCCCGCGCCAAGTTGCAGACGTATGCCTTGCCCGGCGAATTAAAAGCATTGGAGCAAGAGCTCAAGAAAGTGTCGCGTGAAAAAGAAGTGGCTATCTCACTTCAGAACTTTGAAGAGGCGGTCAAGTTTCGTGAAGAGGAGGAGCGGCTGCGGAAACTCCTCGAAGAATCGAAGCGAGAGTGGAAGAAGAATCAGGAAAAGAATCGGCCCGTCATTTCGAAAGAGGACGTGGCCTACGTTGTTTCGAAGATGACGGGTATTCCGCTCTTCAAATTGGAAGAGGAGGAATCCAATAAGCTGCTCAATATGGAAGAGTTCCTCCATAAGCGCATTGTCGGGCAGGAGGAGGCTATTTCCGCCGTCTGCCGTGCGATTCGTCGCTCACGCGCCGGGATCAAGGACGCGAAGAAGCCGATCGGCTCGTTCATTTTCCTTGGACCCACTGGGGTTGGAAAAACGGAATTGGCGCGAGCGCTCGCTGAATTCCTCTTTAATACAGAAGATGCCTTGGTTCGAATCGACATGTCCGAGTATCAAGAGAAGTTCACCAGTTCTCGTCTCATCGGGGCCCCTCCCGGCTACGTGGGCTATGAAGAGGGCGGTCAGTTGACGGAACGTGTTCGTCGGCGGCCCTACTCTGTTGTGTTATTCGACGAAATCGAAAAAGCGCATCCGGATATCTTCAATGTAATGCTCCAGGTCCTCGACGACGGCGTGCTCACGGATAGCCTGGGCCGCAAGGTGGATTTCAAAAATACGGTCATCATTATGACCTCCAACCTGGGGACGAAGTTGATCCAGAAAGGTGTCTCGCTCGGCTTCCATCGAGTGGAGCAAAGCGATCATGATCGTCGGATCAAGGATGATGTGCTGGGTGAATTGCGTCGATCCTTCAGTCCGGAGTTTCTCAACCGGATCGACGAAGTCGTGGTCTTCCACCCGCTTGAGAAGGAGCACTTGATCAGCATCACCGATATTCTGATCAAAGAACTCAACGCGCGCCTCCTCGAGCGTGGCGTGCAGTTGGAAGTCGGCGATGATGTGAAACAGTGGCTGATCCAAGAAGGATATCAACCGCTGTACGGTGCGAGGCCCATGCGCCGGACGATCCAAAAGAACATCGGCGATCCGCTTTCGGAAGAGTTGCTCAGAGGCCGGTTTAAAGATGTGCGGAGGATCAAGGTACTGTTGCGAGACAACGCGCCTAACTTTATTGAAGCGGAGGCTATGGCCGGCGTATAACAGGCGGCTATCGCCCGTTACGGATTATTCAGGTCACGACCATCACGACCCTCGGGTGACTCCACTCGGGGGTCGTGCTGTCTGAAGGCTAGTTCGAATTCAGTGATCACAAAGGGTGTCGGTATCGCAGCGAAACCATTAGCTCCCGCTTCTGTTGAGCCCATGCCGTCCTCGGCTCTCACCCTCTTAGGTCTTGAGACATCGTGCGATGAAACGGCTGCCGCCGTGATGCGTGGAGAGGGCGTGCTTCTCTCCAGCGTACTGTACTCTCAGCACGATGTGCATCGGAGATATGGCGGTGTGGTGCCCGAGTTAGCTGCGCGCCGGCATATTGAGACGGTGGAAGCGGTGGTGGCCGAGGCGATGGCTCAGGCGAAGATTGAATGGTCCGACCTGCATGCCGTGGCCGTCACGTCCGGACCTGGATTGGCCGGGGCATTGCTTGTCGGGGTGAGTGTTGGAAAAGCCTTAGCCTATGCGAGAGGCATTCCTTTGATTGGAGTGAATCATCTGGAAGGTCATATTGCGTCGGCATGGATGGAATGCCCGGATTTGCCGAGGCCATGTATGATCCTGGTCGTCTCGGGTGGTCACACACATCTGTACCTCACCAGGTCGGTGGGAGCCTATCAATTGATCGGGCATACGTTGGACGATGCGGCAGGGGAGGCGTTTGATAAAGCGGCGAAGATGTTGGGGTTGGACTTTCCCGGCGGACCTGCGTTGGATCGGCTGGCCCAATCCGGCAATCCTGCTGCCATTTCCTTCCCCCGGCCCTATTTAAAAAATAATAACTTGGATTTTAGTTTCAGTGGAATCAAGACAGCTTTACTGTATTATCTGCGTGATCTGGACCGGTCGGGGAGTCCAAGACCACTGGCCGATATTGCGGCCAGCTATCAGGAGGCCATTGTCGAAGTCCTCGTGGAGAAGGCGTTTGCCGGCGTGAAGCGGTACATGGCCCACGCGCTTGCGGTGGTGGGAGGGGTCTCGGCCAATTCACGCCTCCGTGCGCTTCTTACTGCTCGGGCCGGCAAAATCGACATTCCGCTAGCCATTCCACGTGGTGTCTTCTGCACCGACAACGCGGCGATGATTGCCGCGGCGGGGCGTCAAGCCTATTTGGCCGGAGAGCGGGCGTCTTGGGAGTTAGAAGCCGATCCTGAGTGGTCATTGCAGACGGTCAATCCGAACGCCACATCCTCTGTGTCGCGCGGTAGAGGCAGCACATCGGCTCGAGTACACACTGCAGGGAGGTCATAAGATTCCAACCATCCTCGGAAATATTCATGGATTAAAAGCCGGTCAGCTTCTGCGGCTTCAGCATCTCTACCGACGTCGTGTTCCCGTTGACAAGGTGGTCACGCCCGAACTCGCTCGAGTCTGTACGGAACTGTCGGCTGAGATTCGCTGCCAGATCGGCCTGGTCATCAATCGGCGTGGCAGCATCGAACAAGTCATCGTCGGAAACGGCCGAGAGTTGATTTTAAACGACCTCTGGAAATACCGAGTGGGGTCTCGCTCACTGCGCGGCGTGAGACTTGTTCATACTCATTTGCAGAATGAGCCGCTCAGTCAGGATGATTTAACCGACCTCGCGTTGTTGCGGCTGGATCTGATGGCCGCAGTCGGCGTGGGTCAAGACACGCTCCCCGCTTCGATATACGTGGCACATATTCTCCCCGCCAATCCAAAAGGGCGATTATGTGAAGTGTTGCCGGAGTCGTCGTTCCACGCGTTTCATTTGGATTGCGCCCAATTTATTCAGGCGCTGGAAGATGAGCTGGCAAGCGAGGCGGCCAGCCACGAGGTCAAGGCGGGACACTCGACGGCCATTGTCATCAGCGTCTCGACCAAGGGTCGTTTGCTCCAGGAAGAGCGGGTAGAGGAGCTCATCGAACTGGTGGAGTCCGACGGCATGACTGTGCTGGACACAGTGCGGCAACGCCCCAAGGAAATCCATCCGAAATATTTGCTCGGCATCGGGAAGCTGAAGGAAGCGGTTATGAAGGCGTTGCAGCAGGGCGCGGATCTCTTGATTTTCGATCAAGATTTGACGCCGGCCCAGGTGCGTGCCATTGCAGAGATCACCGATATGAAAGTGGTGGATCGCACGCAGGTCATTCTCGACATCTTTGCGCGTCGTGCTCATAGCCGCGAGGGCAAGATTCAGGTCGAGTTGGCCCAGTTGCGCTACCTGCTTCCCAGGCTGAGCACCGCAGGCCGCACTCCTGTCCTGTCGCGATTGGGTGGCGGCATCGGGGCGCGGGGTCCTGGTGAAACGAAATTGGAGACGGATCGGCGAAGAGTCCGTGATCGGATTACCCATCTGGAACGCGAACTGTCGGCCTTCACGCGCCATCGGGACCAACGACGCGCTCAGCGCTCCCGTCGAATGATGCCCGTGATCTCCATTGTCGGCTACACCAACGTGGGAAAATCGACCCTGCTCAACGCCTTAACGGATAGCCATGTGTCAGCTCAAGATCGCCCGTTCGAAACGCTGGATACCGCGAGTCGCCGTCTGAGGTTTCCCCATGATCGCGAGGTCATCATCACCGATACCGTGGGGTTCATCCGAGATCTTCCTAAAGATCTGCTCGGGGCTTTCCGTACGACCTTGGAAGAACTGCAGGATGCCGATGTCCTGTTACATCTGGCGGATGCGAGTTCCCGTGATCTTGACGGTCAGATCCACGCGGTCGAAAAGACGCTGTCCGATCTAGGTCTCAACCATATTCCGCGTCTCTTGGTGCTCAATAAGATTGATCGCCTGGAAGCGAATGACGCCGAGGCCTTGCGCAAACGCTATCAGGCGGTCGCCATCTCAGCGCTTCGACCTGAAACATTGCCCCCCTTGATTGACTGCCTGGATCGGTCTCTTGACCATCGGAAGATCATAGGTAATGGCCTGGATACTGATCCGACAAAGCGACCCGTTGTGATGCTCGAAAATGCCTCCGGTTCCTAGCCAGGATTATTCATGAACACCTACTACAGCGGCCGATCCTCTCGCCCGGCGGGGCTTTTCTCGT
>JBDUAJ010000124.1:0-8603 GCA_040004695.1 Nitrospirales bacterium | reverse complement strand
CATGTTCATAATTAAGAGCGGAATAGCTCTAGCACTTTGCCGATCCAGCCTGTTCGACGTGCCAACTGTTCATGCACCCCTCCGTCAGGCGGCTCAGCCGGTGCATCAGGATCAGGATATTCGATCCACGGCTCTTGAGTTCCTAGATATGCAACACCCTTAAAATTTATCCGACTTCGCAACTGGGTATACCCGCGGTCACGTAGCATGCGGACCAATTCATCGACGGTTTGCACGGACGTGTCGCATGTTGCCGTTTCTACCAGAGTCTGCTCATAACGCAAACTGGCGCGATAGCCACCATCGATCCGCTCCACGTCGATCTGACGGTTAAAGCCGCGTTGCCTTTCATCAAGTCCAGCCACCTGATGCTTTTCTAGAACGTCTGACATATCGTTCTGATGATGAACACTAAGACCGAATGCTCAAAATGACCGCCCAACGCGGCCGCAGGCGCAGCAGGCACCGGAGGCGTACCCTCTGGGGTACGTTGAGGATGGTGCAAGCCGAGAACAAATTTGGAGGTCATTTTCAGCATTCGCTTCAAATTGAGCGAAAAACAGCGAGCAGATCGCTCAGTGCAATCGTCTTGTTCTGCAGAACCGCTCGCGCGGCTCTAATATCCTCCGCCATAGCGCCCTTGGCGCCGGCCTGCAAGCAGGCGGAGCCTAGTGCCAAGATTCGATCGCACTCCTCCTGCACTTTCGTCTTCACGACCCGATTGATGGCCAGGATTTCAGATAGCTTGGCGATCGTCTCTGCAAGATGCTTCTGGAGTTCCGCTTCCGGATAGGTTTGCCGCGCGGCCTCATTGAGGCATCGATCCAAATAGTTTGCGAGAAAAACGTATAACCGTACCAATGTTTCAGTGACTTCAATGTGACGTGGCGTCACTGGTGCGGGTGCTGCGGTTGCCATGCCCTCTCCTTTCTACGTTATGCGCTGGAGACAAGTGCTTGAACGGCGTGCACGATACGGCTGCGATCCGGAATAGCGAGGTCCTCGAGCGAACGCGTGTACGGGATCGGAACATCTTCTCCCGTGACGCGGACGATGGGTGCATCAAGGTAATCAAATGCGGCGCTATAGACGCTCTCCGCGATTTGAGCGCCCATCCCGGCAAAGCGCCATCCTTCCTCGACAACAACCAGCCGGCCCGTCTTTCTCACCGACTTGACGATGGTATCCACATCCAGCGGCTTCAATGTTCTCGGATCGACCACCTCGACATCAATCCTTTGACGAGCTAGCTCTTCCGCCGCTTCCAAGGCCAGTAACAACATTTTTGAATAAGCCACGACCGTCACATCGCGCCCTTCCCGCTTCACGTCCGCACGACCAATTGGAATGATGTAGTCCCCGTCCGACACCTCGCCCTTCGTGCCGTACAGCAATTGCGCTTCGATAAAAATCACTGGATTGGGATCGCGGATCGCACTTTTTAGCAGACCCTTGGCATCATGCGGTGTCGCCGGGACGATAACTTTAAGTCCGGGCACATGGGCGAACCAGGCTTCCAAGCTTTGCGAGTGCTGCGCGCCAAGTTGGTGGGCCGCACTGCCCGGTCCGCGAATCACAATAGGAACGGACAATTGTCCGCCGGACATGTACCGGATCTTGGCCGCGTTGTTCACGATCTGATCCATCGCGAGAATCCCGAAATTAAACGTCATCAATTCAACAATGGGATGCAAGCCGGCCATCGCGGCGCCGATCGCAAGACCCGTAAACCCGGCCTCTGTGATCGGGGTATCCAAGACACGTTTCGGCCCGAACTCTTCGACGAACCCTTTGCTGACTTTGAATGCCCCCTGATAGTAGCCCACTTCTTCGCCGATCAAAAACACCTTTTCGTCACGGCGCATCTCTTCCCGCATGGCTTGATTCAAGGCGTCGCGATACGACATCATCATGCTTGCCGCCGATTACGATCCACTATAGACATCGGTATAGAGTTCGGCTTTCGGAGGGAACGGACTTTCATCGGCGAACTTCACCGCAGCAGTTACCTCGTCAGCCACCTCTCGCTCCAAACGCTTGAAGTCTTCTTCACCGGCCATCTGCTTATCCAACATGGTTTCCTTCAACAGCCGCAACGGGTCACGCTTACGCTCCTGCTCAACCTCATCTTTGCTTCGATAATGCCCATGCGCGGGGTCGGCCATCGAATGGCCCATGAAACGGTAGGTCACCGCCTCGATAAAATGAGGGCCCTGGCCTTGGCGGACCTGATCCACGATCTTGTGCAACACCTCGCGCACGGCCAAAACGTCCATCCCATCCATCTGTGTCGCGTCAATGCCATGCGAACGCGCTTTGTCCGTGAGATTGGCATACAAGGCCACGGCTCGCTGCACCGGTGTGCCCATGCCATAGCGATTGTTTTCGCAGATGAAGATGACCGGCAATTTCCAAAGTGCGGCGAGATTGAATGCCTCGTGGGCTTGTCCGCTAGGCACAGCGCCCTCTCCAAAGAAACAAAGCACAACCTGATCGCCTTTCTGATATTGCGAGGCAAAGGCTAATCCCGTTGCCAAAGGTAGGTGCCCGCCAACGATGGCATACCCACCCATGAAATGCCGCTCAGCATCGACCAAATGCATGGATCCGCCTTTGCCCTTGCATAAACCGCCTACTTTCCCGAATAGCTCAGCCATGACTTTGCCGGAGTCAGATCCTTTTGCAAGACAATGACCGTGATCTCGATAGGCGCTGATCACATAATCATCAGGACGGATCGCTGCAATCGCACCAACCGCGACCGCTTCTTCACCGATGTAGAGGTGCAGAAAACCGGCAATTTTGGCGAGCGCATACATTTCTGCCGATTTTTCTTCGAACCGGCGGATAAGGAGCATTTGGCGGTAGAGGGCGAGAAGGTTGTCTTGTTCCACACGGTCATTATGCCGGATGGCAGAAAGGGACACAAGACGAGATGAGGGTGCACGCAGTGTGCTGTTCGGTAGGACGAAGGCCGAGCGCCATCCCTCGAAGGGCTCAGCAGAGAACCGCGTTATTACTGAAGTGCAACCGGGTCGGAAAAGAGCGATTGGAACAGATCTAGAACAGAACCTTAATGTCCGACCCCTCGACTTGCACCTGGTAGGTCTTCACGCAGGCTGACGGATTATTGACCGAAACACCTGTCTTCACATTGAATTGCCAGGAATGCCAAGGGCACGTCACCACGTCGCCTTCAAGCTCACCTTCACCGAGCGGTCCCCCCCGGTGCACGCACGTATTATCGACAGCGTAGTACGTCCCCTCTACATTAAAAACGGCCACGGCGTGACCATTGACTTCGGCCACCATGCCGGCACCGGGCTTCACATCATCCACTCCAGCCACTCGTATAAAATCCGCCATCAGCTCCCCCACATCATGATGCGACGCACTCTATCCGCGTGATCCACTATCCTTTATCCTTTGGGGAGTGGCCGCTTAATTTTCTTGAGCAGACTTTCAATCGTTGATGAACCTACGTGTGCGTCCGAGCCGGCACTGAGTCCAGAGCGTATCTTCTCGGCAATACTTCTGAACGCCTGCGATTGAGGGGAATCGGGATTGCCCACAACGATCGGCATGCCACTGTCCCCACCGGCACGGATAGCTGGATCGATAGGGATATGACCAAGAAATGGAATTCCCAGTTTTTCGGCCGCTCTCTGGCCGCCACCATGCGAGAAAATTTCATCCCGAGTCCCACAGTGCGCACAGACGTAATAGCTCATATTTTCGATGATGCCTAACAAGGGAACATTCACCTTTTGAAACATCATCATCCCTTTGCGCACGTCATGGAGCGAGACTTCCTGTGGCGTCGTCACAGTAATGGCACCGGTCAAGGGAACCAATTGTGAAATGGTCAATTGTGCATCACCGGTTCCTGGAGGCAGATCGATCAAAAGATAATCCAGTTCGCCCCAGACGACGTCCCGAAAAAATTGTTGAATCGCGGTGTGGATCATCGGTCCACGCCAGACCACCGCCGTATCTTCAGGCACAAAAAAGCCCATGGAGATCAACTTCACCCCATGGCTTTCTGCAGGCTTAATTTTCCCGTCCTGCTGCTCCGGCGGCTGCGTGACTCCCATCATCATGGGGATGTTAGGCCCATACACATCTGCATCCATCAAACCAACGCGTGCACCCAACTGCGCAAGGGCGACGGCTAGATTGACAGCGACCGTCGATTTCCCAACACCACCTTTGCCGCTGCTGACGGCGATGACATGCTTGACGCCAGGGATTAGATTCTCTTGTGCCTGTCCAGGCGCCATCCCAGGATTACCTTCTGCCATCAATCACTCTCCTTCTCAGACAATATACTACAATCAGGGGGAGCGGGGGCTGACCTGGCCCCACTGCGCCCATCGAGCGAGCACTTCTCAGTACGCGCTCTGGGAACAAAGGGTCAGTCAGCCGCTGCTCCACCCACACCCATCATACGCTCACCATTTTCAGCGAGACAAGATGCTGAAGTCGGAACGATTGACTAAGGAGGGCTAGGCCTGGTGACGTTGAAGGTTATAGGCTAGTCTTAGCTTCGACAACGTGAAGATCAGCCATTTCGACGGATCGAAATGATACCATTCGGCGCCATTTCGATAGTCCCTGAGAAACATGTGATGATAGTTGTGGTATCCCTCGCCAAACGTAAGGAGCGATATCCACCAACTGTCACGGCTGCTGTCTCCGGTCCCATGGGGCTGATCCCCCCACATATGACAGATCGAGTTGATACAGAACGTCGAATTGAGCACGAAAAATGTGCGCCCTACACCGGCCAAGATAAAGCAACTGAGCCCACTCATCCATCCCCCATAGAGGAATCCCACTACAAAGGGCAGCGCAAGTCCTGACAAGACAATCGGCAGGTAATACCGATCCTGCCACATGATAAGGGCATCTTTCCTGAGCGTCTTTTCATACTTTTCTTCACGATAAGGCGACTTGGTGAATAACCATCCGCAATGGCTATACCAAAACCCTTTGGTCGCATTGTAAGGATCTTCCTGTCCATCGCAGCGCGCGTGATGCCGAATATGATCGGAGCACCATCGCAAGGCCGAGTTTTCAAGGGCCCACCCGCCCGCTATTAAAAGACAGCCCTTTACCCATGGCTTACATTCGAAACTTCGATGCGAAATCAGACGATGGTAGCCCACCGTAATACCGAGACCGGTAATCAGATACAGCACGACGAACATGGTCCAATCAAGAGTAGAAAATCCGTAAACATACCCAAACAGGGGCACACCGATGACGGTCGCCACTGTCATAATGAAAAAGAGGACAATCGTTGGGTAGTCCGTTTTGAATTGTGGTCGCTCCACTCTTACCCTCCAGTGACTAGAATTTGAGTTAATTGATCAGGCTAGAAAAATTGCCGCCTATGATATCGATGGGACGCGCGATTTTCAAGGAGATTCACAGTGAGTGTATACTATAACAGATGAACCGCCTAATTCCTAATCTAGCCGAAAAACAGGACGTTACCGACCTCGAATCGGCGATCGACCGGATCGGTCGGCAACTCGCCGACCGATCCGCCGGCTTAGCGCCCACTCTCTTCCATCGACGATGGTGGTCCAATACGCTGCTGGACTGGTGCATGAAAGATGAGACCTTCAAGGTCCGCCTGTTTCGTTTCATCGACCTACTGCCATCCCTGAAAGACGATCGTCAAGTAACGAAGCTGATCGGAGAGTATTTTGAGGATCTTCCAACCTTAGCCACACCCCTGCAATGGGGCCTCAGAGCCGCCTCCGCGACAACACTAGGTGCGCGACTCACCGGCCATTCGTTGCGGCAACACATTTTAGAAATGGCCCGGATGTTCATCGCCGGGACGACTGTACAAGATGCGGGACCAATGCTGTCGCAACTCTGGAAGAGTGGACGAGCGTGTTCCCTTGACTTATTGGGGGAAGCCAGCGTGTCAGAAATCGAGGCCGACCGCTATCGCGAACGCTGCCTTGAAGCTCTCACCCTGCTTGGTCTTGAGGCCACTACGTGGCCTTCCGACAGCCTCTTGGAGCACGATCATCTCGGGACCATTCCTCGTGTCCATCTCTCGGTCAAACTGTCCGCGCTCTATTCGCAACTCGATCCCACTGACCCTGAAGGAGCCTATCACGCCATTGCGGCGCGACTTCGGCCATTGCTGGATCGTGCGCAAACGATTCCGGCTGCCATCACGTTCGATATGGAGCAGGCGGAGATCAAAGACATCATTCTTAGCACCTTCATGCGATTGCTTTCTGAAGAAGCGTACCGGACTTATCCGCATGCCGGTATTGCACTGCAAGCCTATCTCACCGATTCAGCTCAAGACTTGGATCGACTGGTGAGATGGGCTCGGCAACGCGACACACCGATCACCGTACGTTTGGTCAAGGGCGCCTACTGGGACTCTGAAATGATACGGAGTCAACAGCGTGGATGGACGATCCCTGTGTTTCAATCGAAGGCTGACACAGATGCTCATTACGAGCGGCTCAGCCGAACGTTACTTGAACATATCGATGTCATTCGACCGGCCTTCGCCACGCATAATCTTCGAAGCCTCGCGCATGCCGAAGCGCTGGCTCAAGCCAGCGGCCTTCAGCCGGAGGCCTACGAATTTCAAATGCTGTTTGGCATGGCTGAATCGTTCCAAACTGCCGTCGCCAAGTCCGGACGCCGCGTGAGGATTTATGCGCCGATTGGGGAACTGATTCCCGGCATGGCGTACCTCGTCCGCCGGCTTTTGGAGAATACGTCGAATGAATCCTTTTTGCGCAAAGAATATTTGGAGAAGGAACCCCTCAATCTGCTCTTGAGCCCTCCTTCTCGGCCATCAACATCCCCACACATTCGCGGCAATGGCGCGCCCAGCCCATCGGATAATACCGTCATGCCTAGAGATCGCTTTGTGAATGAACCGCTCACAGACTTTTCCCACGACGCGGCCCGATCCGCCATGCAAGAGGCCATCGATCGTGCCAAGGAGCAGTTCGGCCGCCACTTTTCGAGTGCGTTACCCGACCCGAGTCCGTCGGGGCCTGAATTGCTTGCACGCAATCCGAGCCGACCGGACCAGGTGATCGGCCGGCTCCAAAGCTGTTCAATCCGGGACATTGAACTCGCTCTGAAACGCGCCAAAACCAGGACGTCTCATTGGAGATCCACCACGCCCGATGACCGCGTAGAAATCCTGGTCAAGGCCGCGGCACTGATGCGCCGCCGTCGGTTTGACTTCGCTGCCTGGGAAATTTTCGAAACCGGTAAGCCATGGCGAGAAGCCGACGCCGATGTGGCAGAGGCCATCGACTTTTTAGAGTTCTACGCCAGAGACATGCAGCGCCACAGCCATCCACGCCGGTTAGGACATGAGCCCGGCGAATTGAACGAATTGCTGTATTCACCGCGCGGCGTGGCGGCGGTCATTGCGCCTTGGAATTTTCCCCTCGCGATTCCGACCGGCATGGTATCCGCCGCGCTGGTGACGGGGAACGTCGTGCTGTTCAAGCCGTCCGAACGATCGTCCATCATCGGATTGTTGCTGGTGGACCTGCTCAAAGATGCCGGCGTACCGGAGGGCGTGCTACACGTCGTGCCAGGCGGGCCCGATATCGGGCATACACTGGCTGCGCATCCAGATGTCGATGTGATCGCCTTTACGGGCTCCAAGGACGTCGGCCTGCGTCTGTTAGGTCTGAGTACGCAGATGACGTCCGGTCAACGCATGATTAAGCGGATCATCGCAGAGATGGGTGGAAAAAATGCGATGATCATCGATGAGACCGCAGACCTCGATGAGGCGGTCATAGGCGTAGTGAAGTCTTTCACGGGGTATCAGGGACAGAAGTGTTCGGCGTGTTCGCGCGCCGTCGTACACGAGTCGATCTACGACCTCTTCCTGCGCCGACTCACGGACGCCGTGATGAGTCTTCATATGGGCCCGCCAGAAGATCCCTCGAACGTAATGGGCCCCATGATCGACGGGCGCGCCCTCGCCAAGGTGCAGGAGTACATCGATATTGGAAAGCAGGAAGGCCGAGTCGTCGCCATGGGGCAGAAGCAAGAACCTGGTTATTTTATCACGCCGACGATCGTGGCCGATATTCAGCCAACTCATCGGCTCGCTCAAGAGGAGATTTTTGGGCCAGTCCTTGCCGTCATGCGGGCACGCGACTTTCAGGAGGCACTCAACTTCGCAAACGATTCTTCGTATGCATTGACCGGCGGCGTCTACTCCCGCAGCCCGGCGAACATTCAGGCTGCGCGCACTCAGTTTGATGTGGGGAATCTTTACATCAACCGTCCCATTACCGGTGCGCTCGTGAACCGGCAGCCATTCGGCGGGCATCGCCTCTCAGGCGTCGGCGCCAAGGCGGGCGGAGAAGATTATTTGAGTCAGTTTATGATTGCGCGCGTGGTGAGCGAAAACACGTTACGGCGGGGGTTCGCCCCATCAGAATGGGAATAGACTTTTAAGGAAGCCGGCTCGTCTGCGGCGTCGTCGACATAGATTCCAGCTCTTCCGTGATCTCCGTCACCATCCCCCGGTCGCTTTTCAATGGCGGTAATTCTTGGCGCTCGACATACTTGATCAACCC
>JBDUAJ010000004.1:0-28400 GCA_040004695.1 Nitrospirales bacterium | reverse complement strand
ACACCTCCGGGGGGTACCCAACTTGCCGTCGCAGGCACTCGAAACCTGTAAACTCGGCGCCGCGCCTCAGACAATACAGGTTTCGCCCTTGCTCAAAACTAGCAAGGGGCCAGCAACGGCAAGTTGTGTCCCACCCCCTCCGGCGATAGGCGGCAAAACCTTCCACCCGGCCTTCTTCTATTCAAGTCTAAAATTACTGCATCGAATTATAAGTCCATTACCATATGCCTACATAAGGAACGAAATTGATACAAACTATCAACAAAAGTAGCTTGTCCGCAATTTCACTATAAACCCCACCCGATGGTCGACCTTTATTCTTTTCGTGATCGTGCCCAGTTACAGTACCGATGAGTCAACCTTGCGTTCTCGGGAATTGTCTTGCCGCCAGCCCAATACTGCTTGATGTGGTCAATGGCTGAATCATCAATCTCTTGAATCTTCTGAGCACAAATAGCACAGGTGTTGTTACTGTTGAACAATGCCTCCTTGAGTTGCATTGAGAAGCAGCGAGCTTCCTTCTTACCGATACCGATAATGTCTTGCAATGTGAGCCGCCAGAGATCAAATCTTTTGGTCACCGCCTGGAGCGAGCTCGTTGATAGCTCAATGGCGTCGATGAATTCCTGACTCTCCGTCATTAGATAGATCAAAGCTTCCCTGATGGAGTCCAAATTCTGGTAAACGATGTTTTTATCTTCGCGAGCGAAGGTGTATATTAAAATATCATACAGGGACGCGTTGAATTTCTTGGGCTCCCAATACCCTGTTGAGTTCCTGGCAGTGCCTTTGTAAAACCGTTTGAAGGTATTTTTACCTAGCATCGACCTAATACTTTGGCAAGTATGCTTGAACGCCGTTCGCAACTGCTGCGCATCGTCCTTACCGATGTCTCGATACTTCTCGGCCTCCGTGTTCAAGAAGTTTTTCATCGGTGGTTTGTAGTTCAGGTATGTAGCGTGATAGAAGGCCGCAAACCGAAGGACCAGTTCGATGTCTTTCATTCTCTTGTCCGGCCTTTTCAAACCGAGAAGAAATATGAAGTCCGGATCAACAGAAAGTTCTCGCAGTAGGCGATTGAAATCACCTCTATAGATGCAATTTCGTAGTTCTTGATCGTTCAGCGATACTGAGCCGGTATTCAACCGTTCAAAGATCTCGAATTTAAGATCTTGGTCTGAGTCTTTCTTAAATGTGATTGTTTGAATCTTAAAGTATCGAATCCTGTCTTGGAGGTCATCTGACAGACTGCAATACTTAGTACCATTGAATTCTCGGAAAACTTTAAGTCCCGTCAGCTTGAAATCTGCGCCATCAGGAAAGTTGCCATCGATGAATGACAAGAAGGACGTTAACCGTTGTTGGCCATCAATTACGTACTCTTTGTTGTCCTGCTCTTAACAGGAATTGGAATGTTAAGAAGAGCGGATTCGATAAGCCGACTGGCTTTTATTGAGTCCCAAACGAATTGGCGCTGGAAGTCTGGCTGAATAATGAGCTTTCCTCGTTTGAACCTACCATGAAGTGACTCAATTTCGGGGTCACCGAGTTCCGTGTATATCTTCCGTTTGTCATAAGGCACTTCGATTGAGTCAACTTCTTCTTCGAGGGGGTTTCTCAAACTCTAGTTCTTCGTTTTCGTTCATGTCTATATTCCTGTAAAAGATTGAGTATGCTGATTGGCATATTTGGTCTTGAAGGCCAAACACAATCGATGCAATTCTCACGGGTCGAACCCTATTCCGTGCTGTATCGGCGTGCTATGCCGGTGGTATAGTTTTCTCATTGCTGAGAGATGAGCACCGTTCACTGGGTAAGAGAAGTACCGGCTTCGGCCACTACTCAGTAAAGATGAGAGCGTGGCATTGCAGGACTCCGGCAATGCGGGAACCCGTCAAATACTGCTCTTCCTCATACCCCACCGGACTCAGCAACTGTCTTGATCTTCGCCATGTGCTCCGACGAGTAGGAAAATCACACAGCGAGTCTGCCTCCCTGCTCTGGCCTAATCACAATTGCGCCATCGGAGCATCCAATAGTACTTTGCTCATCATGATCTCTCTGTCGCTACGTATTTTTTGCATCACAAGTTTACGTGAACAGAACCTTTTCGGCACACATGGCAAAATGGGTCACATTCCATGCGCGTCACTTGGAGAGCGCCCTACATGCAAAACGGTCATCGGGGTGCGGCAGAGCCTGGAGCGTACTTTACCGCCGGAGCGATAAAGCCAGAAGCTGCTCTGCGGGGAAGGAAAGCTGGAACTGACAGAGGCGACACGATCGAAGATCGTGGCTGAAGGAATTGCAGAAGGCTTCCACCCCGCAGAGCAGCTTCAGGCCGCTCCGAAGGTTCGGAGCGGAAGGCCTGCCACACCCCACGCATCAGTACGCAGTAAGGCGGTAGGGCTGGTCGTTCAGCCTAATTCCCACAATACCCTTTACGACACCGGAACATTCACTGACTTTTTGAAGATCGGAATCAGTTGGAAGGCAGGATCCTGATTGCCTTTGGAGGATTCCGCCTCGATTCGTTGAAGGAAAGCTGGCGGACCGCTTACCGGCGCATAGCTGAGCGCCGCCTCTACGTCGAATGTACGGGTGTCTTTTGGGGTTGGAAACGTAAACGTTTCAACGCGGGTTTCTTCCGGCTTAAGGACGGTGTCCTCCAGCACTTTGGTCGCGGCAAAATCAAAGACCGTTTTCTGCCCCTTGGCATCGGCGAATACACGTCCATAGCTCCGCTGGTCCGTAAAAACCGTCTTCAAATTCTTTCCCTTTATGTTGAGGTCGAGCACGACACGCGCCCACGCGGGATGGGTGGTCGGCAAGTTATGCGGAACGAGGCTCTGGACCGTGACCGTGACTTTGGTTTGATCGCCCTTGACCTCGGTGGCAATCTCTAGTTTTGCCGCTTCCTGTCGCAGCTTGCCGATGCGCCCGGGAAACGTGTGGTTGGCCGTCTTGCGTTTGCTCTCGCCATTGGCAGACTCGCCTACTTGCTCCGGCATGTGGCACGTCTGGCATTCCTTTCCGGATTTGACGGCCTTGCTGGTTTCCCAATTCCCCAACAGATCGTTGCTTTTGCCGAGGTTTGCCGCCGCTGGAATAGCCAGGTGGCAATTCAGGCAGAGGTCTGATTTGCGAAACAGATCCAACTCCATCGATTGATGCGCGAGATTCTGCACCGCATCTTTATACGGTCCATACAGCGTTTTGCCGGGCTCATACTTCGGCACCGGAGGATTGCCGGTGCGATCGATTTGCTTGATCAGATGACACTGCGCGCATCCGACGCCGTCGATCGTGGGATCGCCCGATTGCGTCTGTGTGACGAAGGTTTGGACTTGATCGAGAAAGAGATTGACGTGCGGGGCGTGGCATTTGAAGCAGAGCGCCTTGTCCTTGCCGCCTGAAAACGAGAGATACTCATCCAAGGCGGCCCGGAAGACCGGCGAGTGAATCGATTTAGAAAGCGGAGAGGTTTCCCATTCTTCAAAAACACGCTCATGGCAGCGTTTGCATTTATTTGAGCTGGCGAAGACTTTGTCCAGCGTCGCGGCCTTCGGTTTGGCGTCTTGCGCCTCGCTCCAGTGCACGACACCGCCCGCGGCAACCAAGGCCGTCACGGCAATAGTTAAGACTAGGCTCATGGCTCTCGTCACGATGCCGAACCCCTTTCTCTCTGTCTCATAAGGCTTTAGTGCGGAACGTCAGGACACGTGGCTGGGCGTATTCGTGAATGAGCGTGGTCGCCGTCTCGCGGTCCTTATCGCTCGGCAGCGTGGCGAGGTATTTCGACTGTAACTCCGGCGTCGGTTCTGGAATCAACGAATAGGTCAGCAGGGCCTCGATCGTCACCGGGGTTGCCGCGCCGGACGGCAGCGTCAGACTAAACGGCAGACGCCGGGTGGTACCGCCTTTGATGAGCGGATCAGGAATCGGCCCACGAAGGATCTGATCGAATGACAGACCAATATGCTTCTCCTCGGACGCCACCGTGACGCCCTGTGCATCCTTGAGCGTGACCGTCACAAAAAACTGCTTCAAGATTGGATCGCCGTCGGGAAAGCTGTGCGGCAAGCTACCGCTTCGTACGAGCACGGTTCCTTCCACTTTCTCTGACCCTTTCGAGGTCTCCAGATCCACCCGCGGCATCCATTCAGCCTGAAGATTCCGGTTCTTGAGCATGATGCCGGGAATGACGACGCCCCGAAACCAGTGGCGCCCGATCGCCCGTGTCATCGAGCCGCGCTTAGACGTGGAACTCCCGGTCGATTGTTCCATATGGCAGTCTTGGCAGACCGTTCCATGGAGAATCTCGCCGGGCAAGTCGGGACGCGTCACATCCTTTACCTTATCGAAATGGCAGGATGTGCAGTAGTTGGCTCCCTTGAACAGCGGTGATGGCGTGGACTGATGCACCAGATTTTCTTCCGCGTCGGCATACGGGCCGTAGATCGTGCTGTCGGGGTTAATCTTGAAGGTGGGAGGCTGCCCTGCCGTGTCTGCGACCCCGCTAATCATGTGGCAGGACGCGCAACCAATGCCTTCCACCTGGACCTTGCCTGAGAGCACCTGTGTGTTGATCTTATCGGCATGCTGGGGAAATACCGTGACGGCGGGCGCATGACAGGATAGGCACTTCGTACGCTGTTCTGCAGTGGGATTCGTCTGGAGCCACAATCCGAGCACGGTTTTAAAAATCGGCGATTCAAGTGAGGTTCCATGAAGCAAGGCGGCATCGACGCGGCCAAACGTTTTCAGATCCGGCGTCTGCTCACGCATGCCCTTCCATTCTTCATAATGACGGTCATGACATTGCTTACAGTCTTCTGAACGGATGAATACTTTCTCAATTTCATCCACCCAGGCTTCGGGCGCCTGCCCATCGGCCTTCTGGGCGACGGCTCGCCCATCATAGAGCGCACCGATGGCCACGAAAAGTCCAAGCAACAGGAGGCCGATGGAGAGCCTGGCTCTCACCATGCTGACTCCTCATCCAGTCGGCACTCGTTCATCTCAATCCCGCCTGCAGCCGACGAAATGAAAATTCATAACGCCGCCGACGCCTTGCGTTTCCGGGTCTGCCGGCTCATAGGTGCCCACCGTAAAATTGCAGGTGGGCATGGCCAGCTTCAATGCTCGACCGAAATCCTTCAAGTTTCTGACTTCCACTTTGTCAATCTCTTTGATGACGGCCCGCACTTTGATGCCGGCCAGTTCGGCTTGGGTCCCGCCGATGACTTCGAACACGACCACCCCTTCGGCTCTCTGCATTTTCAATTCCTGCTGAATCTCTTCGTCGACAGGCCCCACGATGATGCCGAATTTTTCGCCCAGACGCACGGCATCGTCATCGGTCATCTTCCCATTCTCATGGGCAGGTGCCGCATAGCTCTCCTGGACGGCGCCATAGAAGACCATGATGAGCGCGACCACTGCCAGGCTACCCACAGTCTGAAAAACATTGAAGCGTCTTTGCATCAGTCGCCCCGCGTGATCATCGGGACATCACACCACACGTTCATCGACGTGCGCGCTCCGTCACAATTTGACGGGATCGATGGACAATTGAAACCATGGCGCGACGGCCTTTTGCCCATTGCGCTCCTTGTTTTCTCCATTCCATACGGCGAACGCGATGGTCTGAAGATGTCCGGCTTCCAATCTCGCTTCATTTTCCTGTCCGGCGCTGGCCAAAGGCCGCCGCATGACGACATGCCACATGCCATCTTTCCATGTCGCTTTGCCCTGTACCCGGCCTTGTTCATCCTTCGTGGTGAGCGTGCTGAAGCCTCCCCCGATTAAATCCTCCACCGAAGACTTACGTCTCGGGATCACCTCAAACCGCCGCACCTCACCTTCAACTTTTTTCTCATCCGATTTCGCCGTTCGGCGATCGATATCGCTTTGCCAATCGGCTTTCCAGTGCCAAATATTGATGTAATGATCGAGTTGTCCCATGCAGAAGAAGGCGGGAGCATCTCCTAATGGCAGGCCAATCGCCACGCCGTCTCGAAAGGTACCGGGCGTCAAACGATCATTCTTGGTATTGTCTTGCCAGTCAAGCAGGAAGGCGATGTCCGTTCCATTGTGGATGGATCGAACGGTCAAGGCACGTGCAGCCGGCTCCGGCCATACCGGACGGGTAATGACCTGGCCGCTGAGCGGCAGGGTCATGAGAGGAACTTGGCCCCAGGCTTGATCTTCCGGGGCGGTGGGAATTTCGCCGGGGAGATAATGGGCACGAATGAACATGCCCTGTGAACTGACAATGGGAATACCGAAGGCTCCGAGAATGAGGGCGCTGAAGAAAACGGCGGAGAGGAGAAGAATCAGTGCATGAGGTCTATGCCGAACACGCTGCCATCGCCCCATCTCCACCCCTCGCACGAACCGGGCGCCTCGTGTGAAAGTCAGTCACAGCTCGCCGTCTCACGACGCCTCCGAGCACAATGGATGCTTCTCGAAGCTTACCACAACTTTGCGCGGCGAATCTTGTTCTCTCCGCGCTCACACACATACAACGAACCTTGCGAGTCGAGCGCCAAGCCCACGGGTGAATTCACGACGGCTTCAGTGGACAAGAGACCATCGCCGTGCTTGATCATCCCCGCCGATTCTTTCGCCACGAACCGAGCCGCGCCGCAGCCGCCCATATGTTTGTCTTCGTACCCGCTGTCGCCGTTTCCGGCAACAGTCGTAATCAGGCCGGACACCGCGTCGACCTTGCGGACCCGATGGTTCATCGTATCGGAGATATAGGCATGGTTCTCCGCATCGAAGAGCACCGCTTCAGGCGCATGCAACATGGACTTGATGGCCGGCTTCCCATCGCCGTCAAAGCCAAACCGGCACACTCCGGCTAATGTCGACATGACACCGGTATGTATATCGATCTTCCGAACGCGGTTACTGCCCTTATCCACCACGCAGATATGTCCATCGCGGTCGACGGCAATCCCGACAATGTCATAGAGCCGGGCTTCGAGGGCAGGCCGTCCGTCATCGAGATACATCGAGAGGTCCAGACCATCGGAGCACACCGGCATCAGCCACCCTTGATCGTCACTGAAGTCAATGCCGATCGCATCGCCGGACAGCACCACCAGATTTCTCGCCACCAGCGGTTGCTCACGCGCCTCATCCTCCTCGGACCATGCCCCGGCGATGGTGGTGACGTGGCCTGTTTTTGGATCATAGCGACGCACCCGATGGGCTTGGGTATCGGCAATATAGAGGACATCGTCGGCATCGAAAGTAATGGCGGCCGGCCAGGTCAAATTGACCTCCAGCGCGGGACCATCGCCATTAAAATTATGCTGCCCCGTGCCGACGACGGTCGTAATGATCCCGGTGTCCCGATCCACTCGACGGATGCGATTGCTGCCGGAGTCACAGATGTACAGATTATTCTGAGAGTCGAAGGCGAGATCGAGTGGAAGGTAGAGGCCCGCCTCTGCGCAGGGACCGTCGTCGCCGCTGTAGCAGGTTTCGCCGATCCCGGAAAAATTGTGGAGGGTCCCCGCCTGGAAATCCACGCGTCGGACGCGATCCGATCCCGATTCGGCGAAATAGAGATAGCGCTCCTCTTTATCGAGCGTCACATGGTGCGGCAGGGGAATGCCGGCTTTGACGGCCAGTTTCCCGTCCCCCGTACTTCTCGCCTTGCCGTTGCCGGCAAAGGTCTCAATATACCCCACGCCTAATTCAACTCCGGTTGCCATACGTATTCCTTATTCCTTCCTGACAAGCGCCACTGATCGCCGTCTCACCGCGCAAGCGAATCACTTACGCTTTGGACGACTGTCCGACCACCTGCGGTTCAGGCATCGACATCTGGACGGGCGGCGTAACGGGTGCGGGTTGTGCGGAGACCTGTTGCGGCATCTGGGGCGCCATGTCCGCCTGGTTTTGAGCCTGTGCTTCTGCTTCGATGGCCTCAGCTTCATGCACGGACTGTTTAAACCCCTTGATCGCCTTGCCGAGTCCTTCTCCGAGTTGCGGCAGTTTGCCGGCGCCGAAGATGACTAACACGATGAACAGGATCAGAATCAGCTCTGTGAATCCAATGCTCCCAAACATGGTGCGCTCCTTGGTTTAAATGTCCCTTTGCAGTTGTAAATGGCGCATCAGACCTTACCCGCCTCGCGTGACCGCTTAGTGAATCGATCCTTCAGTCTCTGGCGGGTCTGTTCAGCTTGCTCGAACATCTTGCACTTATCGTAGGTACTGATCAGGTTGTAATAGGCCAACGGCTCATCAGGATTGTGGTCCACCGCCTCTTCCATCACCTTGATCGCCAAGTCGGTTTTCTTATGACTCAGTGTGATTTCCATGAGTTTGAAACTGCACTCCAGGTGCTTTGGATCGAGCTCCAACACTTTAAGGTAGCACTGAATCGCCATATCGATCGTATTGTAATCAGACACCGCCGGATTATCGAGCTCCGCATAGACACCGGCCAGGTTATACCAGGCGATCGGGTCTTCTTGATTGACTTCCACGAGCCGCTCGTAATAGTTCTTGGCTTCCACGAATTGCCGCTTGTCCGAATGCACACGTCCCAAATTAAAGAGCGCAAGTACATCTTCCGGAAACACTTCCAGCGCCTTCTTAAATTGGGCTTCGGCTTCATCCATCATGCCCTTCGTACCGTAAATCGTACCGAGGTTCGAATAATACATGGCCAAGGAGCGGTTCATTTCGGTGCGCAAGCCCTCGGCCATCTCAATGGACTTCTTGACCTCAGTCAGCGCATCGTCTAACCGGCCTTTACTGAAGTAGAGTTCGCCCAGCCGGCAGCGAGCCTGGAAGTCTTCCCCCTCGCTCGCGAGAAGCTTCTCTAATTCGGCAATCTCTTCATCCGGAGTCAGCGGCCGCTCCTCTTGCTCCGTTGCCGTTGCCGTTGCCGTGGCAGTTGCTTCACTTGGGTTTGTCATTTTGTGTTCATCCATTGTGGCTATTCCTGTTTAAATTCGTTCTCCAATCATGGGTCCTGTCTCTATCGATCGTGTGTCCACAAACGGCTTCTCCACCGGCTCGCTCACTTTGGTCGTGGCCCAGCGTCGATCCATATTGAGCAACAGAAGCCCGAAGACGACCATCAGGGTGAGATGGGACAGCTGGAGGGCGTACCCTGCCATAAACATCAATGCGAGTCCATAGCCGGCCAAGCGACCCATGGTGATCTGCTTCATGACTGTATAACTCCAGCAGAATAAACCTGTTACGTACAGCGCAAACGGCAGATAAAATGTATAGCCCATCCCCATCTGAAAGATCCAGCCGATTCCTTCTCCAGCCTTTCGAGCCGACTCAGCGAGCGCCTTGTCATACAGCCCAAGGAAAAAATCCAGGAACAGAAGTCCCAGGAAGAGGCTTGCGCCAGTCGCCGCAAAGGTGATGACGCGGCGGCGCTGTCGTTTGTTCGTCGTTCGAAAAGAAATACCGCCGTAGGCCCAGAAGACCAGGATGCTGGCGAGCACCATCATGGCTTCACCGAAACGGTTCATCTCATGGACCAATGGCGGGGCCGTCAGCCACTGGAAAAACCCGTAGAATGTGGATACGGTCTGATAATACAACCATCCGAAGATCCCGAGCAGAAAACAAACCATCATGGCTCGCTGAGTACGACCGGTGTGCGTCTTGAGGTATTCTGAACCGAGCACGGCCAGAACTGCGCACGTGACCACGTTATAGGCCATTGACCCCAGCATGGCTGGTGGAACAATCAGGAAGGCAACCGTCAATACGAGTAGCAGCGAGACAGTGGTCAGGAGGAATGTATCGTACGCATTCCGTCCCAGCTCTTTCAGTTTTGAAACGAGGATCAACGAGAAAGCGAGAAAGAGCAGGAGGGAGACGACATTCAGGAGAGTGAATCCGATCGACGCGAGTCCTTTAAACAGCAGGCGGACCGCTTCATATTTCGCCGCCAACTTACTAAGGTGCATCCCGAGGCGCGAAACCAGGCGATACAGGACCAGCTCGAAGAAGGCCGCGAGCACCAACAGTTTGAGCGTATATTCGAAGAGCATTCCGTGCTCATCGACCCGCCCCGCTCCTTTTTCGAGCACCGCTCCGCTCGCCATCGAACCGCCTCACTGAATTATAAACCGGCCGTCTGTGCGACCTGCTGCGCCTGAGCTTTCGCGCGGGCAATATACAGCAGTCCGTCAGCCATTGAATAATTGAACGGTAGTTCGCACACGACTTCGCTGATCTTTCCGTACACGTGCTGATAGAGTCCCTCGGCTTGCTCGGGCGTCATACCGGATTGCACTTCATAAAAGAATCCGAGACTCATGTCTTCGGATGCAGGCCGCATAATCCGCCTGATGCCATAGCCACCGGGATCACTCATGATCGGGGCTTCTTTTTCCAAATCGAACAAGCACGGCTGGCAGGAAAAGCCATAGGAGGAATGCAGTCTCTCATTGTCGACGATGAAATTCATCGTTTCGAGAGCTTCTTCTTCCAGTTCGGTTGGGAAGCCGACAATAATATAACAGTGGATGGCAATGCCGAGATCCAAGCAATCCTCCGTGATCCGGCGGACGCTGTCCTGCTTAATGCCCTTCTTCATGAAATCCATAATCCGCTGATTAAAGGATTCCAAGCCAAACACGATTTTCAAACAACCGGCATCCCGCATCTGCACTAAGAGGTCCCGGGAGAGATTCTTTTCAAAGCGCATTTCGCAGGTCCACTGCAAATTCAGCTGTCGATCGATAAGCTGTTGGCACAGCCGCTTCGTGGGAGAGAGCGCGAAGCATTCGTCTGTAAAGAAAAAGTACGGTGTCTGATACTTCTCCGACAGCATCTGCAAGTCCTCGACAGTCTTGCCCGGGTCTTTCTGCCTGAAGTTCTGGTGGTCGAGTGTCAATGCGCAGAAGGCGCAGTCTTTGTAGTAACAGCCCCGCGAGAACTGGACGGGCAGCACCGTGTGGGGCGCCAAATAGCGATCGAGCGGGAACCCGTCATAGTTTGGCGCCGGCAGGTCGTTGATATTCTCCGAATAGAAGGGCTGGTTCACCGTAATTTTGCCGTTCTGACGGTAAATGAGATTCGGCACCTTGCTCATATCACGTTTGCCACTCAACTGATTCACCAGTTCCAACAGCGCGGTTTCCCCTTCAAAGACGATAAAGTCATCGGTTAAATCGAAGAGACTCGGACAGCGCCGCAGATTATCCACTAATCTGGTGAAAATGCTTCCACCAATCGTGAGGTGAATCTCTGGATTCGCTTGCTTGATCAGGCGGCAGAGGGTCAGCCCTGGAATAATTTGCGAGGTGGCAGTAATGGACACCCCGATCAGATCCGGCTGGTCTGCGAGAATCGATGGAAGAAATTGGCTTCGGAACAATTCAAGATAAGGATTCTGTTCTTCGTCGTGGATGGCTCGAACCAGATCCTTGGAGGAGTAAATGGAATAGCTGCTGAACTGGTTATCGACAACCGTCATGCGCGTTGGAAAGTAGATGGTCGAGACTAATTCCAACCATTTATCGATCAGAAATAAACTGTCCCGGTACCGCTCCACGTCATAAAACTCTTCACTACGTAGTGTCTCCTTGGCTAACTCGATCCGATCGATCAAATACGGAAATCGATCCAGCGATTCAACAACTCTCGTGTAATGTTCCTTGCTGTTTGGCCCCGTTTCTCCGCTTTGCCCTTTTTCGAGCTGCTTCACCTTATCAATCAATCGCGCATAGATCGCATGGCCATAACTTGTGGTCAGCATCGTATCCAGCGCTTCAATATTGAGGTCGCGCTGGATCACGTTATTCACACCGGCTTGGTTAAGAAACCCGGTGAGCGACGGCAAGCTCAAATACGGTTGGGAAGGATGCCAACTTGGTGGAAACAACAGGGAAATCTTCACGATTAGCCTTCCCGATGAAAGGGAATATGATCGCAGGAGACTGTACGTTATACACCGTCTGATCTTTTAGATGCAACCGCCTGCGGATCTTGACATCAGCTCCAAACCCTTTGTTGGATCTGGAGTTCGTTGCCTGTTGCAAACTAAAAAAAGCCCCGAGTCCTCCTACTCCAACAGTAGGCGACTCGGGGCTTTTTAAGGCCTTACTGAGCGAGAAAGAATTAGGGCAGCTTCAATGTAAACCAGGTTGAAATGCCCTTCATTCCGTTCCGCTCGACATTGCTGCCGTCCCAGACTGCGAAGGCAACCGGCACCGTCGCACCCGGCTTGAACTGCACATCGTTAGGATCGTTGGTGGCCAGGGTGCGCTTCACCACAATACGCCAGGTTGGTCCGACGCAGCAGCCGCCCTTGACCGAACCAGCCGGCTCCCACAGACCATTGCCGATCACATCCTGATGTGACTGCGTGGTCAACGTGCTGAACCCGTTGGCGTTGAGATCTTCGACTGAACTCACGCGCAAAGTCGGGTCCGACATGATGTTGCCTGACCAAATACCGGGATTGAATGGACCAAGGCTGCGACCGATCCGATCCGGATAGGTCACACCGCCGGCCGGTTCTTCAAAGTAGTAGTCCCAGAAAATACCCGGGTATTGGTCATCCACGTCCCAGAGACCGGCGCTGTCCTTACCGAGATCCTTCTGCCATTCCGCATTCCAGCGCCAGATGTTGACGGTGCCGCCTGATTGCCCCATGCACTGGAATGGCGGCGCTCCGGACGTATTGACTGGGAATTGAATAGCAGCTTGGTCTCGAAAATCCTGTGGACCGATGGTCGTATCGTTCTTAGTTTGATCCGACCAGTCCATCCGGAATCCAAGTTCCTTGCCGTTTGAAACCGCCTTCACAAAAACCGATTTCACGGCAATGTTTGGATGCATCGGCGTCGTAATCGTCTGCCCGCTCAAAGGCACCACCACACCTGGCACACCCTCCCAAACCGGATTTGCCCCATCCATTGGAATGGGTCCCTTGATGGCCTTCACCGGAATGGTCACCGGCTGACTGACCGCAAGAGGCACCTGCCCAAGAGTCAGCATGACGCCGACCATTAGTGCAGAGAGGAGAATGCCGAACACCAGCTTTTTATTACGTGTCTGCACCACTCTCATAAAAATATGCCCTCCCCCTTAAGGATTAAAAGACTGCTTGACAGTATGGAAGCTGACCGACAATTTACTACTGCGTATTAAGCGTTCCCGACAGGCCCCTGCTCCGAATCATCCTTCTCTTTGTCTTTACGGTCCATGAAAGATTGAGCGCCGACTTCATCAAGCAGCATACTGAGTTCATTCCCCTGGTCCTGAGCGCCACATTCGTACGTCTGTCCTTCCGGCGCACTAAAGGTGGCCGGACGGTAATCGGCTTCTGAATAGGGCTGAGGGTTGACACCCAGATAGGCGGCATCGAAGTCCATCCATTCTGAGGTGAAGTCTGCAATGTAGTGGAAAAATCCTGAGTCAGCCTTCTTGGTCAGCATCCTGGCGAAGAGTGGTACCCACCGACCAATATGCTCTTTCACAAATTTCTTTTGCGCGTCAACGACGATCTGCGTCTTATCAGCTCCATCATGACAGCGGGCATAAGACTCTTTGTAGGCGAGGAAATGCATAAATTCAAGTTCGACGCTCAAGTGATCCATGCGCTCGTGAATGTCCCTCGAAAGTTCCACACCGAACGCCTTATAAAATCCAGCGATGTCACCCATGACATGGGCTTGACCGAACACGTGATCATTTCCAAAGAGAGTTTCGTAAGGAGGGCAATCAAGCGTGATGACGTTGCTGAATACTCGCCGGTGCTCAGACTGCAGATCGGCCAGTTGCCAGTTGACACATTCGGAGGAGACCCACTCTTCAATTCGATCAAAGAGCTTTGAGACGGCGGTCAATTTCTTTTTGGCTCGCTCTCCACCGATACCATCGAGCGATTGCATCAAACCATCGATGGCGGAGCGCCCGTCTTGGACGAATTCGCCACTCTGTAAATAATCGAGAAATTCATCATCTTCCGGATAGAGCATGCTCCAAGAAATGAGAAGATAGAGCTTGCTTCGGCTAAGCACTCGTTCTACGGCGGGAGAATCCTTGATCGCGGTTGGAATCGGGGCTAATCCGGCCATCCCTGCTGTGCCTCGTTGACTTTCCATGGTACCCATGTTTCCTCTCTTTTACATTCGACGGTAAATCCGTTATTCGGCCTTTACTCATCGACCTGCGAGGGCAACGGCTCGCGTATCATAGGCAAAGCTCAAAGTGATGTCAAGCACCAACTCAGCTAGCATAAAGCCTCTGAATTTCATTAATAACTCGCGGCGAACCGCTCTCGCATGTGAAAAAAAATTAGCTCGTGACAACCTGACAAATCCTCCTCTATGCAGTGAATGAACGCGCTGGCTTGACGGTGATGGCTACCCGGTCATTCACACTTTTACATTTATATTCGCAGATTCCGCATCCAACGCATTGTTCTCCTGAAACCATGATGCGAAGAACGTCGAAATCCATCGAGAGCGCATGCGTGGGACATTGTGACACGCATGCATTACACCCTTGCTCAGCTGTGCAGGATTTTAGTGAAACGATCGCCAACCCCATGCGAACGTCTTCATTATGTTCAACGGCACCCAATGCATCGGTTCCGCAGGCCGCAATACAGGGCAAATCTTCACACAGATAACACGGAGTCTGATCAGGGAAGAGAATCGGGGAACCATCGCGAGGGTGCACGGTTATAGCGCCATACGGACATGCTTTGACGCAATCGCTGCATCGCGTACATCGCTCGAGAAACATCGATTCGGACGCTGCGCCAGGAGGGCGCAACCAGTCCTCCCGTACCATAGCCGGAGACGCCGGCTGTTCAGCGGGCGCGTCACGATGCTTGGTAAACTCATGCGCCGTTTTGACGACAGAGACAAGAGAGTCTTTGAGAAAATGTCGACGGCCGTATTCGTATGGTGGATCACTGGCCATAGAGAGCTTCTCTCTTGCTATACGACGCCTTCGGAGCGCAGCCGGTAGACTTCGACGCATCGGTCGCAGGCGCCGTATTCGGCATCCCAGCCGGGATGGTTTTCACGGATGAAATCCAACACATGCTTTTCCACCTTATTCTCAAGATCTTCCACCCATGAATACGTGGGAAATCGACACAGCGGACACGGGAACCCCGGCATCAAGATGACCTTATTCAGGGTCGCGGGGACGTCACCACCTTCGACCTCGATCGCCCGATCCATCACACGTAGCGTGTCACTCGCCATTTCGGTCAGTTCGGCATGGGTCAGGAAGTCGGCCTGCCACAATCCTTCAAAGACGGATTTGAGTTGAGCCGGAGGAATCTTGCGGTACCAGGACCTGAACTCCTTGAACCGATCTTCACGGGTCAACATCGGATCTTTGCCGGCGCGGACCAATCGACTATCGATGTTCATGCACCACAGAATCCGGTACCGATGCAAAATCAGCGTCTCCTCACCGGGATTCTGCCCGACCTTGGTGTCCGGGTCGTAGTCGAACGTCGGATCGAGCATATCAGCGATGTGCGTCAACTCGTGTCGACAGTAACGACTCAGCGCGGGGTCGTAAAACCGGCGAGGAATCAGCTTGATGCCGACTCCTTTCAGCCCTTTCTCTTCAAACTGTCGCGCCATATCCTGCTCCACCGATCCCCATTTTCGCAGGACGTCGACGCCCTCCTGATCTTCCTTGAGCACACCTTTGATCAAAACAATGCCGACTCTTTCTTTCAGCGCGGGGAATTCGTCAAAGGCATTCCGGATGATGTCGGAGAATCCCCAGATACCGAACAGATACTGATAGAGCTTTTTAAATTCCGACTCGCGGTCGTCGAGCGAGTACTTTTCATAGATCGGATCCGCGAGCTCATGAAATTCCTTGTAATACGTTGGATCCCCTTCCCGCTCCGTTTTTTCAATGAACGAATCGATGACTTCTTGGAGCAGGGCGGGTTGAAATCGAATATCCATCGTGTGTGGCGTGTGCTGTGGAGTGTGTTGTTGTATGGCCATGGAGGGCGAGCCCCCTTTCAAACATTCGGTTGTCTTGACTTGCCGGAGACCCATCTCATAAGATGGTTTCACCAAAAGGGAGTTCGATTATAGCGACCGCGTACGCGCTTTTGCAAACGATGAAAACAATGAGAATCGTACCGGCGGTGAAGTGAGGAATGAATGGTAGACCCATCGACAAATCAATCCATAGGGACCGGATCATCCGGTCTCGCGGAAGAGGCAACTCTACAGCCACCGCTCGACTTTTTGGAGTACTGGAAGGCCGGCACACGGGAAATCCGAACGTTTCGCGGGCATTCACACGGCGTCTGGACCGTCGCGATATCTCCGGATAATTCGACCCTCGCCAGTGCGGGAGTTGATCGTCTGATTCGCCTGTGGGACGTCGAAACCGGACGGCTCTTACGATCTCTGCGAGGACACACGCACGACATCCGCGCGGCCCTCTTTACGCCTGATGGGCAAACCCTGATCACTGGGTCCGAAGATCGGACCATCCGGATGTGGAATTCTAAAACCGGCGAGCCGACGAAATTGCTCTTCAGCCGGTACGACCATAACGTCTGCAGCCTGTCGCTCTCCCCGGACGGTCTGATGCTCGCGCGAGGTAGCCACAATAAAGACATCAAGATTTGGGAAGTGACGACCGGAACCGAGCTCATGACCCTGCTCGGCAAAGATCAGTACGATCACCATTGGTCCGTGTGTGTGGCGTTTTCTCCCGACGGAATGCACATGGCGAGCGCCAGTGATATCGGC
Source organism: Nitrospirales bacterium (assembly GCA_040004695.1). Taxonomy (GTDB): domain Bacteria; phylum Nitrospirota; class Nitrospiria; order Nitrospirales; family Nitrospiraceae; genus JAICXS01. The sequence continues at coordinate 11,643 of JBDUAJ010000004.1, read as the reverse complement.
AAACTGAGGCTATGGGAAGTGCTTCCCAGCGGCGAAGAAAAACTATTGGTGAACGGACATTGGCTCGAGCAAGAGGACGACGAGCAAACGGAGTCGCGTGGGTTTTTTGTCGAAGACGACGGCGGCTTTCAGAAAGCGATGGAAATGTGGATCGGCGCCTTGACCTATACGCCGGACGGAAAGCTTCTCATCTCAGGAAGCCGCGATACCACGATCAAATTTTTCGAGATGCCGTCCTTGACGGAAGTCCGCACACTGAAGGGACATGCCAGTTGGATCCGTGCACTGGCCGTCTCGCCGGATGGAAAAGTCCTGGTCAGCGCCAGCGATGACGAGACCGTCAAGTTCTGGGACATTGAATCAGGCCGTCACTTTAAAACCTTGCGGGCGCATAGCGGCGCAGTTCGTGGTCTTGCTTTTTCACAAGACGGGCGTCGGCTGGCGACGGCCGGATGGGATCGCCTGGTGAAACTGTGGGAGGGTGGAGCCGAATAATTCAAGGCGCCTCGTCGGATCCATTCTTTTCAGACGAAATACCGTAGCGCTTGCACTTCTCCCATAGAGCCTTTCGCGACAGTCCCAACACGCGGGAGGCGATCGTTTTGCTCCCCTCGACTCGGTCCAAGACCGCCACGATATATTGCCGTTCAAACGCCTCCCGAGCCGTTGAAAGTGAGTCCACCTCTCTCGCTGGTGCTCCCGTGACATGGCCGGTCAATCCTTCGCTACAAAATCCACACGTGTCTTGCAGCCTGCCACCGAGATAGGGACAGGATCGGTTGCCGCACAGCGTGGCCGCCTGAACTTCTTCGTTGGGCTGTCCCAGCGCGACTGCGCGTTCAACCAGATTCTCAAGTTCCCGAATATTTCCTGGAAACGAATAGCGCAACAGTAATTCTTGGGCGCCCTGCGAAAATCCCTTCAGCGGCTTGTTGGTGCGCTCACATCGAGTCCGCAACATATGCTCCGCAATCAGCATCACGTCTTCGCGCCGTTCTCGTAGCGGCGGCAACACCACCGGCACAACATTCAGCCGGTAGTACAGATCTTCCCGAAATCGTCCCTGCTGCACTTCTTTCTTGAGATCCTTTTGAGTCGCGCAGACCAATCGGACGTCCACTTCGATGGTCTCATTGCCGCCTACCCGCTCGAATTGCCGCTCCTGCAAGACGCGCAAGAGCTTGACCTGAACCACGGGCGAAATTTCCCCGATCTCATCCAAAAACAGCGTGCCCTTGTGCGCCAATTCGAAACGGCCCCGACGTTGGCGGAGTGCGCCGGTGAAAGCTCCCTTTTCATGGCCGAATAATTCCGCTTCCAGTAAGGATTCCGGAAGCGCCGCACAACTGATTTTCACCAAGGCGTGGTCTTGTCTCGGACTGTTCCGATGAATGGCATTCGCAATCAGTTCTTTGCCGGTTCCACTTTCCCCAACGACCAAGACGGTCGAATCTGTGGCGGAGATGAGTTGGACTGTTTCCAGCACGTCCCGCATGCGATGATTCTTGCCCAGTATCCCTTCGAAATTGAACTTGCCTTCCAACGCTTCACGAAGCTCAACATTCTCGGCACGAAGTGCCAATACCTTGCTTAAGCGGTCGACGATTAACAGCAACTCGTCCATGGCAAATGGCTTGGTGATAAAGTCATAGGCCCCGCGTTTCATCGCTTCGACGGCGGTCTCAACGGAGCCATGCGCGGTGATGACGATGACCTCTGTGCGTGATGATCGCTGTTTACAGGCTTGCAACAGTTGCAAGCCATCGGCCCCGGGAAGGCGGAAATCCGTAATGACGATGTCAAAGATGGCGTGGTTCAGCAGATCCATGCCCTCCTGACCGGTCCCCGCCGCCCGGACGTCATACCCGACCGCCCTGAGCGCATCCGTCATCGACAGCCGCATCAAGGGTTCGTCATCGATGAGTAAGACAGAGGGAGCTTTCATGACACCTTTCCAACCGCTGCTCGGTCACGCGTCATCGGTAACCAGACCGTGACAATCGAGCCTGTGCCGACTTCACTGTCGACCTGAATCGTGCCCCCATGGCGTTCGATAATGCCAAGACTGACGGATAATCCGAGGCCCGTTCCTTCACCAATACCCTTCGTCGTAAAAAAAGGATCAAAGATCCGTGGCAGCACGCTAGTCGGAATCCCACACCCGGTGTCTTCGACACGGATACTACAACGTTCTTCCAACACCTCGGTGCGGATCGTTATGGCGCCTCCACCCCTGATCGCCTGCACGGCGTTCAAGATCACATTCATGAACACTTGTTCGAGCATGTGCCTATCCACCATAAGGGGCGGCAGGTCCGGGTGGAGATACTTATGTAAACGAATACGATGCGCCGTAAAGGCATGATTCGTGAGCACCAAGACCCGCTCGATGACTTCATTCACGCCCGTCGGCGAGAGTTCGGGTTCATGCTGCTGGGAGAATTCCAAGAGTTGCCGGACGATTTTCTGAACGCGCCGCAACCCGTCTTCCATGGAGAAGAGATATTCTTCTTGGCGCTCGGGAGAAAGGGTCCCCTGCCGGAGGTTGTAAAGACAATTCAGAATACCGCCCAGCGGATTATTGATCTCATGGGCCACACCCGCTGCAAGCTGACCCACCGATGCCAGTTTCTCGGAATTTAAGATCTGTTGTTCCAACTTCTTCGTGGCGGTAATATCCCGCGCAATGCCCAGCACGCCGAGGATCTTTCCTTCGGGATCTGAGAGCGGCGACACACTCACGGTCACCATCCGCACGTCACCGGCTTTTGTGACGACTTCGACTTCATACACTTGCTTCGCGCCGATGTCTAACGTGCTTTTGAGGCGACGGCCCCGGTGTCGTTTCGACAAGAGGGACAAATAGGGCCGACCGAGCACATCTTCCTTTCGATAGCCCCAGATTTCAATCTTATTGTTCACATACGTAAAGCGCTGTTCGGCATCGAGCGTATAGATCACATCGTTCGCATTTTCGAGGAGATTCTCCAGATACTGCTTCGTGGCTTCGATCTCGCGAGTGCGCTCGCGGACCTTTTCTTCCAATTCTTCGCTGTAGCGATGCAGTTGCTGCTCGAGCCGTTTCCGCTCCGTAATGTCATGCAACTGAATCATCATCGCGGGTTTCATACCGTCCAGGACGCGAATCACGTCCATTTCGACAGGTCGCACACTACCCCCCTGTGTCACCACCGCGATTTCATGCGTCGGGACCTGGCGTTCTCCCATCACTACCTTGTCGATGAGCGAGGTCGTCACGCCGCGATGATCGGCCGGAACGAAGTCAAGGAATTGCCGGCCGACCGCTTCCGATTCCGAATACCCCAGAGCTTCTTCCTCACGTTTATTGACGCCAATCACCCGGCCATCATCGGCCACCATGAAGATCGAATCGGCCGCCAGATCGAACAGTGCCTTATATTGCTTTTGCGAGTCGGACAATTGCTGTGTCCGCTCAGCGACTTCTTGTTCGAGTTGTGTCGTATACCGATGCACTTCCTGCTCAAGCAATTTGCGCTGTGTGATATCTCGGACGAACGCACGGGAGTACAACAGTCCGCCGCCTTCACTATCAAAGAGAGCGGTGGAATGAATCTCTACATCGATCGGCTTCCCTTGCTTGGGCAGAAAGATCGTCTCCATCGTGCCACGGCCTGACACCATGAGGCGCTCGAGATATTCCAAAATATCGGCCTCCCGGCCTTTCGGGACGATGTCCCAGAGATGCATCGCCAGCATCTCATCAAGGCTATATCCCAGCTTGTGAAGCTCTGTCTGGTTGGCGTGGACGAATTGTCCGGCCTTATCGACCTGATGAATCATCTCCGGCGAATTCTCGATCAGGTCACGATACTTCTCTTCCAATCCTCGAATCTCGGCCATGCGCTGCTCGAGCTGGCCGAACGACTGCCTTAGATTGGCGGACATATGGTTGAATGCGCCCGCCAGCTGCTCAATTTCATCGCCCGTTTTGATTTGTAACTGATGATCCAGAGCGCCCGTTCCAATCCGTTGGGCTCCTTCATGAAGCAACCGGATCGGCCGGACTAAACGCCGGGCTACTAAGATACCGGTGGCCCATAACCCGGCAAAGACGAGCGCTCCGTAGGCTGCGACCTGCCAGAGGAGCTGCGTGAGCGGCGCATAGGTTTCAGCCGGGTCTTGGCGGACGAAAGTCACCCATCGCTTTCCACCCAGGCTGTTTGGCGCCAGTTGGTGGCTAAAACGAACGGGAGCAAATCCCACGATAGAATTATGCCCGCCATGAGTGTCGTCATTCGCCACAATCCATCCGGCATGCGCCTGATCGATCTGTTTCACCAGATCGGGACGCACGAGATGTTCTTCGGGAGACAACACGGGACACATCAATGGCGTGCCATCAGCAGCCATCAGCATGGCATGGCCCGTGGCGCCGATTGCGACATCCGAAATGGAATGAAACAGAGAGTCGCGCCGGAGAATGACGCTGACCGTCCCGATCACGCGGCCTTGCTCATCATCGACAATCGGCAACGACACATTCAGCACATGCGTGCCGAAGGAGGGATCAAAATAGATGTCGCTGACATAGATCTGGCCGCGACCCATATTAAAGGCGGCCTGCCACCATACGCTCTTTCCATAATAGTAGTCGACTTGTGGGATAGAACTGACAACGAGCGCGCCTCGATTATCCGTCACGAAAATGGCAATGTAATCGGATTTGCGTATATCGTGCCACCGGATCAGATAATTGGTGACAATACGATTAATGAATAACGGGAAGTCTTGCTTTTTCTCCCGGCCACGCCACTTCCGCTGCCAGTCACCAATCATGGCCTGAACATCTTTCTCAGTTTTGCCGTCATAGCTTCGATTGGATTCGGTCACAGCGGTCTTCAAAAATGGAGTCGTCGCAAGCTGCTGTGCTTCGTTAATACCTCGCGTGACCTGCATTTCGATGCGGCGCGCCGCCTCCACCGCAATCTCCTTGAAGTTGCTGCCAATCGTTTCGCGGAGCGCGCGTTGTTCTTCGATGTAGGTCAGGATAAGAGAGATCGTGAGGGGAAGCAGGCCGACCATTACGATAGCCGTGATGACTTTTCGCTGAAGACTCTGTGGAGATTTCCAGAGTTTCATTTCGGTAACATCCATTGCAACTCTAGGCGTTCATTGTCATTTATGCCCATCCCTTATGTCAAGAATCGGTAACGGTTGATGAAACCGATGAAAAAATCATATCTACCCGCCCTTCTAGAGTGCCCAGACGCACACCCTCCCCCGGGCTTTGTTCTGGTATCGCTCGAACGCTTGCTAGGTGGCGACCTTGCGTGCTCTGGATAGAAGAATAAACAGCTATCCTCTGGCGTGGGACACTGCCGGACTCACCACCGCCGCGACTGGGGCCGCGGGGTGATTGAGAAATCTGCCGGGTAATAGCCTGGGCAACAGTTGCAGCTTTACTAGGCTCGTTTAAATAGCCGACCTTCGCTCTTCGGCCAAATGACGAGTAAGGGACTGGCTACGAAGATTGACGAATAGGTCCCTATGATGACCCCCCATAAGAGGGCCAATGAAAAGTCATGGAGGACTTCCCCTCCGCCTACGGTCAAGGGGATCAGAACAAGGACGACGGTTAAACTGGTCACGATGGTTCGACTGAGTACCTGGTTAATGGCGGTGTTAATGACGGTGGCAATCTGATCGCGCCGGCGCGTCTTTAAATTCTCTCGGATGCGATCGAACACCACCACCGTATCGGTCAGTGAATAGCCGGCCAGCGTCAACAATGCCGTCACGACCAAGAGTGTGATCTCCTTGTCCAGAATATATAAAGTCCCAAGCACGGCGAGGACATCATGGAATGTCGAGACGGCGGCGGCGACACCGAAGCGAAATTCGAACCGAGCCGCAATATAGAGGATGATGCCGACAAATGAAATGAGAACCGCAATCAGCGCATCCTGCTGCAACTTCTGTCCAATCGTCGGACCGATTTCAGTCGTGGACTCGATGACAAAGCTATTGTCGGGAAACTCTTTTCGAAACGCAGCGATGATCCGGTCCGCAACTTTTTCCTCGATCGTTGTGCCCGCTTTCACCCGGATCAGGAGTTTATTGTCATTGACGAACTCTTGAATCTCCGCATTGGTCAGCCCGTGAGACTCCAATGTCTTTCTGGCCTCGTCGATCCGCATCGCCTTGTCAAACTTCAACTGCACCGCGGTGCCGCCGGCGAAGTCGATCCCAAGGTTCGCGTGGCCACGACTAATTTGAACCACGGCAACAATTCCTAGTAAGACCATAATGCCGGAAAAGAGAAACGCGAGATGGCGTTTGCCTATAAAATCGATATTCGTTTTCCCCAGGATTTCGAGCATGGTCCTCCTACAATAGTGCGGAGCTATCAGTGACCGGCCGCCGACAATCCGCTCTGGCATGGCTGAAGATGATCACCGAAGACTGACGGCTCATGACTTCATTCAAATGCTCAACTCGCTTATCTTGCGCCGCTGATTGATCCAGTCAAACACCGTCTTTGTGCCCACTAAGGCCGTGAAGAGATTAATGGCAATGCCGAGACAGAGCGTGACGGCAAACCCCTTAATCGGTCCCGTGCCAAATAAAAACAAGACCAGTCCCGTAATAAGGGTCGTGACGTGCGAGTCGACGATCGTCAGAAACGCCTTATCATATCCGCTATCCACGGCCAGCCGAACCGGTTTGCCTTGGCGAAGCTCTTCTCGGATGCGCTCGAAGATGAGCACGTTGGAATCGACTCCCATCCCGATCGTCAAGATGATCCCGGCGATGCCGGGCAATGTGAGCGTCGCGTTCAGCGCCGCCAACGCGCCGATCAGACAGATCAAGTTCAGTACCAAGGCGAAGTCGGCAATCACTCCAGACATTCTGTAATAGATCATCATGAATACCACGACCACGATCCCGGCAAAGAGCGTGGCGCGAACACCCTTTTGGATGGAATCCTGCCCTAGGGTCGGACCGACCGTCAGGTCTTGAATGATCTTGAGCGGCGCCGGTAGCGCGCCGGCTCTGAGCACAATGGCAAGATCGTTGGCCTCCTGCGTCGTAAATGTGCCCGTGATCTGAGCGCGGCCTCCGCTGATCCGTTCGTTGATGACCGGAGCGGAATAGATTGTATTGTCCAGCACGATGGCCATGCGCTTCTTGACATTTTCGCCGGTAATTCGATCGAATTCCCGTGCGCCTTTGGCATCAAACGTCACCGATACGTAAGGTTCATTGAATTGACCGATCGAAACCCGCGCATCACTCAGCACATCCCCGGTCAGCATCACGCGCTTTTTCACAAGATACGGAATGCGAGACTCCCGTCCGCTGTCCTTTTCGACCACTTTTTCGAATAAGATCTGGTCGCCCTCGGGAAGCTTGCCTTCAAACTGTTTCAGCACGTCTTCCTCTTTTCCCTTTGGGACTCGCTGCGGAAGGTCCATTGCCAGTTTGCTGGCTTCGTCGAGAAGCTTGAACTCAAGGAGAGCCGTTTCTTTGATGAGATCCTTCGCCCGCTTCGGTTCCCTGATACCAGGAAGCTGGACGACGATCTGTTTCAAGCCTTGACGCTGAATGAGCGGTTCAGCCACGCCGAACTGGTCGATGCGGTTGCGAATGGTTTCCAACGCCTGATTGATTGCCGAATCTTTAATGCGCTTAATCTCTGCGTCCTTGATCTCATAGACGATCGTGGTCGACGTTCCTTGGGAGTCCACCTCGACAAACGAGGGGAAATCTTCCATGATCTTCTGAATCTGCGGTTTTAATTCGGCGTTTTGGAATGTCAGCGTGACCTGGGCAGATGCCGTCCGCTTCACCGACTCGACCGGAATCTTCTTCTCGACCAACAGATCTTGAATCGCATTGACCGATCGATCCACCGCAATTTCGACCGCCCGCTCTTCTTCCACTTCAAGCACGAGGTGAATCCCGCCTTGTAAGTCCAAGCCCAGCGTAATCCCTTTGTTGGGCAGCACCGACTTCAACCAACCCGGCAGCGGTTGATAGAGGGCAGGGACCGACGGAATAAAAAATACCAGCGAGACGACGATGACCAGACACAGCAATGCAAACCGCCCCCCGACTTTTTTCATCCTTGCTTCAACCTTTCTCCATCCCTATAGCTTCCAAATAACTTCCCTTCTGGGAGGGGGTCGGCTGGATTGCCCCCATTGCGCGCATCGAGCGAGCACCGTCTTCGTGTGCGCGCTCTGCGAGCACAGGGACAGTCCAGTCGTCCCCCTTCCCTCCTACTCTTCCTCATCGCCCCGCACACGCGAAATATGATCCCGCTGGACTTTGATTTTTGTATTGTCCGCAATCTGCACCGTCACGGTGTCTTTCCCCAGATTCGAGATGCTCCCCCAGATGCCGGATGAGGTGACGACCTTGTCCCCTTTTTTAAGCGCCTCCAGCATAGCCTTGAGCTTTTTCTGCCGTTTCTGTTGCGGCAAGATCAGCAGAAAATAAAAAATGACAAAGATGAGAACAAACGGAAGAAAAGACAGGATAGTGCTTCCACTGATTCCCGATGCTGCCCCCTGTGCCCACGCGACTGACATGATGGTCTTCACAACCGAACCTCCTCGGATCTGGTCTGCAGCAAAGCTGAAGCCTCCTCATTTCCATTGTTCATGCGGCGAGCATAAAAAGCCGACCGAAAGTCGGCAAACGTTCCCTCAGCAATCGCCGCCCGGATGCTCCGCATCAACTCGGCAAAATAATACAAGTTATGCAAGGTGTTGAGACGCACTCCCAGCATTTCCTTGCTGAGAAATAGATGGTGGAGATAGGCGCGGGAGTACCGGGCACACACTCGACAGGCACAGGCAGGGTCGATCGGTTGCTCATCTCGGGCATATTGCGCATGTTTGATGACAACGCGGCCCGTAGACGTAAACAAGGAACCTGTCCGGCCATGCCTCGTCGGCACGACACAATCAAACATATCGACACCCCGTGCCACGCCTTCCACCAAATCCTCCGGCATCCCGACCCCCATCAAATAATGAGGTCGATCGCTTGGCAGACGGGGAACGGTCGCATCCAACATGCCATACATAACCGATTTCTCTTCCCCGACCGACAAACCGCCGATCGCATAGCCGTCAAATCCAATGGCGACGATCCCGGCAGCAGCCTGCGCGCGTAGTTCAGAATCATGCCCGCCTTGAACAATGCCAAAGAGCGCCTGATCGGTCCGGCGTCTTGCCGCCTGACACCGAGCGGCCCACCGATGCGTACGCTGAAGGGCCTCCTCGATCCGTTCACGCGAGGAGGGGAGCGCCACGCATTCGTCGAATGCCATCATGATGTCGGCCCCGAGCGCTTCCTGAATCTCAATGGCTCGTTCGGGAGTAATATGATGCAACGATCCATCCAGATGGGATTGAAAGGTCACACCTTCATCGGTCACCTTGCACAGCTTCGACAAACTAAAGACTTGAAATCCACCGCTGTCGGTCAGAATGGCGCCAGGCCATGACGTGAATGTATGCAAGCCGCCCATAGCCGCCACAACCTCATGGCTGGGCCGCAAATAGAGATGATAGGCATTGTTTAAGATCAACCCATAGCCAAGACTGCGTAGATCGTCCGCCTCGATGCCTTTGACCGCGCCAAGCGACCCGACCGGCATAAACGCCGGCGTCTCAATCGTGCCGCGAGCCGTTGTCAGCGTACCTAGTCGTGCTGCGCCACCCAGATCCGTTTTTCGAACGACAAACTCGATCATGGCCTCTCGTTACATGCGATCAGGAGCCGAAATTCCCAACAACCCTAACCCGTTCTTGATGACCTGTTGCACCTGCCGCATCATGGCCAAACGCGCGGCCGTCAGGTCCGGCGTGACCGACTCTCGCTGTTTAACAACCCGCTCGCCGGCCGGCACAAATTGCTCGTCAGCAACCTCGCTCTCCGCCATCACCGGCATAATACGATGCTTGTAGTAAAATGTATGCAGCAATCCCGCAAGCTCTTGCAAATAGAACGTGATTCTATGCGGCTCAAGCGCCGCCGCGCTGCCTTGAACTACGGAGGGATAGTCGGAAAGCTTACGGATAAGGCTCAGTTCATCCGGATCCTTCAACAGATCTAGACTGGCTTCATCTGGCTGGGGCACCGGAATCCCACGTTCCTCCGCAATCCGAAAGACGCTGGAGAGTCGCGCATGCGCATACTGCACATAGTAGACCGGATTTTCGGCTGACTGCCGCTTAGCCAGATCCAAATCAAAATCAAGATGGGTATCGGACCGGCGCATGAGAAAGAAAAACTTTGCGGCATCGGCGCCTACTTCATCCATCACCTCTCGCATGGCGATGAACTCGCCGGCTCGCTTGGACATTTCAACTTTCTTGCCGCCCCGCAGTAAATTCACCATCTGAACCAAGACGACCCGGAGCCGCTCCTTGGGATGCCCGTAGGCTTGTACGGCAGCCCCCATTCGACCGATATAACCATGATGGTCGGCGCCCCACACATCCACGAGCAGGTCATAGCCGCGCATGAGCTTATCACGATGATAGGCAATGTCAGACGCGAGGTATGTCCACTCGCCTTCTTGCTTGCGGACGACGCGATCCTTATCATCGCCAAATGCGGACGATCGAAACCACAGGGCACCGTTTTCTTCAAACAACAATCCGCGCGTACGGAGTTCGTCGAGCACTCGTTCCACCAACCCTGTATTCACGAGCGAGGCCTCACTGAACCACGAGTCCAATGTGACTCCGAATCTTGCAAGGTCCTGTCGGATCAGCTGTAACAAGCTCTCCCCAGCCAGTTCGCGACACCGCTCCTCGGCCTGGTCTGCCGGCAGATCAAGCAATGCTGGGCCCAGGCGTTCTTGTATAAGTTCCGCTATTTGCACGATATAGGACCCCCGATACCCGTCTTCAGGAAAGGTCACGGGACGGCCATGCCGTTCCAGGTATCGGGCATACACGGACGCACCGAGCAGTTTCATCTGCCGCCCCGCATCGTTGACATAGTATTCCGTCACGACGTCATAGCCGGCTGCGCGAAGCAAGTTTGAAAGCGCCTGCCCGACCGCAGCTCCTCGTCCGTGTCCCACATGCAGAGGCCCCGTCGGGTTGGCGCTGACGTATTCCACCAGCACCCGGCGGCCTTGTCCTAGATCACATCGACCATAGGCCTCGCCCTGTGCAGCGATCTCGGTGAGGACTTGGAGCCAAAGATCCTGCTTGATCGTCATATTCAAAAAGCCAGGACGCGCAATCTCGACCCGTTCGAAAATCGACGTATGTGTACGTAAGTTGTCGAGGATGATTTGCGCCACCTCATAGGGTGGGCGCTTTTCAGCCGAAGCCAGGGTCATCGCGACCGTCGTGGCAAGATCGCCCCATTCAGGTCGTTTCGGTAAGTCCAATGACACGGTGGGGAAAGGCTCAATCGTCAGTTGGCCGTTTTGCTTCGCTCGTCGCAGGGCATCCTGAAGCGCTCCCGTCACCCTTTCTCGGACTAAATCCTGAGCCACCAATCTCTCCTAACTCCTTATGTTGCCTTTGAAAAATAGCAGGGGACTTTAGCACAACTCCGCGTGAGCGAACAAGACGACAGGCTCAAGAGGCTGCTGGCATACCGCTCTGGCCCATCGGGATGCAGGCT
>JBDUAJ010000123.1:0-8855 GCA_040004695.1 Nitrospirales bacterium | reverse complement strand
AGGCCCGATACCAGCAGTAGCCAGGTGCTGGGCTCAGGCACCAACGTGGCATGTGTCTGCACGGTCGTAAACGTCTCTTCAAAGCATGTCAGGGGGCCAGGGTCCGAGACACGACACCCCCCCGTCGTGAAAAACGCAAACTGTTCGACCACATGACCGGGCGTCTATCCGGACACGGTAAGCGAATGCGGATCGGTGATTCCCGTAGCTGTCACGCCATCCGCATTCGTATCAAATCCAATTGTGCCGTTGTATGTCGCAAAGCCTAAATTTGGGACGCCCCCCTGACTCACGCCCTCGGCCTCGACATGAAATTGAAAGCCGTCCGGCGTTTCCGTGATCGATTGCAGATCCACCTGAAAGCAGCACGTGGCCTGCTCGTTGACCGACCCCGTAAATGCGAGAACGACACGCCGTTGGCCGCCGTAAACGGATGTCCGTCAGCCGTCCAGTCCGCCAGCGTAGCGGGGTGAACCTCGCTCGCGCTCGCCAGAACCAGCGCGAGCAGCAGGCTTCCGAGTAAATGTTGCCGCCACTTCCTTATCGTGAAAAGACCGAGTAGCCCTGTGCCAGTAACACCCACGTACCGGGCTCTGGCACCGTGGCGTAGGTGGAATCCACCGTCCCATGAATACCCACACTGCAATGCGGTTGATTATTCGTCTCCGGCGGTCCCATGTGACAATCGTTGTAGCTCCACACCGTGCTATCGGTGACGTGCAAGGCGTCGGTGGGGGTGATCATGACGGGCTGACAGAACGGCGCCGGACAGCCAGGGGCATTGAAACTGAACACCCCATTTGCGGCGATCTGATGCGTGGCAAACTCCTCGGTTGTGTGAGTGACGCCGAAGGAAACATTCTCCTGCGGCACACCTGCCGTGATCGTATGTATCGGCGCAATGGCCGCATGCACGTCATACTCCAGATCCAAGATGACCTCGCCGACGTTGTTCTCATTTCCGATGAGATTGACGTTACTGATATGCAGGCCGCTGGCCGTGGCGCTGATATCAATGTCCGGTAGGCTGGGCTTCTGCAACCAGTCGCTCGTCCATCCTGGCGCATGAGGATGTGTGGTCGGATACGGGGTGAACGAGAAGCGGTCGCTATGCGGTCGCTATATTGAGCCAGAGGAAAAATTTTTAGAATCGGTGGTCATAATAAGACCAGGTATAGCTGATTTCGGCGCCGCTTCACCGTTCGGCAATTTATCAAAATGCTTAACGCAACGGTTATGGACACTGGCCAACATCCGAAGGTTAGTGGTTGGACAAAGGATGGAACTATTTTTCACTTACATATGTTCTTTAAGGCTCCTATCACTTTAGACTTTGACCACCTGGGAACAGTTTCCTTTATGAAACCTCTAAGGATTGGGAGCGAAGTGACACAGGCACTCGCTTTTATTATGGCCATGGCTTCGGGTGTCCCAAAGGAAAGCGACGAAGCAAAATCAGAAGCGTTACATTTGGAAGACCACAACCTAACCCCTGAAGTCCATTCTACCCCAGAAACGCCGACAACCCCGGTGAGCACGCTTCAGGCAAGCGCACCTACGCGAAGCCCGGCCGCTACACCATTGCTGTGAAGGTAATAGATATTTTTGGCAACGACACGATGACGCTGATGACAGTGACCCTTGGGTGATCACTTTCGCAGGATGGTATGGAGCACACTTACGACCCAATCTGGCTGGCTTACATGCTTAATAGGGTTATTGCGCTTTTTGCGCAGTGCTACGCTCATCTTTTTTTCACCCCTTGTGCTCTTTATAGATGAGCATGATTGTCAACGTCTTTGTAGCGCGTTCCATCTTAATGGTTGGCTCAGCCTTGAGAGCATTCCACTGCAACTGCTGCTCTAGGGCCGCGTCAGCGACAGCTTAGGACACTCAGCGCTGCTATCTGATGAGCCGAGAAGAATACCAAAGACAGATTTCTCGAATAAGGTTGCGGCGAGAGACAAAAACAACGGGAATGCGGATTTTGATCGTTTGGTGGGTAACTGGTTCGCGCGCGCGCGTGAGACTCCAAGTGTTAGTCTAGTGTTAGTTAGACCAATAAAACGGTAACGAAAGCGATAGAGAGAAATAAAGAGAACAGAATCTACAATTAAGATTTACCGAGGAGTGACAAGGGGAGGCTCACGTCATCAACGACATGACCCATCCCCTTGACTCACCGAAAAATCACGTGTTAAGGTCACGTCGATAATGTATCCCAACCTAGATGATGAGGAGGTGCGGCATGCGGAGAAAATGGCTTCTCGGTGCATTGATCCTGAGCGTGGCGACCGGGTTCCTAAGCGTGTCGCTTCTATCGGCTGTGGCCTTGGCGGCCGGAAATAAACACGTCTCCGAAGCCGTGGAACATGCGAAAGAAGCAATTGAGCACGGGAAGAAGGGTCATGCCGACGTATTGGTCAAGCATGCCGAGTTGGCCTTGAAGCACGCCGAGTTGGCACAAAAGGATATGAAAGATAATGGCCATGTCGCAGAAGGCGTGAAGGGATTGAAGGACGCGATTGAACACGGCAAGGCAGGTCATGCGGATATCGCGACGAAGTCTGCTGAGGGAGCGTTGATGCATTTGTCTGAAGTGAAGTAATGGTCAGCGGGTAGAGACATCAACGGGCAGGGACATTCTCCCTGCCCGTTTTTATTTGGTGGGAAAGCACGTGAACGTTGGGTTTTATCAATTCAATCCAATCTTTGGCGAGATCAAACGGAATCTTGACACGGTGTCGAACCGCTTGAGCCAGGTTCAATGTGACCTCATGGTTCTTCCCGAGCTTTTTGCGTCCGGCTATCAATTCATTTCAAAACAGGAAGTGGAAGAACTGGCCGAACCGGTGCCCGAGGGTCCGACGACTCAGCGTCTCATCCAGCTGGCGCGGGATCGACGCATGGTGCTCGTCGCAGGCCTGCCGGAACGAGATGGGGCGCAGTATTACAATTCAGCGGTGATCGTTGCCCCGTCAGGGTTTCTCGGGTGCTACCGCAAGACACATCTGTTTTATGAGGAAACGCTCTTTTTTTCTCCGGGCGACAGGGGCTTTCAGGTGTGGGACATCGGATCAGCCAAGATCGGGATCATGGTGTGTTTTGACTGGTTTTATCCGGAATCGGCACGGACGCTGGCGCTGAAAGGCGCCGATATCATTTGTCATCCGTCGAATCTTGTTCTGCCCCACTGCCCCGAGGCTATGGTGACGCGGTGTCTGGAGAATCGGGTGTTCAGCATCACGGCCAATCGGATTGGCTCGGAGGAGCGAGGGGGAAAGAAACGGCTGACGTATATCGGTCAGAGCGGAATCGTGAGTCCAGGCGGCGCGATCCTGTCCCGTGCATCATCTGATCAAGACAGTCTTGGTGTGCTGGACATCGATCCACACGAGGCTCGCGATAAATCTCTCAATCCGTACAATGACTTGTTCCGCGACCGCCGACCACATTTCTACAAAGCCTAGCTCTTGCCTTACTCCAATCGGCCTTACTTACGATCACAACACAGTGGTAGGATGAATCAATGAACGAAGGACTCGGAAAAGGCATCTTTCTCGTGGCGACTCCCGCCTTGCGAGATCCGAATTTTAGACAAACCGTCGTCCTGCTTTGCGAGCATGGGCCGGAGGGCGCGCTGGGAGTGGTCGTCAACCGTCCAACCGCCATGTCGATTACCGAAGCCCTGCCCCAAATTCCTATCTTAGAAGGCCAGCGACACCCGCTCTTTTCGGGAGGGCCGGTCCAGCAGAACCAGGTTCTGATGTTGTATCGATTAGCAGAGGAGCCGACCGAGACGCATCATGTCTTTGACAGAGTCTATCTGGGTGGGGATTTGGCGGCCGTGGAACGGGTCCTGACGACGCCGACCGAGGCCGAGGCCTTTCGCGCCTATGCAGGGTATTCGGGATGGGGGCCCGGTCAACTCGAACAAGAGATGAAAACGGGTTCATGGATCACTTTGCCCGCCGATCCAACGGTCGTCTTCCAAAAAGATCCGGGCAGCATATGGCCGGACATTGTACGATCACTCGGTAAGTCGTATGAAATGTACGCAGACATGCCGGTCGATCCGAGCTTAAACTAAGGGTGGTCTGACAAGGGCCCTCGGTTGCCTGCCACTTTTATTTCCACCTCCTTCTTTTCTTGACCGAACGCTGATCGCAAAAAACGTCCTGTGTGTGAGGTGTTTACCTCCGCGACCTGTTCGGGTCGGCCCTCGGCGACGATGTAGCCTCCTGCGTCACCGCCCTCGGGGCCAAGATCGATAACCCAATCGGCAGCCTTGATCACGTCGAGATGATGCTCCACGACCAGAACGGTGTGCCCGGCATCGACGAGTTTGTTGAGGACGCTCAGCAACTTCTTGATGTCGTCCAGGTGAAGCCCAGTGGTGGGTTCATCCAAGATATAAAGGGTCCCGCGAGATGAGCGGTCCTTGAGCTCGGCTGCAATCTTGAGGCGCTGAGCTTCGCCACCCGAGAGGGTCGTCGCCGGCTGGCCTAGTCGGAGATAGCCGAGACCGATGGAGGTCATCAGATGGAATTTCTCGCCAAGGCGACGGGAGTCCCCGAAAAAAGAGATGGCGTCGCTGACGGTCAGGTCCAGCACCTCTCGAATAGTCTTTCCCTTATAGCGCACGGCAAGGACCTCCGGCTTAAAACGATGTCCATCGCAGACCTCGCACATGACGTACATATCTTCGAAGAAATACATCTCCAGTTTCTCGTAACCGGTGCCTTGGCACCGTTCGCAACGCCCTCCTGAGGTATTAAAAGAAAAGTGTGCCGGAGTGAGATGGCGTCGCCTCGCCTCCGGCAGCGTAGAAAAGAGACGGCGGATGTCGTCGAAGGCTTTTAAATAGGTGACCGGGTTGGATCGAGGGGTCCGCCCGATCGGTTCTTGATCGATCAGTCGAACGCCACACAGGTGTTCCAAGCCTTTCATGGCCGTAAATCGACCCATCGGGAGAGAGGCCGTCCGGAAGGCCCGCGCGACGGCGCAATACAGCGTGTCCCGCACCAGGGTGCTCTTGCCCGAGCCAGACACCCCCGTGACGCAGATCAGCATGCCCAGGGGAAATCTCGCGGTGACGTCTTTTAAGTTATGTTCTCGCGCACCTGCGAGGATGAGCGCTTTGCCATTGCCGCGACGACGAACCGCAGGCACCGGGATGCGCTCGTCTCCCCGGACATAGCGAGCGGTGAGAGAAGTCGGATCAGCGAGGAATGTTTCGCGAGGGCCGGCCGCGACAATCATTCCTCCTCGCTCACCAGAAAACGGACCCAGCTCCACAATATGATCAGCGGCGAGCATCATCTGTTTGTCGTGCTCAACAACGACCACCGTATTGCCCGCATCGGCCAGTTCTCTCATGATGGAAGCCAGCATGGCGGTGTCGCGGGCGTGCAGCCCGATGGTCGGTTCATCCAAGACGTACAGGGTTCCGACCAACCGGGAGCCGAGCTGATTGGCCAGGGTAATGCGCTGCGCCTCTCCACCGGAGAGCGTGCGGGTCTGGCGGGCGAGCGTCAGATAACTGAGGCCGACCCGCCGGAGAAAGCAGAGCTTCATTGAAAGTTGGCGCACAATATCATGGGCGATACCGGCTTCAAAATCGGACAGCTTCAGCTCGCCGAGCCAGCGCGCCAACTCCTCGATGGTCCACTTCGACGCCTCGTGAATATCCTGTCCGCCGATCTTGACGAGGAGCGCCTCGGGTTTCAGCCGCGAGCCACGGCAGGAGGGACAGGCCACCGGGCTACGGTACCGGCTGAGGAAGACCCGGACATGGAGTTTGTACCGCTTGTGCTCGAGGTGCGCGAAGAACTGATCGATCCCTTCAAAGGCACGGTCGCCCTTCCACAGCAGCGCCCGTTCGTCTTCAGACAATTGACCGTACGGGGTCGTCAGGCTGATGCGCCGGCGTTTCATGGCGAGCAGCATCTGCTTGTGCCACCGTGCGGTGCCGGGTTTCATCCAGGGTTCAATGGCTCCGTCGGCCAATGACACGTTTCGATTCGGGACCACCAACTCCTCATCGTAGCAAAGAATATTTCCAAACCCCTTGCACTCTGGGCAGGCGCCCAGCGGGTGATTAAACGAGAACATGACCGGCCGGATCGGTTCAAACGTCCGCTCGCATCGTTGACACATGAACCGGATGCTGTAGGTGTGTGGACCATGGCCGATCACCTCCACGCGGCACGCGCCATTGCCCTCGCGCAAGGCACTTTCGACCGCTTCCATCAATCGCCCGCGATTGTCTGCGCGGAGCACCAAGCGGTCCAACACGACATACAGATCCGCGGGCTTGTGCGGGGGGAATGCAAGGCCAGGTTGAAGATCGACAAGGTCCTCTCCACATTTGACGCGGATGAATCCTCTCGTCAACAGAGACTGAACGAGCGCCGCGTCGTCACCGCGGGCGTCATCGACGGGAAACAAGATCATGGCGCGACGATCCATGAAGCGGCTCAGCAACTCGTCCACGATATCGGCCGGTTGGTAGCCGCGTGCTTCTTGTTTGCAATCCGGACAGGTGGGACGGCCGATCTTGGCAAAGAGCAGTCGAAGAAAATCTGAAATCTCCGTCGACGTCCCGACGGTCGAGCGCGCCGTCCGGACCGAATTCTTTTGCTCGATCGCAATCGCTGGACGAATATTGATCAATCGGTCGACGTCGGGCCGATCCACCTTTTCCAAAAACATCCGGGCATAGGTGGACAGTGACTCCACGTATCGCCACTGCCCCTCGGCAAACAGCGTATCGAATGCCAGCGATGACTTCCCTGATCCAGACACGCCGGTAATCACCGTGACGGCGTTATGCGGAATCGTGAGCGAGATGTTCTTAAGGTTATGCTGCCGCGCGCCCTCGATGATGAGGTCATAGGCCTGCGAGCGAGGTGTAAGGGTGTTTGCCATGAAAGATTCCTGAGGAAGGACAATCGAACATGATACCAAGAGCCTCTGCATTGTTGCAATGAAATATCAATGGAGTGTCCTGCTCATCGCGAATTGCGCGCCGAAGACTCTGCAAAGAGGGGTAAGTATTAGGCGCCAACGATATGGTAACGAGCCTCGAAGCGCTCAGGTCTTGACGTAGCACTGATTCGGCTAACAATATTCCGCATTGTCATAGACAGCTCTTAGCGGAGATAATCGACTTAATTGTTGGGCGTGGACAAAACAATGGAGATTACATTCTGTACCAGGTCCCGCTTTCTCGATGCTTGCGAGGATGCCATACGTCTAGGCCGGACTGACTTGGACACCGGCAAAACGGGTACGGATATCTTTTGAGGATGGTGGCTACCCGGGTCGTCGTCACCATTCGTCCTGGAGATGCCACTCTTTCTTCAGCGATTGTGAGGGATTCGACGAAACGCGATTTCCAGCCCCGCGTGGACGGTACCGTGAATTCTTGGACCATGGGGTTGGGGTGGAGGTTCCGATAGCAGGACTGCGGATCGGCGAGCAACTCAGCTGGTTGGTTCGGTAAGCGCACCTCTTGTTGGATACAAAAGTTGTGATCAATCAAGTGTTCCCGCTTTCCGTTGTGGCATCCGGCATTCCTACATTTTAAACTTTCCTTAGCCCTGCTGATAATTGCGGTCAGAGATGAGCAATAGCAGATGCTACCGGTTGTGAAGCCATGAAGCTACCGTGAGTGATACGTTTGAACGCGTTAAACACTTGGTGGGAGCGGGCTCTGTTCGAATCCCCGAACACGGATACGACGAACTTGCGGCTGATGGTATCCGCTCTCGTGATATCATCGAGCGTTTTCACGACGGAAGAGGTGTGGAAGATTATCCGGATTACCCCAAAGGGCCGTGTGTGCTGGTACTACAGCAAGACAGTAACGGAAATCCCATTCATGTTGTGTGGGGTCTTCACAAAGGCCGCTTGGAGCCTGCTGTTGTCGTCACTGCTTATCGACCGGCCCCTGAGAAATGGCAAGACGGATTCATGAGGAGGCGTAGATGAAAAGGCAAAATCGAACCAAGCTGGTACATGAAGGACGATATCTTGCCGAAGTCGACGTCGAGCTTCTGGTAATTGACGACGAATGGTCTCCATACCTGTCGGTTGAAGATGCCTATAAGCTGGATGATGTGCGCGAGGCTCTCAAAAAGGGGGCACCACGACAGCGGCTCAGTACGGACGCGTCTTCTCTTTGATCCCAATTGGCATCTGAGGTGGTCTGTGGGCCCGTGCACCTTCTTGCTTTTCTCGTAAAGTGAGTCGAGTCTTACGTTTGCTATCTGCCTCTACCCAATAATAGACATAACTACTCCAGCGTCATTTTGAGCAGTCCGACACACGTCATATATAGGGTAAGGCCGCCGATCATCGCGGGCCAGAAGCCGAAACGGGGAAGGACGATGATGATAAAGAGCACATACGCCGTCCAGGGCGGCACGAACAGCAGCAGGTGTTTGGCATAGGACAAGGTATTATCGGTGCCGCCATTTAAATAGATCAAAATGAAGGTCATGCCCGTGATCGCCGGAAAGGTGCTGGCGAACGCGGCGGTAAACCCCCGTCCCATCGAGCCGACATAGGTCGAGCCGCTGACCAAGACGCCGCCCAGCAGGAAATACAGTGCGTACTTCATCATGTCACTCATTTCTTTCTCCCTTCGACGGGCTTCTATTCAGTAACCAATCAAGTAATGGTCGCAGTGTGAAAGGAAGCTCTATTCGCTCTGTATTGATCTACACCGTGTGTCGTTGCCCTTGCGACTCGACTGTGATTTCGTAATGGTAGCAATCGAAGCATTGTTGTTTGCTGGAGGTCATGGTTTCTGGTAAATCAAAGAACTGAGGGCCATCAATCAGTTGTTG